>JACPYA010000045.1 GCA_016196295.1 Candidatus Peregrinibacteria bacterium | reverse complement strand
TTCGAGAATGAGAGGAATCTGCTGATAAAAGTCATCCGGGGTCTCCGCCCGCCCCTCCTTGTATGTTGCGTTTTCCTGATGTCGAAATGTTTCTTCCCCCGCATCGAAACAGAGGAGAAGAGCATCCGGAGACTCCTGTTTCAGGATAGAGAGAAGCATTGATGCCATACCGAAAACGGCATTCACTTGGATACCCGAACGTGTCCGAAGTGTGCGCGGAATCGCCCAGTACGCACGGTACATCAGGTGATGCCCATCGATGAGGACGAGATGCTCCACCAGAACAGGTTATAGGTGATAGATGATAGGTTGTAGGGGAATTCGTTTTCCTCTATAATAAGGAGATACCTATGCACACCAATTCCTCCAACACTCACCCCAAAATCATCTCTTCCTACAGCGCAGAGTGCCTTGAGAGAAAACTGCAAAATAAGATGGCTCTGCAAGAGGAACTGGGATGGGTCCCCGAAGACAAACGTGCCATGGTGTGCCTCCCAACGGCACTTTCTGAAGAGCAGGGAGGGAAACTCCTGCGGGCACTCCTCCCCGGCCTCCTGGAACTACCAGTAGAACTCCTCATCCTCGGAAAAGGCACAAAAGAGTTCGGCTCCCTTTTTCACACATCGCAGAGCAGGAACCAAATCGCATCGCGATTGTGCCGAGTGACACTTCAGCAGTACAAAAGATGTATGCCGCTGCGGATATGGCCCTTTTCCTCGTTGAACCGATGCCTGCCACGACACTCTCCCTCTGTCTCCAATACGGCACCATCCCCATTGCTCCTCTGACCGATACTCTTAAAAACTATAACCCAAACCAGGAACGCGGCAATGCATTCCTCTACGACCCCCCTTCTCCGTGGAAGTGCTTCGCGGCGCTTGTGCGGGCACTGGAGACGTATCGGTTCCCCTTCGACTGGCGGAACATCCAGAAAGAGGCCATGCGCATTGCATCCCATTAAAGCGTATCAGGCAAAACAGCCCACTGGCGCAGACGCCGCTTATGCGCCGTGAGAACATCGATCACTTGCTGTTGCTCTGGCAGTAGACCAGAAATGAGTTGGTGAAAATGAGAGAATGTGGCCTCCACTTCTTCTTTTTCACTCATTATGTCTGCAAGAACAATGTTCTGTCGGTTTTGTGGGGCGGCCGGTGCGCATCGTTTCGGGAAAGATCGAAGACATCGTCAGCGCTACAAGTGTCCGCATTGCTCCAAAGTCTTTCTGCGGAGGACCAACACGGTGAAGAGTGGGAGTCATCTCTCCGATCCCCAGTGGGAAATGGCTCTGAAGCTGTTTGCAACAAGGGCTGGCATGTCTGCTGCCGATCTGAGCAGGGTGCTTGGCATCAATCCGAAGACCGCACAGAAGCTCAACAGAATCTTTCGGCATGTCGTACAGGGATTGCGGCCTCACAGTATTCCCGGCGTCTCAGAATGGGATGAGAGCATGTTCAGCAAACAGTGGGTGCTCGGAGGAGTATCGAGGGACTCTCGGCAATGTTTGCTCGAATGCATTACCGATCGTCGGGAGGACACGATGTGCCCCCGTGTCCTGCGAGCAGCAGGACCGGAGGGACTTGTCTTTACCGATGAGCATCTGGGCTACAACGGTCTCTATCGTCACATGACTGTCTGCCACAGCAGGGAATTCGTGAACAGCGATGCACGCTTCGTCCACACCAACACCCAGGAGGGCATCTGGGGCCACTGCAAGACCTTGTCGTGGCACATCTACCGTGGCTTCCCCAAGGCTTCCTTGCCTCAATTTCTGTCGGAATGCATGTTTCGCTACAATATTCGTATCTACTCTACGAGAGTTTCCGTTCTTTCTGCCCTCCTCTCTCGAAAAACCAACTCATATCTGGTCTAGTCCCACTGATTGTGGTTGTTCGTTGCTCTCCATTGTCCGTAGCGGATCACCGTGTGGATCCTTCTCATTCGGCTCTGGAGCCCGCTTTTGGTTCTCATCCATCTTCCCATGATAGCAGAAAACGGTGGTTTTTTGAAGGAGGAGGATGTACACTGTCTGCGACGTGACCTACCGGTTCCCTATCATTATTCTGCAAAATAAAGATGGCATGTACACGGCCCGCGTCCCGACGCTGCGGGGCTGTCACACACAGGCGAAGTCTCTCCCCCAATTACACAAACGCATGCGCGAGGTTATCGCCCTCTGTGCGGAAGTGGAGTGGGATAAGAACCATTCCCTCCCGCACGACACGTTTGTTGGCTTTCAACAGATTGATATAGATTTATAAGGTGGTGCGGCTCCCTGTTCTTACCGGCTATGCACTTCTGAAGGTTTTGCAGAGACATGGCTTTCTCCTTCTGCGCCAGAAGGGAAGCCATGTGTTCGTGGAAAGTGCGAATGGAAAGTGCGGTACCACTATTCCAATATACAGGGGTGAAGAACTAGGAAAGGGTCTCTTAAAGAGCATCCTCAATGATCTCGACTTGGACACCGAGGATCTCGACATCATGCTCCATTCCTAGACCCATGACTTCTCGCTGCCCTGATACCACTCAAAAGTGGTCAGGAAAATCCTCTACCTCGTGGGGAAAGGGCTGGGGGGAGGAATAGTATCTCCTTCTTTCAACATCCG
>JACPYA010000044.1 GCA_016196295.1 Candidatus Peregrinibacteria bacterium | reverse complement strand
TTTCCCACAACAGAGAAGAGTTCCTTCTCCACAATATCGGTGTGCTCTCCTCTTGTCCGTTCATAGATCCCACGTGCCTCGAATATAGGCGGATCAATGCGCTTAAAACCGGCCTGGCGCGCCCGGTGACGGACCGCTTTCTTGCTGTACGTGTGGTACTGCTGATCCTCGGGGAGGATGTCGTGGGTGCCGTTGGGCGTCCGAAATTGGGGTTCTGCCATAGTAAGAGGGAATGATACGGCAAGAGGAGAGGAAGGGCAACCGTTACAAGGGGGTGTGAACGTGTGGGATCAACCCGGATTTGTGGGGAGAAAATCATAGAATGTAGCCAGATCATGGGAATCAGGAGAAATACACCTGGCAACGGAAGAGGAAGAACTTGGTGTCTTTGATGCCCCGGAGCATTCCCCGAAAGCCTTTGATCTTGGCGTTGAACGATTCAGCGAAAGCATTCGTCGCACGGTTGTTCCAGAAGTTGAGGATTCTGCCTTCATGCCGAAGCACGGATGCCGCCGCATCCTGCATCTCTGGAATATTCGATGCCTCACAATCCTCGCACCACTGCCGGAGGAGAGTGGCAGCAACGTCTCTCGTCATCTGTTTGTCGTAGAGCTTCTTCAGTTGCTGACTCAGTGCGTAGGCTCTCAGCATGTCCGGATACTCCCGGAAAAGAATGATTGCTCTGGCCTTCTGGCTCTCGGTCCAAGAAGAGGATTGCTTGAAAAGAAGATACCGGCTGCGAGCGAGAAGCTGCCTCGGCGTATCTCCGTTCTCATACGCAGTTTCGCGGAACGATTGTTTTGTCTTCTTCGCCTCTCGCCTCTGCGTCAGGATCTTCTGCCGCTCGGTAATGCGCAGCGCCTGCATGCACTCCGTCACGAGCTTCTGCACGTGAAAACGGTCAACGATGAACTCCGCGTTCGGAAAGCATTGCCGCACGACCCAGTCGAATCCGTCGTCCATGTCGAGGGTGACCTCCTCCACCTTCATGCGTTTCTCTACCGAAAGATGCTTCATGAGTTTGTCGCTGATCTCTGCGGCTTTCGTGCCTCTCATCAATGCCACGAGCTTCCCGGTGCTCTTGTTCGTGAGGAGTGAGTAGAGCTCTCCTTTGATGAGCGACGTCTCGTCGATCGCCATCTTCTCTCCGAGATTCTCCGGAAAGAAGAGTTCTTCCGGAGCGGTCGTCTCATCGTAGCCGGAGAGACGATCGCGGTAATGTTCACCGAGTCTCGGAACGCGGTAGAGTCTTCCGATCCGTTCCACTTCCACCGGTTCCAGCTCGATCTGCTTCTTTTAAAAAATCTCCGAAGGTCGTGGTGATCTTCAGTCCCTGAAGCGGAAGGAAATCAAGATTCCGTTCCAGCGTCCCTCCGCCGTCGATCTCCCATCGTCGGCGATGAATCGTGAGATGGCAGAGTTTGTCCCGAATGGGGAAATCCTGAATGGTGATGGGACGGTGGAAGCCTTTCGATGTGACGGTCTTCCGTTGATGTTCATTTGGGAGTGGCGGAACCATGTTCTTCTCTTCGATCGTGAGATGGAGCGTGACATCGCCGGTCTTCGGATGGCGTGTCTCCCGCATCTCCCGGAGTTCAAAGAACGTGAGAAGCTCGGATGGAAAAACCAAGGACAGAAGCTGATGAAAGGAAGGGTGGATGGTATTCATGGTTCCCATCTTACGGCCCCGTTCTCTTCTCTCGATTTGCTTTTTCTCCATCGTATTGTCTCTTCATAGTCTACTTTCTCCCCACATTTTCGGGATGACCCATCTCAGTCGTAGCCGGAGAAAGGGAAGCAATGCGCATGAGCCTCTTGATTGTACGGTATCAATCCTCTACACTTGCCGAAATACCCCGACCGCAATGCCTTCCCCTTCGCCAAAACCGGCATCGAAGAAGAGTTCCGATTATTGCATCGCAACGCTCGGGAGTCACAGTGCGCTGCAGATCTTAAAAGGTGCGCGCGATGAAGGCATGCGTAATCTCGTGATCTGTAAAAAAGGATCCGAGCATCCGTACAAGAGTTACGATGTTGCGGATGAAATCATCACCATCTCCGATTGGGCAGACTGGAATGAAGCGCTGGAGGCAGAACTCATCAAGAGGAACGCGATCATCATCCCCCATGGCTCCTTCATTGCGTACATGGGGCATGAGCGCGTGCAAAAGATGAAGGCGATGTACTACGGAACGAAGGAAATTCTGCAGTGGGAATCCGACCGGAGGATGGAGAGGCAGTGGCTGGAGAAAGCGAACATCCTGCTCCCGCGCGTCTTTGAACAACCGGAGGATATCGATCGCGCAGCAATCGTGAAATTCCACGGAGCATCGGGAGGATTCGGCTACTTTATCGCGAAGAATGCGGAGCAGTTTCACGAAGTGAAAAATCGCAAATATCCGGAACAGAATGATTTCGTGATCCAGGAATACATCGTCGGCGTCCCGCTCTACGCCCACTACTTCCAGTCCCAAATCACGGGGGAACTCGAGATCATGAGCTTCGACAAGCGGTATGAATCCAATGCCGATTCCATCGGCCGCATCAAAGCGGAAGACCAGCTCGCGGCGAACATCCACACGAGCTACACAATCGTCGGCAATATCCCCGTCGTCGTCCGTGAATCGCTCCTTCCGGAATTCTTCGCCATGGGGGAGCGGGTGGTGCAAGTCAGTAAAGAATTGGATATGGGCCCCACTTCGTCCGCCAGCGGCGGACTTCGCGGGGCAAGCAAAGGCCTCTTCGGACCCTTCTGCTTAGAATGCATCGTGACGCGCAAACTCCAGATCTTTGTCTTCGAAATCTCCGCACGTATTGTTGCGGGAACGAATCCCTTCATCGAGGGTTCTCCGTACACCGCCCTCAAGTACAAGGAGCCCATGAGCACAGGGAGGCGGATAGCACGCGAAATTAAACACGCAATCGAGCAGGGAAAACTTTCGGAGGTCCTGGGATGAGGGCATAGCTTTTTAGCTTCTTAGCTTTTTAGACCACACTATGAACTCCAAAGAACTTCTCAAAGGCTACGATTTGAAACACCTCACAGTGGGGGCCCTTGGCGGTCACAGTGCTCTGGATGTGTGCGCAGGAGCGAAGAAACATGGATTTCGCACCGTCGTTGTCGCACAGGAGGGACGGGAGAAGACGTATGAACAATATTTTAGGGCAAGGCCCTTCGACTCCGCTCAGGGTGACACCTTGGGGTGTGTTGATGAAGTCATAAAAGTGAAAGC
>JACPYA010000009.1 GCA_016196295.1 Candidatus Peregrinibacteria bacterium | reverse complement strand
CGATGGTTTGACCCGCCCGAACGATCTGATCGTTCGGATCGGGCGGGTTCCCCGGAGCTTGCTCCGGAAGAGGGAGTCCAGAGCTTGCTCTGGGGTTCATACCAATGATTAGTTTAAAATTAAAAATTACGCATTAAAAATTTTCTGCGATCATGTCACCATACTTTCTGCCTCCGGAGCCTCCATCGCAGCAAGATTGCTCCCGCACTCAGGATGAAGGTGAGCAGAAGCAGGATCAATGCCGTCCCTGCCGCCGTTGCGGGCGCATCCGGGCTCGCGTGCTGCGTTGCCAATATAAAGGTGTGGTAGGGGAGGGCCATGAAGCGATCGAACGGCGAACCGGGGAAACCGGAGAGGAAGAACGTCGCTCCCACGAGGATGATCGGCGCGGTTTCGCCCAGAGCGCGTGCCATGCTGATGATGCCCCCCGTGAGACAGCCCGGCATTCCTGCCGGCAGGACGATCCTCCTGGTCGTCTGCCAATGCGTCGCGCCGAGCGCGAGGCTGCTGTCGCGAAATTTCTGCGGGACCGCTTCCAGCGCTTCCACCGAGGCCGTGATCACCCACGGAAGCGTCATCGCGGAGAGCGTACAAATGGCTGCCAGCAGGGACGAACCGAAATTCAAGAGCTGCACGAAGAGCGTAAGGCCAAAGAGGCCGTACACGACCGACGGCACTCCTGCGAGATTGCGGATGGCGAGCTGCACCGTGCGCCGTGCCGTGCGGTCTGCGCTGTACTCGGTGAGGAAGATAGCCGTCCCGATGCCGAGCGGAAAACTGATGAAGAGCACGCCGAGGCCGAGGTAGAGCGACCCCATGATGGCCTGTGCGATGCCGCCCTCGGCGATGTTTCGGTGCTGCCAGGTTCCGAAGAAGAAATCAACATCCAGCACGCTCCAGCCCGCTCGTGCGAGCAGGAAGAGCGCGATGACAAGAATGCTCAGCGACAGGACGGTGCTCGCGTGGCAGAGCGAGATCCAGACGCCTTCTCTGATTGATCGAACAGAATCTCGCCGAAGCGGGATCGAAGATTTGCCGGAGAGAGAATACGGCAGAAATCTCATAGAAGAATCCGCGAAGGCGGATCATGCGTGCTTGTGGCGTTGAATGAAGAGGTCGGTGACGGCGTTGATGGCGAAGGTCAGCAGGAAGAGGAGGAGCCCTGCAAAGCAGAGGCTGCTCCAGTGCAGACTGCCGAACACCACCTCTTTGATCTCAATCGCGATGTTGGCCGTGACGGGACGCACGGGATCCAAGAAGGATCGCGGGACGGCGAGACTGTTTCCCGCGACCATCAGCACGATGACCGTCTCGCCGATGGCGCGGCCGAGCCCCAGCATGATGGCTGCCGCGATACCGGACTTTGCCGTCGGGATCACGACTCTCACGATGGTCGTCCACTTCGTGGCGCCCAGCGCGAGGCTCGCCTCCCGCAAGGTTCTCGGCACTTCACCGATCGCGTCTTCGCAAAGGCTGGCGATGCTCGGAAGGACCGCGATGGCCACGAGCAGTCCGGCCGTGAGGGCATTGAGTCCGTTACTCAGCCCAAACGTGCGGGCGATGAGGGGAGCGACGTAGAGGAGACCGAGGATGCCGAGTACGACGGACGGGAGCCCTGCGATCAGCTCGATCATCGGCTTCAAAAATTCTCGCAGGCGGGGAGGCATCAGCTCCGACAGCGAGATGGCGGTGAGAAGTCCCAGCGGAAGCGCAAAAAAAATGGCGCTGCCCGCGACCATCGCCGTGCCAAGCAGCAGTCCGCTCATCCCCCAGGAAGGGCGAACGTAGGACACCGGGTTCCAATCGGCACCGAGCATGGAGGGCAGGCCGATCTCGCGCACTGCTTGGTATCCGTTTCGCAGAAGGAGCGCGAAGATGCCGATGAGCAGGACGATCGTCAGCCCCGCAATGCATCCGAACACGACGTGCATCACAGTCTCACTGAGGCCGCGCATCCGAACGCGAGAGAGGAGCATTACCCGCGCACCAGAAGGCCGCTCATGTGAATCCATGAAAACGTGAGGTGCGGCCTTCGGCGAGGGGTTCCGCTCTATTGGAGGACCGTTAGGAGGTGGAAGCCATGCCTGTAAAAGCGCGAGGCTTCACTTGATAGATTCAAAGAATGCTGCGTTCGCCGCCTGGTCCTCCGCCGTCGTCGGGTAAAAACCGGTCTCTTCGACGATGGCCTGACCTGCGTCCGATGCTTCGAAGAGCAAGAACTCGTGGAGTGCGGAGTCCTTCGCGGGCGCGTGAGGCAGATACTGGTAGATCGGTCGAGCAATGGGGTAGCGCCCGGCGAGGACGGCTTCCTTGTCGAGCGACGACATCGGTGCGCCGCCGTCGGAAATCGTGAGGACCTTCAATTCGCCGATTCGATCTTTGATATAGCCGACGCCGACGTAGCCGATGCTGTTTCTGTCGGCTTTCACGCCGTCTACGATTGCTTGAGTTCCCTCCATCTGTCGCATGGTGGGGGCGTAGTCCGCTTGCACCACGACATCGCGGAAGAACCCGAATGTTCCCGACGTGCTCTGGCGACCGTAGAGGACGACCGGCGCATCCGGTCCACCGACTGCTTTCCAATTTTTGATCGTACCGTCATAGAGACCTCTCAGTTGTGCCATGCTGAGCGTGCTGATGGGGCTCTCCGGATGCACGATGACGCTGAGGCCGTCGCGCGCGAGAATGAACTCTTGCACGCTCAATCCTCTGTCCTCCGCCTGCTGCAGCTCCTCTTCTTTCATCGCACGCGACGAGTTCGCGAGGTCCGCTTCGCCATTGATGAGCGCGGCGATGCCGACGGCGCTGCCACCGCCCGTTACCGACATGTCCGCATCGGGGTGCATCTCAGAAAATTCTTGCGCCAAGTTCGACACAAGCTGGACCTCTGTGTCGGACCCTTTGATCACGATGGATGCATCGTAATTTGTCGTGTCGGTCAGAGATCCCGCACAAGCTGTGAGGGAAAGAGACAACGCAGCGGCAAACATTCTTCGCATGAAAGAGAGGGGAAGGAATTGCCCCTCAGACTACGGTGTCGGGATATGATGTCAATGTGAGGTTTGTGGGCGCTCTGAAGCGTTTGAGGATGCATCGCGATCATTATGCCCGCACCCACTTCCCGCCGCCTACGTTCTTCGCGGCTCCTGCAAGCTCCATCATCGTGAGGGTGGAACTGAGCGTTCCGGGGTCGAGCTTCGTTTTTTCGAGGAGATCATCGATCGGTTGGGGCATGCTCGTGAGGATGTTCAGGAGTTTCTCCTCGTGATCATTCTGGGGCGCATAGGCCGAGGATTTCTTCTCCGATGCGACGATGCCGAGTTCCATGAGGACCTCGCGCGCCGTCGTGACGAGCTTGGCATGACCCTTTGCGATCAGCTCATTGCAACCGCCGTACTGCGGGTCCAGCGCGTGACCGGGGACTGCGAACACGTCGCGGTTGTATTCGAGCGCCAGCTCCGCCGTGATGATGGAGCCGCTCTTTACGGGAGCCTCCAGCACCACCGTGCCGAGACTGAGCCCCGCGATGATTCTGTTGCGCGACGGGAACGTGTACTTGTCCGGCTGGATATCGAGTGCAAATTCACTGAGGATGAGACCCCCCGTCTCGAGAATTTTCTCCGCGAGTTTCGCATTACTCGTGGGGAAAATCATCCGGAGCCCGTGTCCCAGCACCGCAACCGTTTTTCTACCCGCCGCGATCGTTTCTCTCGCAACTTCGGCGTCGATGCCCTGGGCGAGGCCGCTCACGGTCACCATGCCGGCAGAAACAAACTCAGACACCATGTGATCGGTGATCTGTTTTCCGAGAGGGCTCATCTCTCGCGTGCCGACGAGTGCGATGCACGGTTGCTCCAGGAGTGAGAGATCTCCTTTGTAGTAGAGAAACACGGGTGGATCACCGATCTCTTTCAGTTGTGCGGGATAGTCCGGATCATCGATTGTGACGAACTTGATGCCGCGCTTCTGCACATCTTTCGCGTACGCATCGGCATCGAATTCTTCCAGTCGAAGCAGCGTGTTTGTGATCGTCTCTTGCCGGCACCCGAGCCCGCGCAAAAATTCCTCATTTACGTGTTTGAGGGCATTCTCGAGATCGCCGAATACCTCTCGGATCGCATCGTAGCGTTGCTTCGTGAGGATATTGAGGGCCGACCAGGTGAGGGCTGCGGGGTTGAGCATGAAGAAAAGGCGACAAGAAAGCAGTGTATCATATCCGAAGGGAGCTTGTAGCTTGTAGCTAGTAGCTGGTAGTTTATGCATCCCCCAAGCCGCCTTAGCTCAGTGCCAAGCCCCGCGAAGCGGGCGTCAGAAAATATAACGGCTCGGTCTTCGATCTTTCTTCCCTTCATCGTCTCACTTCGCCGCCTTAGCTCAGTGGTAGAGCAACGGTATCGTAAACCGTGGGTCCGGGGTTCAAATCCCCGAGGCGGCTCCATACTGGAACGATGCGTTCCAGAACATCACTTTTCACCTGATCCAAGCGGCAGTTCAGCACTTCTAATGAACCCAGTTTGGCCTTCATGCGCTCTTTGCCCCTCGATAAGGTGCGGAATGGCTCCCGCAAGCGGAAAGTCAGCTCTCCGTCTTTCAGTTCTAATGATTCTTTCAATTCGATGAGCATTTCGATCCGCGTCTTGGGAGCGCCGTTCTCGAATTTCATCTTTGCCTTCTCGACGAAGAGGAGCTTGTCGATGAATTCCTCCCGCCACGTCCTGCCCTGTTTCCCGAACTCCTTTATCCGTGCCTCGCAGCGCTTCACTTCCACATCCAATTCGTCAATCTTGCGCTTGAATGCGTCCTCGGGGATGAGCTTGGGGTTCGCCAGTCGCTCGTCAATCAGATCACTCACTCTCTTCTCGGCGAGCTTGTGCTGATCATGTAAACGCTGGATGTCGGTCTCACGTTGCTTCTTCTTGTCCTCCTGCGTCAGCTTCAACTTTTGGAGAGCCCAGTCGATGAAGGCTTGGGGCAGCTCAGCGTCGATGACTCCGTTGAGAATCTTCGGATCAAGTTTCTCCTGACGCATGCAGCGTTTCTGAGTACAGGGGCGTTTCTTCTGCTTGGAGCAACGGAAGTAACAGAGGAGCTTCTCGCGGTTCTCTCTTTTGACGAAGATCTTCTGCGTGTCGAGGACGACGCATGCACCGCATTCGCCACAGTTGATGAGGCAGGGGTACGGGTTCTCATGGGTTTGCGAACGAGGACGCCCGCGGGAGCCAAGGATTTCTTGCGCCCGGTCGTATTCGGGTTTCGAGATCATCGACTCGTGCATTCCCGGCCACGTTTGCCCGCCCCAGTCGTATTCACCGTAGTAGAATTTATTGTGAAAGATATCATAGAGCGTATTGAGACCAATGGGACTGACGATACGCTTTCGTCCTTTGACGACCGTCAGTTTCCATTCGTTCAGAGCGAGATCCAGAATCTCCTCTACGGTATACGCACCGGATAGAAGATAGTCCCAGCATTTTCGCACAAGTGGGAAGCGGTCAGGATCGGTGTAAATCTTCTTCTCGCCCTTGATGCCACCGTAGTCGTTGAGGAAACCGACGGGGGCGATGCCCGGACGCCAACCCATCTTCGCCTTTTGGAGCATCCCGCGCTTCACATCTTTGCCGAGGTCGATGGAATACTGGGTGGACATGCCAAACTCCACGCTCATCTGAATAACGTTATCGGAAGGGAGATACACCTTCTCCGACGTGATGATGGCTTTCAGGATTCCTTGCTGTAAAAGCCACATAAGGCGTCCACCGTCGATGGGATTCCGGGCGAGTCGATTCAATCGCCAACAGACGATGACGTTGATGATTCCACCCTCGATGTCGGCGACAAGACCATTGAAAATGGGACGTTCGGGTGCTTTGGCGGACCTCTCTTCCGTATACGTTTTTGCAATGGTACCACCGACCCGCTGTGTACTCTTTATATTCTCCTCATGCTGGGAGGAAATGGAGAGTACCTGCTGATCTTCCTTGTCTTTGGTGGACTTACGCGCGACTGAGCCGATGTGGAGTGTGGAGAAATCGAGGGTCATGGTAATTGTTGGAATGGGGTGAAATGCCCAAAGGGGCGACCCTGAGTGCCCAACATCAGTCGAAGGACTTTTGTCGGCAGGGCCGCCCGTATGAGCGACAATACCAAATACAATCCTTCGAGCGGTGATGTGGGCACTGAGGGCATTATAGACAGAAGGAATGAGGAAATAAACGCGAATGGAGTCTTATGGTTCATGCCTCTGTATCTTTCGAGCGCGGAGGCCACGCTTGATGTTTTCGCTCAATTGTTGCCGTTCAAACTGCTGCAAATTCAAAGAGAGTTTGAGAGTAAATCCGCTGGTGATGATTTCTGTCGGAGTCCTGATCTCCTTCAAAATTCCACGATAGAGCATGTCCGCAAGTTGCGTGCCATCGGGATAGTTTCGAGTCAAACGGCACAGGTCACAGGTGAGGACCGCATTCGCTTCCCCGCGTTCGAGCCGCCGTAGCATGTCGAGGAAGATCGGTCTGGCTCCGGAACGACTTGCGGATGCCACCTCAGTGAAAACGTGCCAAATGTTGAGTCCTACCTCTGCGGCGAAGTTGAGCAGCGTGCGTTTCTGACCTTCGACGCTGTGCAGGTAATGCCTCACATGAGGCGTTGTTGCGCGGCAATATACGAAGAATTTGAGCGGGGACATAAAATGGTTGGGGAGAAATAGAAAAAAATCGTCAGAATTTTTTGCGTTCTTTGGATGGGACCCACATGTCGCCGACTTGCTTGTAGCCCGCGGCAGCATGTCCGAGAGCCAAACCCCATTGGAGGCTTCGGATGCGGCACTTCACTTCGTTGGGAGCCACTCCCTTGCATTGCAACATGCTCTGTGTGCAGAAATCCAAGCTGAGGTTGAATGTGCCGTATTTGGCATTTTTGAGGACTCGAATCTGAAAGCAACGAAGTACTTCGGGCGTCGGCTTACCGAAATAGGAGGGTTCCATTGAGATGACACCAGTGACATTGGCATCCACCTCTTTTGTTGGCAGATCGAACCGCGGCTCAGCAGTAGGTAACGGAGCTTCGATGCCGCGAATAAGAAAATGGTCACCAGAATGAGATGCGAGCTGTTTTTTGAGGTAAAGATGGCATGTCTCGGAGCAGACGAGCAATGATGGCTCTCCAATCTCCATCTGCACATGATAGAAGAACTGACGGTACTGCTCGCATTTGGGACATCGGATCGGAGATGATGCACGAAGGACAGTCGTACCTTCCATGGATATGAGGTTGATTTCTTGGCCGTTGATAATGATTCGATTGGACATAGTTGCTAGGGGGATGATGGAAAGAATTACAAAGAAACACAGGGGCTAATTCCCTTTATCAGGTGAAGAATTAGGCGAATTTGACCCTGTGTCGGGGTGGAGGTAGCAGCGGCATTCTTCGGAGCAGAACCATTCGAATTCCTCCTTCAATTTGATTCCTTTTTCCGTCGTGAGGTCGTCGGGGTCCCATTCGTCGCAGATGCCAAGGATGCGCAGCGTATCCATCTCATGGAGCGCCGTGGGCTTGGAGAGGTTCAATGCTTTCTCAATCTGTCCCGTCGCCATTCTGCCGCCGCGCTGAATGATCGCATGGAGGAGTTCTGCGCGATGTCCCGGCCCGGAGTCGCAGGAGAGCAACACCACGCAACGCATATCATCATCGGCCATGTGATCCCGTCCCATGACCACGGCGTGCGCCCTTGCGAGGTTGTAGAGGAGTTGATTGAGCCGGTCGGGCTTCTCGATGACTGGCGAGTAATACCGCAGTTCCTCGCCAGCGTCATTACGCTCTCGGTCTATGTTCAGGGTACCGCGAAGTTTCGCAAGGAGGCTCGCGCACCGTGCGATGATCGAAAGGTGCTGCTCTTGATCCTTCGTCTTATCCCACACGATGCCGTCCCGATGCGTTGCCCAAAGCGTGCAGAGGAAGTCATGGGTTGCCCTGCGGCAGGCAAGTTCCTTCTCTTTGCAGGCATGACCTCGCAGTTGCCGCACAAGCTCCTCTGTTGTCTTCGTCCGTGTATGTAAGCCCAGAAAAAAGAGACGCGGCCCTTGATTGCCCATCACCTTCCAGACACGCCTTGGAATGGGCGTGGAAGCGGCGAGGAGCATGAAGAGATAGTCGCCTGTCCGCGAGCGCTGCCCATGTACGCCTCCATCTGTTGCAAGTCCCTCGCCGTCGAGGACGCGGGTGAGGATGCCGATGTTGGAGATGAGATCGTCTTCACGCGCCGAGAAGACAGTTGCCAGATCGCGGATGCAGAACATCCGATATTTGAGGCGCGGGAGCAGATCGACCTTCTCTAGGTCTTCGCGTTTTACGTTTGCTGCATTCGAGACGAACGAGGCGGGGCTGAACTTGTCCGACGGGTACATGAGTGCCGGAAGTCCGGCTTCCGCGAAGAAGTTGATGGTAATCGTCTTGCCCGCCGCAGGAACGTCGATGAGTACGAGTGCAAAGGGATTGGTGATGTCTTTGATGAGGAACTGCGCAACGGTACTCACGGCGATTTCCGCAGCCGTCAGGAGTTCGGGGAAATTCTCGCTGATGATGTTCCTCCACTCTTGGATCCCCAAGGGTCTTTCGGGTGCGTTGAGGTGAGCAATCCGAGGCCGTTCATCGTCCGCGTTTTTCTGTGGAGTCGCATCGCATGGCTGGATCAACTTCTCGAACTCGGTCTTGAAGTCCTTGCCTCCCCTCTTACAGAGAAGAGCGAAGTCCGTCACGTCCTTCTTGAATCCCTCTGGCCATACGACCCTACATAATTTGATATCCGGTCTCTTCTCGGAAACAAGCTTCCTCACACTTTCTATCGCCTTCGGTCCTGCGTCATCGTCATTATCGAAGGCAAGGATGTAGCGAGCACCCCGCGGCACTTGGTCCATGCATTCTTGATGAAAGCTACCCACCCCCGTCGCACTTGTGAGTGCCGCGTAGCCTTCTTGGAGCAAATAGAGGCAATCCAACTCTCCCTCGACGCCATACACAACGGTAGGTTCCTTCGTCCAGAATTGGGTGCCATACGTCGGGCTCTTCTTGCCAGCCGGATAGAAGCGCCATTTGTCATTCTGCTCATACTTGATTCCTGGCGCAACGCGTCCCTTCCAACAAATGACTTTTTCTTTCTCCACGCGATTGGGTATGAACACGCGGTCGTGATCTTTCTTCTTTCGATCAACCGCATACCGGATGCCCGCGCGTTCTATTGTCGCAGATGTCAGATGTCGTTCCTCCGTGAGCCACTTGCGAACATGGTCTGGCAACGGCTGGATTGCCGGGGAGCAGCCTTTTCTAGGAATTGAGGGGTTCATAGGAATCGGGTGGTAAGGAAATCAACGGCATCTCGGAACGAGCACTCGCGTATGTGCATCACCAAATCCAGAGTGCTGCCATGGTCGGTGCCGCCCTGCGTCTTTCCAGACCATCGGCGCCATCTGTTGGTCTTGATGTCGAGGACGAGCGAGGAAGGTTCGCGTGGGCGGTCAGGATTTTTCATTGCCCAATTCCTGCCGCCGACCTTCACGAGCCGCATGCCCAGTGCTTCTGCGACGTGCAGGATGGGGATGCGCCGGAGGGCTTCGAGATTGTGGTACATAGAAAAAAGAGAAGGAGAACAATGTGAAGGGATTGTCAGTTTTGCGTTCCAAGAGGACGCGAGTTGCACGAGTGCGAGGAGGTACTTATCCTCGGTGCATTGTTGTTGCGGTGCCGATGTGGGAGTAGCATTGTCCATAGCAAAGGGGAAATGACTGTCGCTAAAAGATCACGCATCTTATGGCGGCGCTCTTTCCCTTGGGTCATCATCGGAACCGAGGACGAGCTGCACATATCGGAGCAGTCTTTCGCCGTATTCTTGTGCTTGCTCGGTGGTGATCTCTTCTTGAAAATGCTCGCGCCAGAGCTGCTGAAACTCCCGACAATCAGCAGGAGTCAGCCTCATGGTGCGGTATAGTCGAAGAGAATGTGTTTCGCTCGTTTGAATGAGAGCAACAGGGACTGGGCAGGACACAAAAGCTCGTCGCTCCAATACTTTCTTACGATCTCACGGAGAGCCGGGGTATCTTCAAAAAGAAATTCAACCTTTGGGGTCGAGCGATCTACGCCAGCCAATTGCCCGCCCTCGTGCAGGATGGCCGCGACCAAGCCGATGTCATGTGTTGCATACGAATGTTGCACCCAGCGACCGTCTCCATTTTTTCACTCACATGCTTTAAGTAGGTTCAATTGAATACATACTTTTCCTCTTTGACATGCGAAAAAAGCTTCACCCAATTTCGCTATTGACCAAGCGATGGGGTGAAGCTTGGGTGAAGATTATGAGTGAAGTTTTATCTCCACGGGAGTCTCTTCTTGAATCTTCTCATCCGTTCGACCGTATGAGATGCGGTATTTACTACCAAGCCTCGTAAGCAGCCAGTTTGCGTCAGAGAGCTGAGAACGAGCTGTTGAGAAGCCTCGTCCTCTGTTTGCGGTAGTTACGAATTTCCTGAAGTTTGGAAACCGCTTCGGTAGGACATCCACTTCATCTGGCACAAATCTTACCAGCATACGAAGTGCTTTTCCTTGTCTACGTCGATTACTTTTTTTGTCCTCCTTTGCGGCAAGATCGTAGATTGTACTATTCTTGCGGACTGCCAATGGTTTTAGGCAGATTTGGAAATCACAGAAGCTCCTCCATACTCTTTGGCCTGAATCAAGATTTTCATCCGCATGTTCAATGGAAATATTCTCAATCCACTCACGGAGCAACGTGAAAACTTTCTCCAAATCCTGACGATACATTCGAAGCTCCAATGAACGGATTTCAAAGTCTTGTAGGTTCCAACTCAAAATCTCCTTGAATCTTTTTTGGAGGAGAGCGGGGAGAGGTGCTGATATTGCAGATTGAATCTCTGCTATGAAGGATTCAAGACTGATGGAGTACCGATCCAAATCAACACTCTTCGCTCCGAGTTGCGGGATTTTTCGTGAAAACTCATCGAGACGACGAAGCAGTTCCTCTTTGCTCATTTTATGAATACTCATGATGGGTCTACTTTACAGCAACCTGCCCCTCCATGAATCCCACCATATCCACGATCTTCGCTTTTGAGTATCGCCGTTGCGTTTCTTTGCCCGACGAGAAGTCGAATGTGTAGATCGT
>JACPYA010000040.1 GCA_016196295.1 Candidatus Peregrinibacteria bacterium | reverse complement strand
TACGCCGGACAAGGGGCTTTTGTGCTGTGGCACTGCAAGCGAAGCCGATGGTTTGACCCGCCCGAACGATCTGATCGTTCGGATCGGGCGGGTTCCCCGGAGCTTGCTCCGGAAGAGGGAGTCCAGAGCCCTGCCTGCCGGCAGGCAGGTTGCTCTGGGGTTCATACCAATGATCATGCGCATGATTTCATCCAGAAGCGCATCAATTTTTTTCGCATCCAACTTTTTGCCCCATGGTAATCTTTTTATAATGTCCATTTGCGTTTCCAATTCGGCTCCTGAACCAAAAGCGATGAGAAGAAAATGGCGAAAATCTTTCCGTGTCCCGCGTCTTCTGCCTTCCGCAATGTTAGAGGGAATTGATGCCGCCGATTTTCTCATTTGAGATTGCAGCCCGTACATTTCTGTCCTCGGAAAGTTTTCCGTGAAATCATCAACAGCAACTACTAATTCCATGGCTTTCTGCCAGACGATGAGATCCCGGTGCGTTTTTATAATAGACATAGAAAGCAATACTACCAGCTACTAGCTACAAGCTACCAGCTGGCCTCGTGCGAAAAACAAACGACCCAGGCGCAAAATCTAACAATACAGTCCCCGGCGGCGTGACGACTTGCCCGTCCATCAGGAGCGATCCTTCGGCGTTCACGCTCATGTCCGATCGCTGGAAGATGACCCACGTATCGACGCCATTTTCGGCTTGGGTCGGCTCCGTCGGAATGCTCGGGTAGGTCAGGTACCGCACCGCTCCGAGGTAGGGCCAGCGAAATGGGGACAAGAAGATATAGCGCTTGCGACCCTGCACATGCGGCAGGACTTGATCGACGAAATCGTAGAAGTAACCGCGGTCCCGGAATGTCCTCTCATCCGCATCAGCCGCGACGTACGTTCGATAGTCGCGCACGTAGTACGCGATCGTCTCCAGCCCCATGCGCAGATCGTAGAAGAGCCAGAGGCCGGCGAGGCTCAAGAGAAAGATCGTCAGGGGACGACGCAGCGCCTCGCGCACCCCCCGTCGTTTTTGTCGCATGTGCCAGAACATGCAGGCAAGTCCGATGAGGATCATGGTTACGTATAAGATGCGATTCACGGACCATCCAACGGGCGGAATGCTGCGGAAGAGTCGCTCGCGGGAGATGGGGTTGAAGGTCAGCACCGGCCCCCAGAGGAAATTGATGGTGTAGGGACGGAATGTATCCAGGGTCCAGAACGACTTCACCGCTTCCCATGTTTTCTCGAAGAGATTCCATCGGAAGAATGCAATGCGTTGAATCGTCACCTCCGCGTGGGGAGGGAACACGATGCCGATGCGATCGGTGCGGGGATCCCACTGCGGGTAATCGTTCACGGCGAGCTTGACCTCTGTGCGGGGTCCGCCGGCGATCTCAAAGGGCAACTCCACGAACTCATTCGCAGGCGACCCGCGGATGTGCCAGAGGAGAATGGCCTCCGTCGGCGTGCTCTGTCCGAGTGACATCACGATTGCCTCCACTCCGTGCGGAAATTCCGTCACGCGCGACATTTTTCCTTCCACATCGGTTTTAATGTGGAGCCCTGCGGCCGTCGGCGTCGCCGTCGTCAGTCGCTGGATCTCCCACCGTCCCGGAATCGACGCGTCCATGAAGTTCCACTCGAACGCGTCGCGCGCGTGGGCGGGCGCAGCAATGATCAAGAGCGATAGGAGGAGATGCGCAGGGGTCACCCGACCATTCTAATCATCTTTCCGGCGGGAGGAAGTTAGAAACGCTCATGGAGATCCTGCGATCCGGGTTGTTTATATCCAGCAGATGCACGATGCTGTCGTCATTGGCAAGGGGAACAAGGCTCTTCGGCCGCCGATATTTTGCAAGGACGGCATTGTAGGCTTCGCTGGCTGTGCGAAAACCGGCACTCTGCTTCTCCTGGAGCCTCATGCCATAGGGAACGCCATTGTGTTCCAGCGAGCCATCGATGCAAGACGCATCCACTCTTCCGTTTCGCCGTTTTGTCATCCACACGCAGAATGCATGAGCCGGGATGTATACGACGAAGGGTTTTTTGCCTTGCAATCTCAAAATATTTTCTGCGAGGAATGCGCGATCATCGCAATCGCCTTGCATTTTTTCAATGGGTGACTCATCAAAGATTCGCCGGATTGTCTGGTGGGCACTTTGATAGTATTCCCCCTGCTCAGGCACGTGGCGAAAAAAATTCTGAAAGAAGATGCTCAATCGTGCAGGAGTGTTCAGCATGGCAGCCAGCATTTCAAGATACCGTTGCGTTGTGAGCGGCGCAGCGTATTTCCGTTTTTCGTTGAAAAAATTACCGACTTCATTGCCGTACCGATCGATCATGCATCTTTTTTGATGCGGGCCCGAGAGCAGGTGCTCATAAATTTTTGTCCCGTCAGGCGTGAAGAATTGGAAACC
>JACPYA010000046.1 GCA_016196295.1 Candidatus Peregrinibacteria bacterium | reverse complement strand
TCCTTCATTCACGATCTTTATCTTTTTGCAATCAGGATTGCATTTCAGGCAGGCATTGATGCGTTCGGCCATGGATCCGCACTGTTCCCCGTGCCCCACCACTCTCTCCACGAATTCCGTGCATTTCTTCAGCCGGGGGTCCTCGCTGTAATTGCTGGCCCGGTCAAATGTAAATTTCGAATCGCACGACTCTCCTTTGAACGCGTCACCGCATCGCAACAAATGGCGTCCCGTACATGTATTCTCTTCCGGGTCCCAGGCGCAATCGTTCAACGTATTGTCGTCTTCCGATTCGCTTCGGTCGTTGCTTCTCACGCATCCGAGGTCCGCCATGTCGGTCTCCCCGTCGTTGTCATTGTCCCGTCCATCTTGACAGGGCTTTGCCAGGCATGATGCTCGATCTCTTCCTTCGCAATCGGGATGCTCTTGATAGAGGCACAAGCAACAACGGTGCTCTTTTTTGCATGAGGACGGTTCCCCCGTGCACTCCCATCTCGGTTCCACTTTGCAGCCCGAGGAACAGCCGTCCTTACTTGTCGTATCGCCGTCATCGCATTCTTCGTTTCCTCGGATCTTGCCATCCCCGCAGATGGGTTCGCATTTATTGCCGGATAGCTTCCATCCCTCCGGGAGCGTGCAATCGTCATTGCAGCATGTGTGTCCCGCCGATGGATCGCACGCTTCTTTCGAGTCTTTTTTGCCGTTGCCGCAGGTAATTTCCTCGCACTTCCATTTTCCGGGATTGCCCGGGTCCGGTACAAATTGCCATCCCTGTTTGAGTGTGCAATTGTTGTTACAACAGGTGCCGGATCCCGCTTTCGGATCGCACTCCTCCCCCACATCCACGTCGCCATTGCCGCAATAATTCACGTTTCCTCCGCTCGTGTAGGACGAATTGTCATCAACGGCAGCCAAATATTTCGGTTCCTGCTGCAGGGTTATAAGGACAACGATGCCTCCAATGAGTGATACCCAAGCAATCAGCCGATTTGCGGTTGCTTTTGGAAACATCCTCTTTGATCCTGCCGCCTGCGGCTCTTTCGGACAAGCAGTGAAGATCCACCACACTATTTCAAGCTGGCGGAGTCAATGTCGTCAGAGAACCACCTGCAAAAGGCCGAGGAAAATCGGCTGATGGAGCAAGTAGATCCACAGCGCATGCCGGCCGGGCCAGGTGAGCGCAGTGGAAAGTGGTAAATGGAAAGTGGTAAGTGTATTTCTCCACTCAGTGTGCCGAACGTAGAAGAAGCTTCCAATCGCAAGGCCGAGGAGGATCATCCCGAGCCACGGAATCAGCGGATAGTAGTCGAGCGATGCGAACCCCGGATAGCGGAACCCCAGTGGGAGGAAGAGACTCGTCGCGAGGAGTTTCGTCCGCACCCATTTCCCGAGGATATAGAAGACGATCGCGATCGCGGCATTGGGTTCCCGAAACCGGACGAAGAAGGGGAGCAGGATGATGCTCGTGCCGATGAGGTGCAGGACGCCGAAGCGGATGTAGCCGTTCTGTCCCATATTCCAGTAGGTCACGACCGTCACGACCATGCCGCAGCCGATGACGAAGAGTCCGCGACGCAGATATTTCGGGTACACCTGCCAGAATGTTTTCTCCGGATGCGCTTTCACCGTCCGATCCCACGAGATCATGAAGCTCACGCCGACAAGCAGCAGGAAGATGATTGCCGTCGCGCGTCCCAGGAGCCACCACCCACCCGAGAGCACGCCGATGCCTGCCCATCCGAAGAAAAACTCCAAGTCAAGCGCGAAGTGGAAGACGAGCATCATGAAGACGGCGAGCGTTCGGAGGAGGTCGATTTCGGGGTAACGATTCGTCGTTGGCATTGTGGTGGAGTGTACAGGATTCATGGAGAGGCATGGTTTTCAAAATATGACGCGCGGGGAAGTATCCCCGCGCTCGTTTGGACAAATTTTTTGGCAAATCAGAGCAGGCATACCTGCCTGCGGATCTTTAGGAAAAGAAATTTTATTTTTCTTGGTATCCTCCATCCGACTATCAAAAAATCCCCCTCCCGCATGTGCGGGACGAGGGATTCTCTTAGACATTCGTACGATGTCCTTATGCCGCGTTGCGCTCGGCCATGAAGCAGTCCTTGCAAAGGACCGGCTTGCCGCCTTCCTCCACTGGTCGTGGTTTGAAGGGGACTTGGCATTGCGCGCCGCACTTGGCACACACCGCGTCATGCATCTGGCGGGTGGCGAAGCGCTCCTGTTTGCGGTTGGCGCGACAATCTTTGCAACGTTGGGGCGCGCTCAGATTCTTGGAGGCGTAGAACTCTTGTTCGCCTTCCGTGAACGTGAATGCGGCACCGCAGTCGCGGCAGGTGATCTGTTGATCAGCCATAACGGTAAGAAAGAAGGATATAAAGACGCCTGTTTCCTTCTTTCTGGACTTTCGGGAACCGATAGACCGACTGGAAGGACATTGCTTGGACGGATTGTAC
>JACPYA010000041.1 GCA_016196295.1 Candidatus Peregrinibacteria bacterium | reverse complement strand
GTTTTTCATCATTTCGCGTAGCCGTATAAAAAAATCCACGCTCGTCCGCCTCGTGGCCTTCCTCGGGATCCTCGCGATCGCGGGGAGTGTCATTCTCCCGTCACTCGCGTAGTTTGCTGCAGAACGGCGCTGCGCGGGAGAGATGCTTCCGTCGTGAATGGAGCGAAGGCGCGCTTGCCGTGTTCTTTCTGCAGGAAGTATCCCGCACTGGCGATCATTGCGGCATTGTCTGTGCAGTAGGAGAGTTTCACCGGTGCTCGAAATGGCCTGGGGAGTGTCCGGAGCATCTCTCGCAGCACGGTGTTCGCGGAGACTCCACCCACGACATGCAGTTCCTTCGCCTCCGGGTGCTTGCCGAGGGCGCGGGCAAAGCGATCGGCGAGGTGCGCGCAGATCGCGTGTTGGTACGAAGCCGCGAGGTCCGCGAGGATACCCTCACCCTTCAGGTCTCTGAGGAGATATTTCAGAGAGGTTTTGAGCCCGGAGTAACTGAAGTCGAGTGTGTCCTCCTGCGCGAGAGGAATCGGAAACGTGTAGGCATGCGGGTTTCCGGATTCCGCAGCTTTTGCGATGGAAGGCCCGCCGGGGTAGGGGAGCCCGAGCAGGCTGGCGCCCTTGTCGAACGCTTCGCCGGCCGCGTCGTCGCGCGTCGCGCCGAGGAGCATGCCGCTCATGTGCGACGTGCGTAGCCACAGATCGGTATGCCCGCCGGAGGCCGAGAGCGTGAGGATCGGAAAGGCGGGAGCATCTTGTGCCTCCAACCACGTGGAGCTCAAATGGCCGAGTGTATGGTGGACGCCAATGAGCGGCTTCTTCCACGTGGATGCAAGCAGCCGCGCGGTTGTTGTGCCAACGAGCAGTGACCCCAGGAGTCCGGGCCCGCGCGTCACCGCGATCGCATCGAGAGCGGAAGGGTCTATCGTCGCATCTTTTAATGCCGCCTCGAGCACGGGGATCATGCACTCGACTTGCTTGCGCGCGGCTTCCTCCGGGATCACGCCCGTCTTCCGCTCAAAAAATTTCTTGGAACTTGCGATGATGGAGCTTTTGACATGCACGCCGTCTTCGACGACTGCGGCAGCCGTCTCGTCGCACGATGTTTCGATTCCGAGGATCAACATGGGCAGTAGAATAGTGCGAAACCCTTGCATCTGCACGGAAAGTTCTGGATCCTCTCCCCGTGACGGAGCTTCTCTACATCACGCGCAAAGTGCGAGGGACGGGAGGCATGCAGCGACTGAATGCGGATCTCTGGAAGGGTTTTCAGCAATTTCCGGGTGTACGCGTGAAGCGAGTTGCACCGCTCTTCTTCGCCGACGTAAGCTTCCCGTTGCGCGCATTGTTTTCCGCTTACCGAAGCCGAAGATATGTCTCTCGGATTCACCTGGGAGATGCCGCGCTTTGTCCGCTTGGCGCGGCGCTCGGACGCATGACGGGCATTCCCATCTCGGTTACGGCCTGCGGCCTCGATGTCGTCTATCCGAAGAAGTGGTACCAGAGACTGCTCCGGTCGAGCTTGCCTGCCATGGATCATGTCGTCTCGATCAGTCGCTGGACAGCACATCAAGTAGAGGGAAGGGGAGTGCCACACGCAAAAATCTCCGTCATTCCCTGCGGCACGTGGGAGACTTCGCAGACGCAGCGAACAACGCAGTCTCCTCTTACGCTCCTCACGGTCGCGCGGTTGATCCCCCGCAAGGGTGCCGCGTGGTTTCTCCGTCATGTGTTTCCGCTCCTCCTGAAAGAAATCCCCACCCTGCGGTACATCATCATCGGTTCGGGCCCATGTGAGACAGGCATTCGATCGATCATTCGAAGTCTTCACCTTGAAACATCCGTTCAACTCCTCATAGATTGCGATGATAGGACGCGTGACGGATGGTTGAACCGCGCTCATCTCTTCGTCATGCCGAACATCGAGCGCGCAGACGATCCGGAAGGGTTCGGCATCGCCTGCATCGAGGCAGGGAGTCGCGGCCTGCCGGTGGCCGCCGCATCCATCGACGGCATCACCGATGCGGTCATCGAAGGGAAGACCGGTCATTTTTTTCGCAGTGAAGATCCGGACGACTGTGCACGCGTCATTCTCCAGGCGCTCAAGCGACCTCTCCCCAGCGCGTCCGTTTCCCGTGAGACAATGAAGCACTTTCACTGGCCGGGGCTCCTCCATTCCTATCGGCATGTCTTCGCTCTCTAAGGCGCGCATCGGCATCGTGACATGGGACAGTCCTCCTTTCACGGGTGGTCTCGGTAAGGCGATGTTGATACTCGAGGAGGATCTGCGCGCGATGGGAGCGACGGTCACGGTGCTCAGCCCCAGCACCCATCGACTGCTGCGCATCACGAAAAACATCGGAGGCCATCTTCTGATGTCTCTGCTTCTTCCTTTGATCTTGTCGCAATGGACATCAGCCCACTCCATTACGTTGCTCATCATCCCCGGAGGACCAGGCGGACTTTTCCTCTTCGGAAAGCCAAAAAGATCCTCTCTCGTCTACCTCTGCTACCACACGTACCTGCAGCAAGCTGCGTTCGTGCCCGGGGAGGCATGGAAGCGGATCTTCATTCCCCTCGAGACAGCATCGTATCACAAGGCCGATCGAGTGTGCTGTTTTTCGAATGATGCGATGCAAGTCCTTCTGAATGATTACGGTCTTCCTTCTGCACAGTTTTTGCTTCAATCATTTGATCCTGCAGAGTGGGAGACACGGGGCATGGAGCGCGATCCGGACCTGTGCGTGTGTGCCGCCCGGGTTGATCGGCGAAAAGGAGTCGATGTGCTCCTGCAGGCATGGGAGAATGTGAAGAAAAACATCCCGACCGCGAAGCTCGTCATCACCGGACAGCATTCGAGGCTTTCCGAAGAAGAATTCCACAATCTTCTCCATCGTGCGAGTATCGCCGTGTGTCCTTCCTATCTCGAAGGATTTGGCCTCGCGTGTACGGAAGCTCTTGCCGCGGGGACGACGGTCGTCGCGAGTGACTGCGATGGCCTTCGCTCGCTCGTCTCGCACCAAAAAACAGGCGTGCTCGTGCCTCCGGGCGATCGTGATGCCTTGGCAGATGCGATCACCACACTTCTGAGAAACGCACAAGAGCGTTCCACGCTGTCACGGAACGCCAAATGTGACATCACGCAGCGCTTCTCGCGCAGTCGCGCGCGCGATCAGTTACAGGCGGCTCTGTCGCCGCTATGCTCTGTCTAATTCTATGCGACTCACGCGCTTTTCGGAGGATCGATGGTACATCGTGGGGTATGTGGTCCTTATACTGCTGCTTCTCGCGAAGTACGCCTGGACGCTCTTTGCCTTCGAGGTGCCGCTCGGGTTTGATCCCGGCATCTATCGCTATCTTTTTGTGAAACATACGACGGCGTTTCCGCCGTTCAGCATCGCTCCCATGGACGGGTGGGCTCTGGAGCACCCGCTCGGCCTCTTCTTCTTCTCGACGATCCTCTTGCGCTTGGGCCTCCCCGTAGACGCTCTCGTCGGCTGGGTCTGGAACCTCGTTCCGATCGCAACGGCCCTCGTCCTCGCGTTCACCGCGGGGCGCAGTTATGGCCGTTTGGTGGGCTTCCTGACGCTCCTCATGGCGCTTCTCTCCGTCGCGCAGTACGAGGGCTTCCTTCTCATGTATTGGAAAACGGCGCTCGCACTCATCTTCGTCGCGCTCACGTTTCATTTCATCGAGGAGCACTCCTTTGCCGCGATCCTGTTCGGGATGTTCGCGTTCGCGACGCATCACCAAACGGGGTTTCTCCTCGGTCTCATCGTCCTCACGTGGCTCGTCGTCGATTACTTCAAAACAGAGGGTGGTCCTGGATTTCGGAAAATTCTCCTGCTGGTCGTCCCCGCGCTCATTCTCGGCGCATTGTGGTACGTGCCGATGTGGGACGTTGTCTTGCAGCACCTTTCCATGATCTTCCAAGGCAATGCGGTGCCAGGCACATTTCCGCCTCCATCGGTGTTTCTCGTGTACTCCGGGCTGCTCCTGCTGCTCGGCGTCATCGGCTTCATCCTGAGCATGGATGAAGGGATTTCCATCTGGCACGTCGCGGCCCTGTGGGCGCTCATTGCGGTTGCCGCCAAGTTCCTCTTCTATCGGCGATTTTTCCTGCACCTCGATTTCTTCCTCCTGCCGTTTGCGGGCTACGCCGTCGCTCAAGCATGGACGCGCTGGAAGTCGTGGGCGCTCCAAAGCCTCGTCTGCGTCCTCCTCCTCGTGCAAGCGCTCTTCACGTTGCAGGCGATCGCACCGAATCAGCTGGATCTGCTCTGTCTCCTCAGTTTCCAGATCTGTGAGCAGTACCCACTCGAGGAAATCCGCCCGACGATCGACAGCGAGACCTTCCGACGCATCGCCGATGCGGCGGCGCTCCCGGAGGCAACGCTCATCCTCGCGCTGGAGCCGGAAACCGCACCGTGGCTGCGCGGTTACCTTCCGAACCATCGCATCGCGGGTCCAGGAGTCTTCGAATCGCCGTGGGACTATGGCGAATGGGAAAAGTTTCTCCTCGGCACGCAGGCCGAGCGGAGAAATGTTCTCAGAAGCGTGAGCGGTCCCGCCGCAGTCTTTCTCACCGATCGATTTTCGGCAAGGTACGGAGAGAATGCAGAGCGATTCCTTGAAGATCCGTGTTTGCAGAAAACTGATTCTCCCTCTCTGCTTGCCGTTTCTCCTTCCTGCACCGCTCTATGATCTCTTTCTTCCCTTCCCGTCCCGTTGCCCTCGAGCTCTTCGGCTTTGCCATCCACTGGTACGGCCTCATGTATTTGCTGGCGTTCCTCCTTGCTCTCTTTCTTCTGCCGCGGTTGCAGAAGGAACGAGGACTCCACCTCAGTCGTGAAGATTGGGCATCGGTCGTCTCCGTGACGGTCCTCGGCGTGATCATCGGCGGGCGTCTGGGATACGTCCTCTTCTATGAACCTGCGTATTACTCCATCCGGCCCCTGCAGATCTTGATGGTCTGGAAGGGCGGCATGTCCTCGCATGGAGGGTTCCTGGGCGTCGCGATCGGACTCTTTTACTTCAGTTGGAGGAAAGGCCTCGATGTCCGCAGGCTCGCCGACGTCATCGCGGTTCCGGTGGCGATCGGCCTCGCCTTCGGACGCTTTGGCAATTTCATCAATATGGAGCTCTACGGGAACCCGACGGATCTTCCGTGGGGCATCGCGATCCCCGGGGTCGAAGGACTGCGGCACCCGACGCAAATCTATGCCGTCCTCAAGGACCTTTTGATCGCAGGACTCTGCTACGGGCACCTCCGTGCGGCGCGCCCCTATCACCCCGGCCGGACCTTCGCGCTCTTCCTGATGCTCTACGGGCTCCTGCGGTTCTTGCTCGAATACTTCCGCGCGCAGGAATATCCGCTCATTGATTTCGTCTTCTTCCAGCTCAGTCGCGGTCAGCTGCTCACGCTGCCGATCTTCCTCGCCGGCGTGCTGCTTTGGAGGTGGATGGGGATGGGGCCGGCGTCGGACAAATCGTAAGTCGTCTCTCCCGTTTCGAAGAACTTCCGCAGGAAATTTTTGCGGTGGATGGCGCACGGGCCGTGCACTTTCAGCGCCGCGAAGTGGCCGGCCGTGCCGTACCCTTTGTGACGATCGAAGCCGAACGACGCGTGGTGCTTCGCGATGTCCGTCATCCAGCGGTCGCGCGTCACCTTCGCGATGATCGACGCCGCCGCGATGCAGGGCTCGAGTCCATCCCCGCCGATGAGCGAGCTGTGCGGGTAGTCGAACCAGAACGCATCGCGGCCATCGACGAGCAAGTAGGTTGGCCGAAGCGTCTTCTCCAAATCTTTCAGTGCAAGATGCATCGCTTTCTCCGTCGCGCCGAGAATGCCGAGCGTTTCCACATCTTCCGACGGGGACATGCCCACGCCGAAAGAAGAATGTCGCGTGATCCATTCGTACGCGACAGCGCGCTCCTCGGGAGTCAGTTTCTTGCTGTCGCCGATGCGACAGTGCCCCGTTTGGTTCTTGCGTTTCTTGGGAGACCAATGCAGGAACGGCGCGACTTTCCGAAAGAGCTCTGCTTTCAAGACGCACGCCGCCGCGACCACCGGTCCGGCCAGCGCTCCGCGTCCCGCTTCGTCTATTCCGGCGATGATCGCTGTAATTGACAATTTGTTAAAAATAGATGATAATAATCTACGAATACGAACGTCGATCCTTCGCATCGTACGCCGTAGGTACAGTGAACCCGCAAGCTTTTTTTCTGAAGGTTTTCGGGTTCACTTACGTTTCGTTTCTCTATGGAAGGAGTGTGTCACATGCTGGAAGGATTCCTGCAAGACGAAATGGCGCTGCCGATCATGGTCATGATTTTCGGCGTCGCCGCTCTCTGCCTCATCTGTCATCTGACAGGTATCGGCGACGAGTCGTGAACCCTGGGTCGGGGCACCTCGCGTGTCGCCGACCCTTTTAAAATCTCATGTCTTGGAGGATTGACCGTGTCACGATTCTCTCGTCCCACGGCACTCTGCCTTCCAGTTTCGTCATCGTCGAAAACGGTCCCATGCCACAGACGACCACGGCGTCACCGGCGCGTGCGTGTGTAAGCAAAAAGCGGATTGCTTCGCGACGATCGAAGATCTTGTGCGCTTCGCACTGCGTTTGATCCACGCCGGCCCACACCTCCTCGAGCACGGTATGCGGATCTTCGCCGTAGGTTTCGTCTTCACACGCGACGACAACGTCTGCGAGCTCAGAGCAGATGCGCCCGATCTCCGGCCGTTTCTCGCGCATGCGGTTGCCGCAGCTCGAACAGAGGACCATCACGCGACCTGCATCCCCGACGATACCGCGCAGTGTGTGGAGCGCTTTCTCGTATGCCTGCGGCGAAACAGCAAAGTCTACGTAGACCGAGAATGGTTGCCCCTCGTCGATCCGTTCGAGCCGTCCGGGAATTCCTGCAAATGAGCCGAGGGCTTTCACGGCCGCTTGGATCGATACTCCGACGGCGAGTGCACAGCCGATCGCCGTGAGCGCGTTTTCCAGATTGAAGCCCCCCGGTATCTTCAAATGGAGTTCCATCGATTGCGTGGATCCAGAAGAAGCGAGGTGCACGCGTGCGGAACTCTCGGCAGGCTGTAACACTGTGTCCGTGAGCCAGAGTTTTGTGGGTGCGTGTACCTCCGGATCCCCCCACACGATCGTTCGTTCGGATGGAATCGCTTGATACTCTCGGAAGGTCGGATCTCGCGCATTCAGGATTTTCGTCCCCATGCCCCCGAGCATCCGAAAGAGGATCGCTTTATCACGACGGTATTGCTCCATCGTCCCGTGATAGTCGAGGTGCTCAAGCGCGATATTGGTGATCGCGGCGACCCGTGGCCAGATCCAGTCCAGGCGATGTTGCACGAGCCCGTGGCTGGAGGCCTCGACGACAGCGTGCGTGCAGCCGTTTTTCACCATCGTTCGAAGTAACTTCTGCAAGACAAACGGATTAATGGACGTGAGGTGCAAGGGGTTCTCCTTCGCGCCATTTCCCGTATCGAAAAAGGCAGTCGAAGCGGCGCCGACGCGTACCCCGGCGGATCGTAAGATGTGGGTCACCATGCCGACCGTCGTCGTCTTGCCGTCCGTTCCCGTGATGCCGAGCACGACGAGTCGCCGCGCAGGGAAGCCATACCGGATTGCGGCAAGCAGTGCCTTTCCCCGGTGCCACAGGAGGCGAATGGGACTGCGTTGTCCGATTCTGTCTTTGAGCGAGCGCAACATGCCGAACCATTCTATCGACCTTTTTTTGCGAGGATAGCCCTCGCCTGGTCAATATCCTCTCGCATTTGCTCTTGCAGCGCCTGCGCGGACGGAAAGTCTCGGATCTCCCGGAGACGCTCGACGATTTCGATCTCCACGTCTTGCGGCGGATCGTTCAGAAGTTCTCCGATCAAGTGCACTTCGCACGCGCGGCTATCCTGAAAGACCGGGCGAGGTCCCATATGGAGCGCGCCCTGCATTTTCTTGCCCTGGACGTTCACGAAACACGCGTAGATGCCATCCTCAAGATCGCTGGGAACTTGCGCGAGATTCACATTGAGCGTGGGCACGCCAAGCTTGCGGCCTCTCCCCGAGCCCGCAATCACATGCGCCTTAAATGGAAGTGGAAAATGCAAAATGGAAAGTGGAAAGTGCCCGCCTGCCGGACGGGCAGGGAAAGTTACGGACCGTGAAGAGTGAAAAGTGCAAAGTAGAAAGTGCCCGCCTGCCGGACGGGCAGGGAAAGTTACGGACCGTGAAGAGTGGAAAGTGTAAAGTGGTAAATGGAAAGTTATGGACGATCTTGGCGGTCTTAATGCTCTGAACGAGCATGGAAATAATTGATGTGAGTTCTTCCTGCAGTAGCTTTGTTCTTGTATCCGGAGCATAGCTTGCATCAGTGATGAGTCGCAGCCAAAATCGCAGGGGCTCAGGAACCATAGTTTGCTATCTTAACCTTTTCTCTTTCCACTTTCCACCTTCAACTTTCCACTCTCCGTCTCACTTTCCACTCCTCAAGGCGCAGCCTTGAGGGCACGGGCGCTATCTGCCATGTTCTTCGCCGTCTGCTGGACTTGATCCGAGATCGAGGCCAAGGTCGGGTCCAGCTCCTTTGCCTTCGCTGCGAGGTTCCATGCTTCCGATGCCAGGGCGATGACGGTATCGAGGTCGCCCGACACGCCCGCTCGGTACGCCCGGACGAGAGCGCGGAACGCCTCCGTCGTTTTCACCGCTCCTTGCGTCACCGCTTCCGTCGGTTTGCTCGCATGCGCGCCTCGCGCGGCGATGAGCGCCCGGGCCGAAGCTTGTTCCGCTTGCGTGATGTCGTTTTTCTCGAGCGAATCGAGGATATTGTGGATTTCCGTTTCGGCCTCCGAGAGCAGGGCCTGCGTGCGACGGCCTTCGCGGTACATCAGGAAACGGTGCAGGAAGAGCGCGACGTCGGAACGCGTGAGTTCGCGACCCGGTGACAGCGTGCCGTCCGCGGAGATCATGGTGATCGATGACGAGACGGCATATCGAATGTAGGGATAAAACCACTCCTCCGTGTTCGTGACATCGACGGAGAGGGGGAGTTTGATTTCGCCGTACGCGCCGACATCGGCCTTGTTGGCGAGGAGGAGCATCTTGATGAACTCGACTTTCAGCACGGGGCGCTCGCCGTGAAAGACCGTCGTCTGCGGCGGTCCGTCGATGATGCCAAAGGACTGCCGTGCCGCTTCGACGTACGGCCTGTACCAGGCGTCGGCGGCGACGTCTTCATAGGGGGTGTGCGCCAATTGGCCCAACTGCTGGGCGTTCACGAGCGGCGCAATGAGGATCTTCACCGCTTCCGCGCGATTCACCTTGGCATTCGGCTTGAACGTTCCATCCGCGTAGCCCGAGATGACACCCTGCGTTTTCAGATATTCCACGGCTTCGAAGGCCGCGTGTCCGGAGGGGAGATCGGAGAAAGACGGCGCCGGCTGCGCGAAGGCAGGAGCAGCAGCGCTAAGGAGCAGCAGTCCGGAGAGCGTGGCGATGCTGTGTTTCCGGCTGGGCGTGAGGGACATAGATGTGGCTCCGAGCGTATCAATTTCTCTCCTCGGTCACAAGGTTGAATAAGTGGACGCCTGAGAGCGGTATGCGAGGTGCTCAGAGTGATGCAGATGCACTCGCACGAGAGGCCTTGCCTCTCGCAGAAGCCATCGGTTCGAGCCTCATCTATCCGAAGCCTCGAGGGCGTGCATCGTGACGCGGAAGGTTCAGACGCATGCGAGACCGTCCAATGTCAGAAAGAGCGGTTCGCGAGGCCTCTTGGAATGTTCCAGGACATATTAGACATATTCAGTAAAATATAGTATAATAACCATGAACATACACAATGACCTATAACACACATACAAGGCAACTCGTGGAAAATTTGCGACGTAGAGCGAAAAACCTCGAGCTCTCGTCTGGCGCCAAACTGCGCTTGTCTTGGTTTGCCTATGCCCTCGATCACGCGGGGAATATCAGCCTGACGTGCAAGCACTTTGGCATCTCCCGCTCGACGTATCACCGCTGGGCCGGCCGGTTTGATCCAGAGAATGCGCGGAGCCTTGAGGAGCAATCGAAGCGGCCGCACCGCACGCGCAAGGAGGAAACGCCCGCGTTCGTCATTGAGTTGATCCGTTTTTGCCGCCTGGAGCATCCGACGATGAGCAAAGACGCCATCGCTCGCAGGCTTTTGGAGGAGCATGGACTCCTCTTCTCCGCATCCACGGTCGGCCGCGTCATCGCGCGGCACGGCTTCTTCTTCGCGAGTACGAAATCTCACCGGCTCAAACGCATGATTTTCGAAGCCGCTCAAACGTTCAGCCCGACTCCGCGGAAGAGGGGATCGATTCATTCCATCGAGAACCAGCTCGGCATTTTTGCCTCATGAAAAAACTTCTCTTCGTCATCGGCATTCGTGTCGTGTGCACGCTAGTGGGATTGAGTGTCCCGGTGTCGGCCTCAGCCCTCACGAGCACATCTTTCCGCCTGGAAGAGACACTTCCCAATGACGCGACGCAAACAACCATGGATTCGACGAGCTTCCACCTCAATGAGACGGGCCTTGCGTGGAACCAGCAGCCGCTCACGGGGACGAGCTTCCAGATCACGAGCACCTTCGTCGCCGGCAGTTCCGCGAGTTCGACATCTTCCGTGTCTTCCGAGTCGTCCGTCGCCCCGAGTGGCGGCGTACACGGTCATGGCACGACGGCCGCCAACGCGAAACCGCGCACGCCGAACAAGGACAGAGCGGCGCGGCCGACTGCTCCCGCGCGACCGGCCGCGCCTGTGCGGCCCTCAACCGCCGCTCTCCTCAAGAGAGTCCTCCAGCGACGCGAACAACGACTGCGAACATCCGCGCCAACGCTTCCCCGGAGCGTACGCGCCCCGAAGCGCTCGCTGCGCGGCGCCCTCCGCCGTCTCCTCCCTTCGCAGAGTGCGCGTAACCGGTTCCCGCTCGCACAGCGACGTCAGCGACCGGCCGCGACGTACGAGAGGCCACTCGGGCATTTCCAATCAAGAAGTCTCGTCGGATTGCGTGCAGCTCTCCTCGATTTGCAGCCCCTGCGCACCCTCTCTCTCCCGTGGTCGCTCTTCCTGCTCGCGCTTCTCCTCCTTCTCCTCTGCGCCCGGCTGCTCCAGCGCAGCGAAGATTTCCTCGCGCGGGATGCGACGAGCCACAATCCTCAGAAACGCAGACGCGCACATCGCACATCCAAGCAGAAACGTTCCGCTCGCTTCTCCCGATCATGAAACGCCGACATTTCCTCACAGGCGCGGCGCTCGTCTTCACGCTGGTGTTGGGAGCGATGATGCTCTCTCCCCGGGCATCCGCGACGACCACGGCCCCCCTCAAGCACGTGTATAACGGTCATCTCTTGAATAGCAGCGGCGATCCCATCACGAGCGCGCATAAGGTTCGCTTCAGTTACTGGAAGAGCGCGGACTACGTCTCCGGGGATGTCACGGCGACGGGAGCGATCAACACGAGTGCGAGCAACTATGCGAGCTGGTACGAAGTCTTCACGGTCACGCCCGACAGCCGCGGGTACTTTTCGGTGCAGCTCGGGAGCGGCACGGCCCTTCCGACGATCGACTCGGTCCCCGTGGATACGCTCACGAGCCTCTTCCTGCAGGTGGAAGTGAAAGCATCGACCGCGGCGGATACGGCCTACGAACTCCTCGATCGGGATGCGAACGATGCGAGCGTCGATCGCTCTCCCGTGCTCTCCGTTCCTTCCGCGCTCAACGCCGATATGATCGATCGCAGGGACGTCGGCACGGGCAGCGGCGCGATCCCCGTGCTCGAGAGCGGGGGACTGCTGCGCGTGGATCAAATCGCCGGCGGCACGGACAGAAACCGCTTCACCATCGACGCGGACAACACGATGAGTTCGACGGGGTCGGTCGTGCTGCGCTTCGGAACGACGCTCGATAAGACCCTCTCGTACGATGCCTATAACAGCCGCTTCGACTTCAACAGCGCGTTGCGCGTGCAGGGAAACTTGACCGTGACGGGGCTCATCAACGGCGTCGATATCAATGCGATTTCGAGCGCGACAAATACCCACCTGCGCGTGTCCTCCGGCGCCGGGCTGAAGATCAACATCGCGGCCGGCGGATACCGGCTGAACGGCAACATCGTGAACTATGCGGGGGCAAGCAATCAGGATGTCGCGAACAGCGCAACCAACTACGTATTTTTGACATCGACAGGCCTCATCATTCGCACGTACGGCTTCCCGACGAACATCAGTTACATTCCGCTCGCGGAAGTGGCGACCTCCGGCGGGAGCATCACGGCGGGAGGGGTGACCGATCGCCGCGCGCTCAGCAGCGATGATCGTGAGAAGACGACCGAAGTGTATCTGCATGCGCAGTATCCGGGCGCCGCGTACGGCGCCGATGGAAGCAGCAACGTCGGACAGCTCTGGGTGAATGGCACCGGCTCGCTGCGAAACCACTACGTGTGGACGAGCACGAAGACCTCGCTGCAGGACTACGATATCAACATTCGCGCGACGATCCCGTCGGACTTCATACGCTGGAAAGACAATCCGCTCGCCGTCACGTATGCCAGCAGCAGCACGGATACGGCCAAGAACAAGATGGATATCTTCGTCTATGACACGGCGGGTGCCGCGGTGACCCTCTCCGGGTCTACCACGGACCTCGCCAGCATATCCTTTGCGACGACGCAGGTGGAGTTTAGCGCCGCCACCTGGACGGCCGGGCAGGACTTCATCATCAAATTGCGGCTCTACGCCAAGGACACCGAGCAGATGAAAGCAGCCGACATCAAGCTGCAGTGGGTCGAATTGCTCGCCGAATGACGTATAGCCTAGAGGAATTAAAAATCATATTTGACGGATCTGTCAATATAAGGAGGATTGCAGAAGAATGTCTATTTTGCTATACTGGTGAGAACCATTGCACACACACATGCACACACCCAAACGCACCGTGGCATTCCTCTTGAAGAAACGCATGACGAGCGCGGCTCTCGCTCTCTTCGTGAGCGGTCTTCTCGCAAGTGTCCCGCGAGCTCTCGCAGCCACGTCCGCGTGGAGCCCGACGCTGCTGGTGAACACGGAATCCTTCCAGACGATCGATGAGGGTGACTCGACGACGGACGTGGAACTGCGCTTCGGCGGGACGCTGAATGAGAAAATTTACTGGGATCGGACAAATGCCGAATTCAGATTCACGGATGACATTCGCGCGGACGGGAACATCACCGGTTCGGGAACGCTCACCGTGAGCGGCAACGTGAAAACGAAAGCAGACCTCACGATCAATGCCGATGCGGGAGCCGCGGATGCCGTCCTCACCTTCGGGTCCGATTCGACCAATGAAACCTTGAAGTTCCTCAACGCCGAAGACCGCTTTGAGTTCAGCGACGACCTCAACGCGACGGGCGTCATCACCGCGTCCGGCGCACTCGTCATCGGCGGTTCCGCCACCATTAAAGGAGACATCACCATCAACGCGGATCAGACCGCTGCCGACACCGTCTTGACCTTCGGCTCCGATACGACGAACGAAACCGTGACCTTCAAGAACGCGGAAGACCGCTTCGAATTCAGCGATGATGTGCATGCCACCGGCGTTCTCACCGCATCCGGCGCGCTCAGCATCGGCGGCGCGGGTAGCGTGAAAGGAGATTTCACCATCAACGCGGACCAGACCGCGGCGGACACCGTCTTGACCTTCGGCTCCGATACGACGAACGAAACGGTGACGTTCAAGAACGCCGAAGATCGTTTTGAATTCTCGGAGGACGTCCACACGACCGGCACGCTCAGCGCCACCGGCGCCGTGACCTTCGGCGGCGCGGCCGTCTTCAAATCGACGATCCGTCTCAACGGGGTCACCTACACCTTCCCGGCGTTCGACGGTTCCGCATCGGGCAAGGTTCTGAAAACGGATGGCGCCGGACAGCTCTCGTGGAGCGCGGACATCGATACGCAGGCCGCCGCCGTGACCCGCAACAGCGGATCGATGATCTTCTTGAACCCGGAATATCCCCACGCGATCTACTTCCAGAGCGGCGCGGCCACGTCCGCCGTCGGCTCGCTGGGCCTTCGCTACGACTCCGGCAGCACCGTGAACTTCTACCGCTGGCAATCGACGAAGACCAGCAACCAGAACTACTGGATCATCTCGCGCGTACGCATCCCCGACCAGTTCAGTGGCTGGGAGAGCACGAAGCCGATGGAGTTTCGCTACCGCGCGTCGGGAGGCTGGCTGGAAGTCCGCGCGCTCGACACCAACAACACGCCGATCCCTCTCACGGGCGGCTCCAGCTTGAAGGCGACGACGTGGACGACAGCCACCATCACGGGACCGGAAGCGGGGGGAGCCTTTGCGTCAGGAAGCTACATCACGCTCATGATCAAGATGGTCTCATCCGGCGCCGCCGTCACCGACCGCGCGTACGCCGATGCCAGCTGGTTCAACTTCAACATCGAGACGAAGAAGTAAGCAGAGAGCGTAGAACGCAGAGCAAAGAGCAGAGAGTGGCGAGTTTAAAGGGAATTTTTTCTTGCTGTCTTGATGCTCGATGTGAGGAGAGCGATGATTTCCGAAAGATCTCTCAAGAGTTCCTCTCCTGTGCTGTGCCCGATATACGAAGCATCACAGAGAAGATGAATCCAGAAATCGCTTTCCCAGGCTTCTTTCAAGGCAATGGAAAGCTTTGCTGCAAAATCATTTCGGCTTTGCGCATGTTGGGCCTCTGCGACATTTGCGCCAATACTCGTCGCGCTCTTCAAAAATTGTTTACTCAGAACATATTCTTTCTTCTCTTCCATCAATTTTTTGCAGAGCAATGTCACGCGCAACGCGAATGCGTACGTTTTTCTCTTCAAAGGGCTATCTTGATGCATGATCCTATCGTAGCAAATCTCCTGTTCAGCTTTACGGTTTCTTTCTGTCCTTCGCACTTTACGCTCTTTGCTTTACGCTTTCCGCTCCATCTGGAGAGGGAGACCCGAAGGGTGGCCTTCGGCCCCGAGTGGTTTAAGGCGACGGCTTGCCCCGCACCAATTTGCTATCATTATTTTGGAAGCGTGCCGGAGTGGTTGATCGGGCCTGTCTTGAAAACAGGTATGCTCGCAAGAGCATCGGAGGTTCGAATCCTCCCGCTTCCGCCATCCTACTTCGCAAGCTACGTAGGATCTCGTGCAGAGCAATGCAAGTGAATGTTCTTCGTAGCTTGCGGAGAAGAACCGCCATCCTACTTCGCAAGCTACGTAGGATCTCGTGCAGAGCAATGCAAGTGAATGTTCTTCGTAGCTTGCGGAGAAGAACCGCCATCCTACTTCGCAAGCTTTGCAGAATTGGCTACGATAGGGAACTATGTATCACGTATATCTTCTGCGAAGCATCAAAAATCCCCGGATGACATATGTAGGATACACAACCAAAGATCCTCGTGTGCGAATGGATGAGCACAATCGCACACTGACTAAAACAACAAGCCCGCATGTTCCGTGGAAAATCGAAGTTGTCGTAACTTTTTCAGACCGACAGAAAGCCGAGATATTTGAACGTTATCTAAAACAAGGCTCTGGATATTCATTCGCAAAACGACATTTCTGGTCTGCGTAGCTCTCTGCCTTGCGTAGCTTTGCAGAGCAAAAGCGCGAAGCAGACCCTCCCTCTCCGCCATTCAAAATGTAGGTCTGTACAAAGGGGGTTTGGAGGGGCATCATGCGCCCCAACTCGTTTCCCTCCACTTTCATGCGTCTCGTTCTTCCCAGTCGCGATCGCCTTGCGGCAATCTGCATTGTTCTGCTTGCCTTCGTTTTCGTCGTACCTCCTGTCTTCCCGCTCGTGCGCCTTCAAGCGCAAGCAGCGAGCGATCTCGTCGCCGCGTACGGATTCAACGAGGGATCCGGCGCAACGCTCAATGACATTTCTGGGAATAATAACAACGGATCGATCTTCCAAGCCACGTGGACGACGACGGACAAGAAGTATGGCGCTTCTGCGCTCAATTTCGACGGCAGCAACGACCGGGTCAATATCACCGACAATCCGAACGGATCGCTGGATCTGACGACGGGCATGACCATGGAGGCGTGGGTGCGACCGACGGCTTCGATTGGCTGGCGCACGGTGATCCTCAAGGAAGTGCCGGGAGAACTTTCCTACGCTCTCTATGCCAATTCCGGCAATGAAGGCAACGTTCCCTCCGGCTTCTTGCGGAGCGGGGGATCTTCCTACCCGGCAGTGTACGGTTCAGCGTCGCTCCCGACGAACGCGTGGTCGCACCTCGCGGTGACATATGATGCATCTTCACTGCGTCTCTATCTGAATGGAAACCTGATCCGAAGCACCGCGCGCACGGGCAGCATCACGACCTCGAACGACCCGCTGCGCATCGGCGGCAATGCCGTATGGGGCGAATACTTCCGGGGCCAAATCGATGAAGTGCGCATCTACAAGCGCGCGCTCAGCGCCACCGAGATCCAAGCGGACATGAATACGCCCGTAGACTCGGCCCCCGATACCACGCCTCCCGCTGTCTCCGTGACTGCTCCGACGGAAGGCGCGACCGTCGCGGGTTCCGTGTCCGTGGCGGCAACCGCGACGGACAACGTCTCCGTCACCGGCGTGCAATTCAAATTGGATGGAATAAACCTGGGAGCCGAGGACACAACATCGCCCTATTCGATCTCGTGGAACACCACGACGGCATCGGAAGGATCGCACCAGCTGACCGCCGTCGCGCGCGATGCGGCCGGCAATGTCACCACGTCGTCCGTCGTGACAGTTACCGTGCAGAATGCCGACACGACACCGCCGAGCGTCTCGGTCACTGTGCCCATCGAAGGGTCCGTTCTTGCGGGAACGATTTCGATCAACGTGACTGCGTCCGATAACATCTCCGTTGCCGGCGTGCAATTCAAATTGGATGGAATAAACCTGGGAGCCGAGGACACAACATCGCCCTATTCGATCTCGTGGAACACCACGACGGCATCGGAAGGATCGCACCAGCTGACCGCCGTCGCGCGCGATGCGGCTGGCAACAGCACGACATCGCAGATCGTCAACGTGATCGTCCAAAATCTCGACAGCGAGCCTCCGGCTGTATCTCTGACAGCTCCCTCTGACGGCAGCACGGTGACGAATGTCGTGAACGTTGCAGCGAATGCGACAGACAACGTGTCCGTTGCCGGCGTCCAGTTCAAGCTCGATGGCCAGGACCTTGGGCCCGAGGATACGGCCTCGCCCTACAGCGTCTCCTGGAACACCCTGACGGCGATAAATGGACCCCATGGCCTCACCGCCGTGGCGAGGGACGCAGCGGGAAATATCACGAGCTCAGCGGTTGTGAACGTTGCCGTGGAAAACGATACAAGCGCGCCAACGGTTTCCATTACGGCTCCCGCAAGCGGTTCGACCCTCTCCGCTGCGGTGAACGTCGATGCGGCGGCGGCGGACAATGTCGGCGTTGCGGGAGTCCAATTCTTCCTCGATGGGGCGAACCTTGGGAGCGAAGATACCGCGTCTCCCTACAGCGTCTCCTGGAACACCACGACCGCGAGCAACGGCAATCACACCCTCGCGGCACGCGCGCGGGACGCAGCCGGAAATCAGACGACATCGACGACCGTGAGCGTGACGGTCAGCAATCCCGATACGACGCCCCCCGCGGTTTCCGTCACATCTCCCCTCAATGGGGCAACCGTGAGTGGAAGCATAGGCGTTGCCGCCACGGCGAGTGATAATGTCAGTGTCGCAAGCGTGCAATTCAAATTGGATGGAGGAAATCTCGGCGTTCCGGATACAGTTGCTCCCTATTCCATCTCGTGGAATACCGCGACAGTCCCCAATGGCAGTCATCAGCTCTCCGCCGTGGCGACGGATCAAGCCGGCAATGTGGCGGCATCGAATGTCGTGAATGTCACGGTGAGCAACGGCGGCGGAACACCCCTTACCCTTGATGGCGCCGTGCAGTTCCAGGCGATCGACGGGTTCGGCGTCAGCGCGAATGCCGCAAGTTGGGACAACGGCGAGCTGCGCCCTGCCCTCGACATGCTGGTCGATCAGAACGGCTCCACTCTCTTTCGCGTGATCATCGACGAGGCCGACTGGGAGCAGGCGAACGACAATGCCGACCCCGCCGTCTATGATTGGACGTACTATAATTCCCTCTTCTCGACGCCGAAATTCGAAGAGCTGTGGGCGACGATGGCGTACCTCAACAGCAAGGGGATTACGAACAATCTCATGCTGAACTTCATGGGTCGCGGCCCGTTGTGGAACGGCGGCTCCGATCTCCCCACAGCGACAGCGGAGGACGAATGGGTCGAAACCGTCACCGCTGTCGCCTCTTATGCCCGCAACAATCGCGGCTTGCAGTTCGGGCTCTTCGCCCCGACCAACGAGCCCGACTGGGATATCTACGAAGGCGTCCGCATGGATGCGTTCCAGTTGCCGCGCGTGTTCGAGAAATTGGCGAACAAACTCGATGCCATCGGCCTCGGCGATCTGCGCCTCGTCGGCCCGGACACTGCGGCTGTCTGCACCGGCGTGAACAGCTACGTGCCGGAAATTACCGGCAATGCCACGGTGATGAATAAATTGGATCACTTCTCCTTCCATAATTACGCCGGCGATTCCTGCGGTGCAGGAGCTGCCATGCCCCCCGGTAAGAACTTCTGGATTACGGAAGTCTCTAATATCTGGGATACGCTCGCGCACATCGGCCAGGGCCCTTCGGCCATCCTCGTCTGGGACGGCTACGATAGCGTCTACAACCACGCGACCCGCGCCGGCCGCGGCTCGACGCCGCCGAATGACGTCGGCAATGGGACGGCGCTCCTTTCCTACGATACCGGAACACGCACGTACACACCGCGCAAGGCCTTCTATGAATTCGCACAGCTCTTCAAGTTCGTCCCTGGAGGATCGCGGAGGATCGCGGCGAATGAAGGGAACGGTAACGTGACGATCTACGCCTTCCATCATTCCGCCACCGGTCGCGTAACGATTGTCGGCCGCAATGCCGGCGCTGGAGACGTGAACTTCTCGGCGACGCTGGCGAACCTGCCGGCTGTCCCCATGCTGGAGTTTTACGTCACGGACAACTCCAACAACTTCACCCGCGGTGCGGATATCCCTGTCAGCGGTAACGCCTTCTCGTTCACAGCTCCGGGGAACAGCGTTTTCACGCTGACGTTCTCCGGCACTCCCGATACCCTCCCCCCCGCCGTCTCCGTCACGAGTCCCAGCAACGGAGCAACAGCCTCAGGTATCATCATCGTTTCCGCGAATGCTGCAGATAACGTCGGCGTCACCGGTGTCCAGTTCCTCCTCGATGGGGTGAACCTGAGTGCAGAAGACACAACCAGTCCGTACTCGGTGTCATGGAACACCACCACTGCGACAAACGGGAGCCATACGCTCACGGCACGTGCACGAGATGCTGCGGGGAATCAGATGGCATCTGCCATTGTGAACGTGACAGTGAGTAACGTCGTTGATACCACTCCCCCCGCAGTCTCCATGACCGCTCCTGCGAACGGGGCAACGGTGACGGGCGCCGTGACGGTTGCCGCCACTGCCGTGGATGACGTGGGCGTCGCCGGGGTGCAATTCCTCCTCGACGGCGCGAACCTTGGAACGGAAGACACGACCTCCCCCTACAGCATCAGTTGGAACACGACGACAGCGAGTAATGGCAGTCATACCCTCACGGCACGTGCGCGGGATGCGGCGGGGAATACCGCTGCTTCGTCGGTCACGGTGACGACGGCGAATACGCAGACGACGGGGACTATCATCATTGATCCCTCCAGTCCGGCCCGCGTGACCGGCGATACGTCTGTTACGACAGCCTTGTTTAATCCTCCGAACAATGCTCTCCTTCTGGTCTTGATCTCCGCAGATGCAGCAATAGGGAGTGACCCCAATATTGCCATCACGAACAATGGAACCGCCATTCCGTGGACGCTCATTCGGGAACGAAGTATTGTCGATCCTGGAGCGCAGGAAGGAGAGGCCAGTGCCTTCTATGCTCTGCTCCCCACCGGACGAACCGGCATGACGGTCACGGCAACGATGACCGATCAAGCGAAGAGACTATCGATGAAGGTCTATGTGGTGAGCGGCCACAACACTGTTAGCCCGATCGGAGCCTCCGGCGAAGGCAGCTCCACGACCAATAACATCACTCCCTCTCTCTATACATCAACAGTATCAAACTCCCTTGGGTTCGGCGTGGCCGCTGATTGGAATGCCTCCGGATTTCCTAGTTCAACGGACGAGGAAGATGCCTTCCACGTCGCGGGCCTTGTTTCTGGGTTGAGTGCCTCCAAAGCGGCCAGCACCGCCGGGGCAGGAACGTCGGTCACAATGAATTTCGATGCTGCGGGCACGGCTGCCACGAAATGGAACTGGGTGGGCTTTGAAGTACGGCCGGGAAATTAAGGACAAGATCTGATACGGCTCTGCGATATAAACATCATTAATGACTCATGCAATACATCATCAATAGCGGCGAAGCGACATCGCTACGCCGCTATTTGTAACACGGCATGAAACATCCGTTGCGTTTATATCGCGAAGCCGTATGGCGACCTGTCAACTGCTTCCGGCTTCCGCCGGAACAGTTGATCGTGTATGGTAATTCTCCCAGCAGCATGATCCGTACGACCGCGCGTTCATTTCGTATCGGCATGATGATCACGAGGACAGACGTACGGCGCTTCCTTGTTTCTTTGCTGACGATCTGCAGTGTGTTGCTGCCAACGATTGCGCAGGCAGCCATCGCGATCGATGCCTCAACTCCTGCGCTCGTAGCGCTAGACTCTACGTCAGTCACCTCGGCAGCGTTCAACCCACCGGATTCCTCGCTGCTCCTTGTCTGTGTGCTTAGCGACTCTTTGAACGACGAGGACGTGACGATCACGATAACCAACAATGGTGCTGCACTGACGTGGACGGAAATCGTTTCGCGAGACGGATTCGAGAGCAGCATCTCAGATGGTAACGCCGCTGCTGCGTACGCCCTGCTCACGACTGGACGGACGGGCATGACCGTCTCTGCGACATCGAACTCCAGTAAGCTTGCCAAAGCGATCAAGGTGTACGTGATCACGGGCCACGACACCTCTTCCCCCATCGGAGCGAGCGGCGAGGGGGACTCCAACACCAACAACATCACCCCCACGATCTACACATCAACCGTGAATAACTCGCGCGGATTTGGCTGTGCGGACGACTGGAACGCCTTGGGATCCCCTACCTCAACGGACACGGAAGATCCCTTCCATCTTAGTGGGTTAATCTCTGGGCTTGCGGTGAACAAGGCTTCCGACACAACCCCGTCTGGCACAGCCGTCACCATGAATTTTGATGCGTTCGGGACAAGTGCCGCTCAGTGGAACTGGGTCGGCGTGGAGGTGAAGCCCGCCGCGAGCGTGGGGGGGACGCCCGCCAAGAGAAGGAGGCACTTCTTCTGGTTTCTCGACTGGTAAGGACACGTGAGCGGGCAATCGATGCGGCACACTGATCATTGGTATGAATCCCGGAGCAACCTGCCTGCCGGCAGGCAGGGCTCTGGACTCCCCCTTGCGGAGCACGCTCCGGGGAACCCGCCCCGATCCGAACGATCAGATCGTTCGGGCGGGTCAAACCATCGGCTTCGCTTGCAATGCCACAACACAAAAGCCCCTTGTCCGGCGCAGTCCCGCACTTGCGGGACGAAGGCGGATTGACAGAATAGTAAATATAATTTCCAGTGACCATTGTGACCCTCCGGATGGAGCGCGACAGCCGTACGGAGGCAAGTGTAGCGCTGCAGAAAAGAGCCCTCCTCGGGAGAACGCAGGACGCGTCTCCCTTGAAGAAAAGGGGCCGCAGGCGTATAATAACAGGATTTGTCGCGCGACAGGTATCGCGCTCCACACGCACAAACATCCATCCCCGTGTCCCTGCTCCCCATCAGCTTCGAGCACCTGCAGTCCCTCCTCGCGCGCGCGCGGCAGGAGCACATGCGTCACGAAGTCGTCGAGCGCCTGTCGTGGTTCTCGGACTTCGCCCTGCACCGGTCCATCAGCAGGACGTGCCGGACATTCGGCATCGCCCGGACGACGTTTTATCGATGGCTGAAGAGGTTCGATCCGCATGATCTGCGGTCCCTGGAGGATAAACCCGCTCCGTTCCCGGAGAAGCTGCGATCCTGCATCGCGGCGCTCCATACGGTGCCCGCGGATGCAACGCCGTCCGTTCCGGTCGCGGTGGAACGGCCTGCGGAAACGCAGGCGGCCCCCGCGCCCGTCGCGCGCGCAGAGCAGGCGCCGGAGACCGGCGAAGCCCGCGCTCCGCGTTTCGCATGGAGCAGATTTGCCATGGGCCTCCTGTGCGCGAGCGTCGTCATCAACCTGATTCTCCTCTTCGTCCTTCTCGGGTCTCCGAATACAGAGGCGCTGCGCGCGCGTCTGCTTCGGGGCCCTGACGAAGCGCCGTGTCCCGCATCTTCCTCTTGCCCTCCTCAGCCGTGATCCGCGCCTTGCGCCATCGCCGGCACTGCACGAAGCGAAGCCTGTCCCGCGTCCTTGCGGGGCTCCTCGCTCCGATGGTCCTGCTCGCGAGCACGGGGGTCTCTGCCGCGACCTCCAGCTGGAGCCCGACGCTGCTCGTGAATACCGAATCCTTCCAAGTCATCGACGAGGGCGACCAGCTGACGGACGTCGAGATCCGCTTCGGCGGCACGCTCAATGAGAAACTCTACTGGAACCGCGCCCCGGCTCGCTTTGAATTCACCGACGACCTCCACGTGCAGGGCAATATCACGGGTTCGGGAACGCTCACGGTGAGCGGCGAGGTCAAAACGAAGGCGGACCTCTCCATCAATTCGGATAGTGGAGCAGCGGACGCCGTCCTCACGTTCGGTTCCGACTCGACGAACGAGACCTTGAAGTTCCTGAACGCCGAAGACCGGTTTGAATTCAGCGACGACCTGAACGTGACCGGCGGCCTGTACGCTTCGGGATCGCTGGTCGTGAGCAACGCGTCACGGTTCAAGAGCAACCTGCGAGTGTCCGGAAACATCTCCGGTTCGTTGATCAAGGCAAACAACTTTATGAGCTCGGGCGCGATCGCCTTCACGAGCGGCGGGACGCTCAGCCGCACGGCGCAAGGAACGTCCGGGCAGATCATCCTCTCGCAGGGCTTGTCCGCTCCCGTTTGGAAGACACCGACGAGTTCCATGGTCTGGTTCTTCGAAGGGGGACTCTTCGTGACGGCCACGGGCGGCGCCGTGGTGACGATGCCGTACGGCATCACGCTCGGCACGGGAAGTCTCCGCGTGAATGTCGCGCCGACCGGCGCCGCGATCATCGTCGATGTCTTCAAAGATGGAACGAGCATCTACTCGACGAAGCCGCAAATCGCGGTGAGCGCGAAGACGAGCGCCAAGACCGGCATCTTCAGCACCACGGCGCTCACCGAGGGGTCGGTCATCCGGTTCTCCATCGACCAGGTCGGCTCCACCATCGCGGGATCGGGATTGACCATCATGCTCAATGGAACGAGGAAGTACTGATGCTCCGCCGCCTGAACGGCTGATCTCTCAGATCAGACTTCTGAGCCGCGCATTGTCCGGCAGCTTCTCCGGCGGACAGGAGCGCTTCGCCCACGCGGCTCGCAAGGATTCCAGATAGCCTTTCTCGTTTTTGAGCCGATCGATGAAGGGTGCCGCGGCATCCTGGAACCGGCTCTCTTTCGCATTCTTCGACATCGCAAAAATGGCTGTTACAAGAGCATCTTCGCCTCCCGTCACTTCCGAGTGTAATTCATCCAGCACCGCGTTCACGATGCTCTCCCAGTCGAGACCGGCGAGGAACTTGAGGTCTTTGTCCGTGCCGGAGGGAAAATAGTGGTTCACGCCGAGACGGCGCAGCGAGCAGGGGAGCTGGAAGTCCGCGATGATGTCTGCGACCTGCGTCGCGAGTCCTCCTTCACTGTGGTGATCTTCGACGACGATCAAATGCGACGTCTCGAGCGCCGCCTGGATGATCGCCGAGGCGTCGATGGGGCGGACGCAGGAGACGTTCAGCACTCTTACACGAAGTGGAAAATTGAAAGTGCCCGCCTGCCGGACGGGCAGGGAAAGTGGAAAGTGCGGAGAAGTTGAAAGTGGAGAGTGGAAAGTGGAAAGTTTTGTCCGTTCTTTTTCCTCTTTCCTCTTTCCTCTTTCCACTCGTCCATTCGCTGCGAGGGCATCCGCGGCCAGCACCGCATCATGGACGGGGATGCCCGTCGCGATGATCGTCACCTGGTCGGTTGCGTCGTTTTTGCCGCGGATGAGGTCGATTTTGCCGTCGAAGCGATACTCTTTTCCGTAGATCACTTCGCCTGTGGGAGTTTTCAGCTGCTCGTGGCCGCTCCGGGGGAAGAAGACATAGACGCTCGTCGTGCCTTCCGCGATCAGCTCCATCCCGCGTTCCGCCATCGCCGCCGCTTGGTTGCTGTCGCCTGGCATCCAGACCTGCGTGCGGTCCAGCGGGATATTCAGGTAATTTCGCTCTTGATGCGTCTCGCCGTCTTCGCCGACGGAGAGCCCCGCGTGCGTGCAGTCGTGGAGCACCGCGCAGCGCGTGTGGCCGCAATTGATGTCAATGAGGCGCGCGTTCGCCCTCGCTTCATTCGTGCCGAAAGCCGCGAACGTGTAGGTCACCGGGAGCAGTCCCGCTTGGCGCATCCCCGCCGCCATCATGTACATGTTCGCTTCCGCCACGCCAACGTTTATGACGCGAGGTGCTTGCCCTGAGCAAGCGAAGCGCGCCGAAGGGTCGAAGCCGCCGGACGCCGCGAGGTCCGCGTGCAGGATGACGATGCGCGCATCGGCGTTCATGAGATTTTTCAGGTGCACCGCGCCGAAGTCCTGCCGCGCCGCGCCTTTTTCCGCCGTGATGGTTCTCTCGATTTTCGGCGGGGGAGACAATGGACCGGCTTTCCACTTTGCACTTTCCACTTTCCACTGTCGTCGGTACGGCTGGTACTGCGTGACAAGCTCCTCGAGTGGGGGCAGATCCTTCAGCGCCTGCGCCGCGACGTCATCTTTGAGCGGCGAGCCGTGGTAGTTCGCCTTCCCGGTGTTCGAGCCTTCCTCCATCACCTTCACGCCGTGGCCCATGGTCGTGTAGTAGCAGAGGAAGATGGGTTTGCCTTTGGATCGGAGCGTATCGGCGAGGTCGAGCCCCGCGACCGCTTGTCCCGGGTCATTCCCATTCTGCACCTCGATCACTTGCCACCCTGCTGCCTTCGCGATCTGCGCGAAGTCCGCAGCCACCGTGCGGCTCGGCATATCGCTCAACTGAATGTCGTTGAAATCTCCGTGAACGAGAAGGTTTCCGAGTCCCAAGTGCGATGCAAGACGGAAGGCTTCCATGATCTGTCCTTCTTGCGCGTCGCCGTCCGCCATCAGGACATCGACGGCACCCTGTTTCTTCAGGTACTGCATGCCAAACGCGACACCGAGGGCATTGCTGACGCCTTTCCCCAGCGGGCCCGCGCCGAACGGGATGTCGCCGATGCCCGCCTCCACGTGACCGGGAAGCCCGTCGGGAACCCTGAACGCATCGATGATCGTCTGAGGACTCTGGAGTCGAGGGTCGGATCCCTCGCGATGGAACAGCCATTGGAGCCCGTAGGCAAGCAGGCTCAAATGCCCGGCGCTCATGCGAAAGGGCGCATCGGTAGACAGATCACGGCGCTTATAGAGGAAGTAGGCGAACGTGAAAGAGGAAAGCGGTCCGCCGGGGTGCCCGGACTTGTGTTTGGTCGGCGCCTGGATGCAGAGGTGCGCCATGATCTTCTTCGCGAGGTCGTAGGCTTTCAGGTCATCTGTGCTCAACTTTTTGGCATCTTCTGGCCCAATCCAGATGCTTTCCACCTGCTCCTGTGTCTGGAAGATTCGCTGCATCGAAAGGGGAACAATGGACGGATCTTTCCCGATGAGTGTTTCTTTCGGAGGTCTGGAACGGGGCATGGATGAAAGGGGAGCGGCAGGCATTCCCGCCTGCGGTCATTTTGAGTGTAGGGATGAAGGATTCTCAGCTCAAGCAAACGATCAAATTGACATAGAGGCGCGAATGCCAATAATGCCGCCAACTTATGGTCGCACTATCGGATCACTTCGAGATGCTTCCGGCTGCCGGCAGTCCCTTCGATGGGCAGGGGACAATGAAGATCAATCGACTCTGTCTGCAACAGGCATTTCAGCGGTGCCTGCAAAAAATGATCGAGGATGAAGAGACGATTGACGCCGATACGACACATCATACGGAGGAACAGGGTACCGGGGATACGTTGTTCGTCAATGAGACGGCGGCACGAAGACACGGGCTCTCGATCCAACAGACAGGCGAGGATCTCCTTGACGATTACTTGGAAGGCGCAGATGAAGAAACACGAAGAGCATACGAAGAATTTTATGCGGGGCTTACGGCAACACAAAAAGCAACCTTTGGTCTCTTTGCACAGAAAAAAGATATGTAAGTCCGGATGAGGTGTGACGTCATACAAGGCATGGTCACACTCAAAGAAGCGGCACGGCGCAGTATTCGTGCATCGCGCAAAATCACAGAGGCAGACCGTAAATCCAGGGATCTGGAGCAAAAGCTCCATCTCAAAGAGCAGGAAGAGGCGCGCAAGCGAGCGGCTCTCGCGCAAAAAGAATTGCAAGCGGCTCAAGAAATGGAGAAGGAAGTCCGTCAGCGAGCAGCGGAGCTCCGCATGAAACAGCAAGAAATTCAGAAACTCAATACGCGCCTCGGGTCTACCTGAGGACAATCATCGCTTTCCTGCCGCTGCGAATCTCTTCCTTCACGCCGGTCCAGTCGTGGATGGCATCGTAGAGGACCTGTTGGCCGTACCGGTAGTTTTCGCCGCGCCGCGTGCCGACGTCGTGCGTGACGAATTCATCTTCGTCATAGCCGACGATGACGAGCATGTGGTACCACGGGCCCTCGCCGCTGAAGTAGGGATTGCCCAGGTCGCGCCCCGCGGCCGGAACGATCACGGGATTGCCGCGCGCGAGCTGCTGCTTGATGTCTTCGATCGTCGGATCGTACGTGACCTCCGCGGAGCGGCCGAGATGCTCCTCGGCGATTTGTTTTACTTGCGCGGCCGTCGTGTCTTCGTACCCTCCGAAATGTTCATTCTCCCACGCGACCATCGCGAGGATCTCCCGGTCGGCATCCTCTCGCGAGAGGGGAGCGCCCGTGAGGTAGTGATGGACGATAATGAGGGAAGCTTCCTCGCACGCTTCCTGGTACGGCTCATCCCAGTTTGCGTGAGGGGCCTGCGGTGCAAAGACCATCTTGATCAAAACGCTTCCGGGAATGGTCACAGGATCCATCTGCTGCTGTATAAAGGATGCATTCGACGATGCTTCTGCGTTCACCTCCAGGCGCTGCGAAGAAGCCGAGGATGAGCTTCGTGAAGGGGATTCGAAGACCACTTCCGGGGGGCGCTCGCACGCGAAGAGCAGAACCGAGAGCATGCCGATGGAGAGAAAAAATCGGGATCGCATACGCAGTGTAAGACGAGTAGTATGGCAGAGCTTTACGCGTCTTTCTATGAAATTATTCTTAGATACCCCGCACCATATCTTCGCTTCGCTCCGATAAGTGCGGGGCAGGCGGCATTCCATTACCATACTTTATGAAATTATTCCTAGACACTGCCAATGTCGAAAGTGTAGCGGAGATCGCTTCCTGGGGAGTGCTCGACGGCGTTACGACCAATCCGTCCCTCGTCGCCAAGGAAGGAAAAGATTTTAAGAAGACGGTCATCGAGATGTGCAAGCACGTTCCGTGCGTCAGCGCGCAGGTGACGGCGACGGATTTCGCAGGGATGAAGAAGCAGGGCGAAGAATACGCGAGCTGGCATAAGCACGTGGTCGTGAAAGTGCCGATGACGACGGAAGGGCTCAAGGCACTGCATTACTTCCGTTCAAAGGGAATCCGCACCAATACGACCTTGATTTTCTCCGCAGCACAAGCGGTCCTCGCGGCGAAAGCAGGGGCGAACATCATCAGCCCGTTCATCGGCCGTCTCGATGACATCGGGGAAAACGGCATGGCGCTCATCGGAGAGATCATGCAGATCTGGCTCCAGTACGATTTCGATTGTGAGGTGCTCGTCGCGTCCACGCGTCATCCGCGTCACATCGTCGATGCAGCCAAACTCGGCGCACACATCTGCACCGTGCCGGTCGATGTCTTCAAGAAATTGCCGCAGCATGCGCTGACGGATGTCGGGTTGAAGAGGTTCTTGGATGACTGGAAGAAGGTAGCTGGGTAGCATTGGTAGCTTGGTAGCTCGTTAATTTTTTTTTATGGCATTCGCATCCTTTGAAGACATAGAGGCGTGGAAAGAAGCTCGCAGCTTAATGCGACTGGTTCGAAAATTTACGAAAAGGGCGGTTGCAAAAAAAGATTGGGCTTGGGCCGATCAAATTAGCAGAGCTACGGTTTCCATAATGGCGAATATTGCAGAGGGGAACGATGCGACCACGAATCCAGAATTCATTATGTTTCTCGGTTATGCAAAGCGCTCAGCTGCAGAGGTTCGATCTCTGCTGTATCCCGGTCTGGACGATGGGTATGTCTTAGAAAAGGAATTTGAAGAGGCTTCAGCGATGACCAAAAAAATCGGAGCACAACTAGCAAAATTAATGCGTTATTTACATGAACATACAAAACCAAATCGCATCGGAACTTCCAAACCAGCTACCCCGCTACCAAGCTACCAAGCTACCAACATATCATGCAACTAGGATTGATCGGCCTCGGCACAATGGGGGCAAACCTTGCCCGCAATGCCGCCCGCAATGGAGCAACGGTTGCCGTGTACAATCGCACGAAAGAAAAACTTGATGCATTTATCGAAGAGCACGGAAAGGAAGGGGTCTTCGTCGCCTGTAAAACCTACGCGGAGCTTGCGAAAGCGCTCAAACCTCCTCGCCCGATTCTTTTGATGGTCAAAGCGGGCGAAGCGGTCGATCAGGTGCTGAAGGAATTGCTTCCCCATCTTCAGAAGGGAGATATCGTGATCGACGCCGGCAACAGCCATTATAGGGATACGGAGAAACGCGAGGCGCAGCTTTTGGAGAAGGGGATTCACCTGATCGGGCTCGGCGTGAGCGGTGGAGAAGAGGGGGCGCTGAAGGGTCCAAGCATGATGCCGGGCGGATCGAAGGAGGCGTACGCTGTGCTTGAACCCCTCCTCAAAAAGATGGCTGCCGACGATGGTTCGACTTTGCTTCCGTCGCGGCTCGGCCGCGCCGAGACGGGCACCACAGGCGGCGCGAAAGGAAAGTGTGTCACGTATCTCGGCAAAGGAGGCGTAGGGCATTTCGTGAAGATGGTCCATAACGGGATCGAGTATGGGATCATGCAGCTCCTTGCGGAGGCGTATCACCTCCTCAAAGTGGAGGGAAACATGACGAACGCTGACATCGCGCAGGCATTTGAAACATGGAATGGGGGATACTTGCATTCCTTCCTCGTCGAGATCGCCGCAAAGGTGATGCGCGAGAAAGATCCCGACACGAAGAAGGACCTCATCGATGTTATCAAGGATGCCGCCGGTCAGAAGGGGACTGGAAAGTGGACCACGGATGCCGCGATGCACTACGGCGTCGCGGTGCCGACGATCACCGCGGCGGTCGATGCGCGCATCGTCTCCGGAGGTCGAGATTTCCGCATGCAGATGAGCAAACATGCCAATCTTACGAAGGATACCTCCGTGTCCTACGACAAAAAAGTGCTCATCGAAATGGTTCGCGCCGCGCTCGAACTTTCCGTCCTGAATACCTACGCGCAAGGCTTTCAACTGCTGTTCGTTCCCAGCGCCGAAGAAAAATGGAGTCTGAACGTGAGTGAGGTCGCACGAATCTGGCGTGGAGGATGCATCATCCGGAGCGATGTGCTGTCCATCTTTCAGGAATCTTTCAAAGGAGATGAGAAGGCCTCGAAGGAGATTCGAGATCGATTCAGTGATGAACGGCAGTTACAGTGGCGCAGAGTCGTCGCACTCGGCGCGCTCCATGCCATCCCGCTCCCGGCGCTGGCCGCATCCCTCACCTACTTCGATGCCTACCGCACCGCTTGGCTGCCGCAAAATCTCACGCAGGCGCAGCGCGATTACTTTGGTGCACACACGTATGAACGATTGGACAAACCGGGTTCATTTCATACAAAATGGCAATGAATGTTTTTCGTTGATTCGTTTTTGGTTTTTCGTTTTCCGAGAACACGCGATTTCATTCGTATATCTGCCGAACGAAAAACAAAAAACCATAAACCAAAAACCGCCTCCTTTTCCCTATGATTTTCTCACCCATCCCCGGCGCGCCGCTCATTACCCAAGGGTTCGGACAGAACCCGGATCTCTATCTGCCCTTCGGACTTGCGGGTCACAATGGGATTGATTTTGGCATTCCGGAAGGAACGATCGTCTATGCGCCCCACGATGGCATCGCGACGGTGAAAGATGAGGGCATTGCGGGGTACGGCCTCTCCGTGACGATTGACGATGGCAAGCGCAGGAGCCTCCTTGCGCACCTGTCGAAGACGACCGTCACGACGGGACAGAACATCTATCAGGGCGATCCCGTCGGCGAGAGCGGCAAGACCGGCCACGCGACCGGCCCGCACCTGCACTGGACGTACAAGATCCTCAAGAGCGGCGTCGTGCAGAACAAAGACAATGGCTACGACGGAGCAGTAGACGTGACCGAATTTACGAGACTCTGGCTCGACCAGGATTTACATTACGATGCGGAATATGCCGATACCGCCCAGGAGTATCTTTCGATGACTTTTTCGGATACGCAGTATCTAAAAAATATTGCACGAGGGTAAGACGACAAAGAGTACAAAGACGACAAGGAAGCCGCTCGTTGTCGTCCTTGGCATCTTTGTCGTCCCTTTTGACCATGTAATTTCCCCTTCCCATCCGCGTCATAGCATCCGTATGGCTCCCTCCATTTTGACCCATCACCGGCAGGAGCACCTGGGGATCCCACCGTCCGTACAGGGCATTCTCATCGCTTCATCGCTCGTTCTCGCATTGGCTCTTGGCTTCGCCACGGCACTCGCATTCGCCAATATCTGATGATACACGCATCGTGAGCGACATGGGTCCCGCTCGACGGGATCTACGTTTTCATGAAGAGAGACCGTGTGAGAAGAAGCTTCCTATGATACTCTGCGGACCCTTTCTCACGTTCGCCCCTATGGTCTCTGGAAACGAGGATCCATCGGAACTGTTCACCGCCGCGTACGAAGAGTATGCGGATGCGATCTTCCGGCACTGCTACTTCCGCGTGTTCAATCGCGATCGGGCGAAGGAGCTGATGCAGGAGACGTTCATGAAGACGTGGGAGTACCTGCGCAAAGGAGAAAAAGTCGATAATATCCGCGCCTTCCTCTACAAGGTTGCAAACAACTTGGTGATCGACGAGGTGCGCAAGAAGAAGGAAGTGTCGCTCGATTCGCTCCTGGAGGCGGGGTTCGAGCCGGGGTTCGACGGTGCGGCGGAGATGAAAACGAAAGTCGATCAGTGGAAGGTGCTCTCGACGTTTCACAAGATCGAGCAGTCGTACCGCGATGTCCTCATCATGCGTCACGTAGACGGCCTCTCGCCGTCGGAGATCGCCGAGCTCACGGGAGAGTCCACGAATGTCATTTCCGTGCGCCTCCACCGGGGCCTCCAGCAGCTGCGTACCCACCTGAAAAATGGATAGGGATCTCGAGTCGTTCTTCGGCATGGCGCGGGAGGTGGCCCTCAGTCCTGCTGAGCGCGGGCAGCTCTTTGCAGCCTTCCTTCCGCTTTTGTCTCTTGGGATAGCCGGAGCTGTAAGAAACGCGGAACCTGCCCGTCACACCATGCAGATGAGCAAGTCCGACCAGCACTTTGCCGGCCAAGCGCGACATGCGGTTCGCCTCAGCCCGGGAGAAAAGTCGGCCGTTTTTCGTTCGATTCAAAAGTTCATGAAGGATTATCCGTATGTTGGTTCGGAGAGCCGGCAGACGTCCTGGTCCATTGTTGATCTGTTTGCACAGGTCCGCCTGATGCCCATGATGGCTTCCGTGCTGATCCTCGTGCTCGGTCTCGGAGGAACCGCCTCGTACGCGGCACAGTCGGCTCTGCCCGGTGACACGCTGTATCCCATGAAGATTTACGTCAATGAGTCCATGCGATCGACGTTTGCGTTCTCGCCAGAGGCGAAGGCGCGCGTCGAGTCGGCGCGTGCGCAGAAGCGGTTGGAAGAAGCAGAGGTACTGGCACTCGAGACGCGTCTGAGCCCCGAACATGCGGCGTTCCTGACGAGCCAAATGGAGAAACACTCGGCGAACGTCCGTCGGCAGATTGAACGGCTGCAGGAGAGCGGTCAGGTGGAGATTGCATCGGAGATCGATGAACACCTGAACACGTCGCTCCTGGCGCATGACTTCGTCCTCCAGAAGGTTGCCCACTCTCGCCAGGGAGCACGGCGTGAAATCGCCGTGCTTCTCAAGGGCGTGCGGACCGTCGCCGATATGCGGGAGACAGATGGCGGTATTGCGATCGCCGCGGTCGCCATGGACGCCGCCAATGGCGAGGCCTCCGCAACCGTTGCTCTGAAACAGGAGACGGTGGCCGACGAAGGGGCGTCGTCCTCGATCATCGCGCGGGCCATCGTCACCGACCACAAAGCGGAGGCGAAGATCGACGAGGCGCATTCCCGCATCGCGGCCGTGCGGTCATCGATCGAATCGAGGAAGAACGGCGCATCCGTCTCGCTGCAATCCGAAGCGAAGATCGTCGAGGCCGAGTCCGCTCTCGCGGAAGCACGCATCAAGCTGCGGACGGGCTCGAGCGGCGAGGCAGATACGCTCCGCAAGCAGTCGCTGAGGAACATCGAGGAGGCGCAGCTCTTCATGAACATCGAACAGAAACTCGGAGCCGAGGGCAACAAGAAAGAGCGCAGCCAGGGCGCGGCATCCGCGCAGCTGAAGCACGCGCAGAAGAAAATCGATGATGCCTGGGCGCTCTTTGCACGCGTCGGCAGCAGCGCAGATGCGGAAGCGAAACTGAATGACGCCAAGGCCAAACTTGCAGAAGCCAGGATCAAACTCGATGCCTCCCTGTTTGGTGAGTCTCAAGACCTCTCAAAAGCCGCGTCTAAACTGATCGCGGAAGCACGGTCGATCCTGACTGCGGCGGAGAGAAGCGTACGACAGAGTGACATTCAACATCGGATCGATGAAGCGAAGAAGAAAGCGCAGGAGAAGAAAGAGGAGGTCCTCCGGGAGGCGGATCGGAAGATTCAGGACATAGTTCCTTGAACGAAGCGAGGTCACCGTGCTTGAATACGGAGACATTTCTTCCTAGAGTCCCCCCATGCGCAAACTCTCCTGTACACTGTGCGGTCTCTCCGTGATCCTCGGCGCATGCCAAGGTTCCGTCGTCGATTACAGTCGCCTGGACGACGTCGTGCTCGGGGAGGACGTGCCGGACGGCGAGTATTTCGATTGCGAGCGGTTCGAGACCGACGAGCAGTGTGATATCGCCTACGCCCAGTATGAGGAGGGCTATTCCTTCGGGCTGCAGCTTGCGGATGACTATGATCCGTCGAAAGACGAAGAATGGCTCTACAATCAGTGTCTGGCGCTCTCGCAGTTCAAGAGAGAAGGCTGTCTCGACGCGGTGGGATGGCAGGGCAGCGCGCCTCAGTGACACACAGGTAAAAACCCGGCTCTCGCGAACCGGGTTTTTTTGTATCCCCGTCTTAGGACTTCTTTCCGCTGAATCCGACCAGCAAGCTCACCGCCGCGATCGCCGCGTGGAGGTAGTTGTCCCAGTCATTCACCGAGACGAGCCCGAGGAGCGGACTCTCCATCGTGAAGCCGAGGACCGTGACGACGGCGTAGATCAAGCCGAACACGATCAAGTACTGGCGGGCGTAGGTCATGCCTTTGCTGGCGGCAAAGAGGCCGACGAGACCGCTGAGGAGGTGGATCACGTTGTGGACCGGATCAACCTCGAAAATACCGAGCACCGGATCGTTGAAGAACCCGAGCACTCCGACGAGTGTCAGGACGAGACCGAGTACCCAGGCGAGCGTAACTGCCATAGGAGAAGTGGGGGAGGGGTAAATTAACGATCATGCTATCAGAGCGACTAGTCTTTTCACAAAGAAATGTACTTTTGCGCAACATGGTTGTGGCGGATACGGCATCGCGCTTTGTAATGCGGCTTCGTCCTCCCGCATGCGCGGGACGGGACTACGCCGATATTGGCGTTACGACACAACAGTGTGCGTGGTGTTTATAATGCGAAGCCGTATAAGATGCAGACATGAAAAAAGATGGCATCCGCACTCGCAACCTCTACGATCCGCAATCTGCGGAGCCCTATCGCTTGAGCCGGAGCAAGATTGAACTCTTCCTGAAGTGTCCGCGCTGCTTCTACCTCGACCGGCGTCTGGGGATCAACCGCCCCGACGGTCCTCCCTTCACCCTCAATAGCGCCGTCGACACTCTCCTCAAGAAAGAATTCGATCTCCATCGAGCGAAGGGCCAGGCCCATCCGCTCATGACGGCCTACGGGATCGATGCGGTGCCCTTCATCCATCCGGACTTGGCAGTGTGGCGAGACAACTTCAAGGGGATCGAGCATCATCATGCGGAGACCGGGTTCGTCGTCACCGGTGCCATCGATGATGTCTGGAAGACAAAAGGCGATGAGCTGATCGTCGTGGATTACAAGGCGACGAGCACGCAGAAGGAGATCTCGCTCGAGGATGACTGGCGCCAGTCATACAAGAGGCAACTCGAGATCTACCAGTGGTTGATGCGAAAAAACGGCTATAAGGTTTCCGATACCGGTTACTTCGTCTACGTGAATGCGTCCAAAGACAAAGAGGCCTTCGACCGCACGCTCGAATTTTCCGTGCAACTGCTTCCCTACCGCGGTACTTCCGCATGGGTGGACGAGGCCCTTCAGGAGATCCATCTCTGTCTGCATCGCACGTCTCCTCCGCCCGCGCACCCGGAGTGCGAGTGGTGCGCGTACACGATGGCAGTCTCGAAAGTCGGCTAGGCGTTCATCCCAATCGCATCTTAAGACTAGCGTATGTGGCACGGAGTTCCGTATACTTGATCAGCCACGGAGAGGTGGCTGAGTGGCCGAAAGCACCGCACTGCTAATGCGGTATACGGGGTTAAAGCCGTATCGAGGGTTCGAATCCCTCCCTCTCCGCCATTCTACTCCGCAAGCTTCGCAGAATGTTTTAACAGACAAAAATGGTCTGCGTAGCTCGCGAAGCAGACCCTCCCTCTCCGCCATAAACCAAAGCGACAGTATGCTTGAGAAATAGTGGCAGGTAGTACACCGCACTATTAATGTGGGTCGCTTGGTTTATGGCGAGCAATGAATCCGAGCGCTAGCGAGTGGTTCATGGCCACTGATATACTCGCTTGCTATGTATTACACCTATGTTTTGCAGAGCCTACGAGATGAAAAATTATACATTGGATTCACTCGTGACTTGCGCAAACGTCTCGTGGAACATCAAGAGGGCAAAGTGGAATCCACAAAAACTCGGCGACCTTTCAGAATTCTTTTTTACGAAGCATTTCATTTAGAAGAAGATGCACTGGGAAGAGAACGCTATTTTAAAACGACAAAAGGCAAAGTTGCTCTGAAAAAAATGTTACGAAGAACATTGCAACCTACCTGCAGGTGCGATTATTGGAGCGCCAAGCTCTTTCGAAGCCCCTCGAGACCGAAGGAGGTCACGACTTCGAGGTGATTGCCGTTGAGGGCGAATGTGTCTTCGATCACCTGCATCATGGCGTCGCTGACGATGATGCACCCCATGCTCTCGAAGCGATCATCCTTTGCGAGCATCCGCTCGTTATAGAGGTGAGGATGAATGCCGTACGGCGTGCGCTCCCCATCGTCCCAGAGACGCAGGAAACGACCCTCGGCTCCGAAGGTAATGCGGTCACCTTTAAACTCAACCGGACTCTGCGCTACCCACGATTTCTCCGGGGTCGTCGCGTCGTACGTGCGGCCGATGTAGCTCACGACTCTGCGTTGGCCCGTGGCGAGACGGAAGGTCGTGAAGACCCCGTCACGGTGCACCAAGTACCCAACGTTCTCCTTCGTATCGATCAGGAGGACGTCTCCCGCCTCCGGCTGCCAGCGCGTTTCCGGCACGGCATTCAGCAGCGAGATCGGGGAAGAAAATCCCAGCAGCAAGCCAAGAACAGTGGATGCGAAGAGCACCAAAGTGCATTACTTTATACTATTTATTATTTACGTCAATCCGACTTCGCCTCGCTCCGCTCGGCTACGCCGGACAAGGGGCTTTTTGTGTTGTGGCACTGCAAGCGAAGTCGATGGTTTGACCCGCCCGAACGATCTGATCGTTCGGATCAGGCGGGTTCCCCGGAGCTTGCTCCAGAAGAGGGAGTCCAGAGCTTGCTCTGGGGTTCATACCAATGATTGCTCCAGGGAGGCTCTGAAGCGGGGTGGGGAGGCTGCGTAATGCGATCAACTTTTGTATACAAGAAACGGGGATTCCTTGAGGGACAAGACCGATTCATTGCCCCGCGGAAAGCGATTCGTAGAATGCAGGGATGAGCCATCGGCCCGTCCTTCATGGCACCGAGGGGGAGTCGCCCGTGCTTGCGCTGCTTTCCCCAAAACCGGGTGAAACCGTGCTCGACGTGACCGTAGGTCTGGGAGGCCATGCAGCCTCGTTGAAAAAAGAGATTGGGCCAAGCGGCCGGCTGATCGTCCTCGACGCCGACCAAGCGAATCTCGATCACGCGAAGAACGTCCTCGAAGGAATTCCCGGTCACACGCAGTACCACCATGCGAACTTTCGTTCCCTCGCAGATATAGCGCTTCCGCCCTGCGACATCATCTTCGCGGACCTGGGCGTGAGCTCGCCGCACTTCGACGATCCCGAGAGGGGATTTTCCTTCCGCGCAGACGGCCCGCTGGATCTGCGATTCGACCGGTCGAAAGGACGCAGCGCCGCAGCATTCCTCGCGAGAGCCGCTCCCGATGCGATCGCGGAGGTTCTTCGCTCCTACGGGGAATTGCGCGGAGCGGGAAAGCTGGCGCACGCACTCTCGAAAAAAGCGCGAACGCAGGAGTCGCCTCTGCGCACGACGGATGTGCGGTCCTGCGTTGAAGAACTCTTCGGTTACAAAGCGCTCTCTATTCTTCCGCAAGTCTTCCAAGCACTGCGCATCGCCGTGAATGACGAAATCGGTGCCCTCCAGTCACTCCTGCACAGCGCTCCGAAGCTGCTGAAGCCGCGCGGCAGATTCGGCGTCATTGCGTACCACTCGCTCGAGGACAGAGCGGTGAAGCAGGCATTCCGTTCGCTCTCCACCCCCGAGAAGGATCCTGAGAAGGGAGGAATCCTACGAGAGTCGCCCTTTGAGCTCCTGACGAAGAAACCCGTGACTCCTTCCCCCGTCGAGATCGAGGCGAATCCTCGCTCCCGCAGTGCCCGACTGCGCGTCCTTCGGCGCCGCGCCTGATCTTCTGCTACACTTCCACTTGCCCTCTGTGCTCGGTTTCCCCTCATCATCGTCGGATATTCCTCACCGTTCGTCTTTGGGACGAATGGTGAACCAGAGCACCGTGCTGCTGATGGCCTCCATCGGCTCGCTCATTCTCGTCCTCGCGCTTTTGATCCTCTTCCACGAGAATGCGAATGCCACGAAGGGCTACCGCCTCCGTTCGCTCGAACGCGAGCGCTCGTTGCTCCTGCTCGAACAGGAGGTTTTGAACATGCATATCGCGGAGTCGCAGGCAATGGAAACGCTGCAAAATGACAACCTCATTCAAGTGATGGTGTCGATCCGCAACCCAAAATACACCGAAGGCGAGAGCGAAGTCGCGCTGCGGAGAAAGTAATACGCCTTTGCGCTAATAACATCATCAGTGATTCATTCCTCTATTCGAAAATATCGGCGTAGTCCCGTCCCGCGCATGCGGGAGGACGAAGCCGTATAGGATCAGGGAATCACCCGCAGTTGTACGGTGTTAATCAGCTGTTCATGAGCCTTGGTGTCCGAGACGATCACGACCCGGTCGCCGGACTTCAGGAGTCCCGCACGCGTGCAGATCTGCATGGCATTCAGGACGGTCGTTTCCGGGTCTTCATCCAGAGGCATTTCGAGAGGCAACACGCCGAACGCGATCTGCAACATGCGCGCGACCTCGGGGTGATCGGTGAAGGTGATGATGGGGATGCGCGGGCGGAATTTTGCAAGATCGCGGGCGGTTTGGCCTGTGCGCGTGAACGCGAGGAGCGCGTGCGCTTCCGTGGAATCAGCGAGTGTCGTAGCGGCCTCTGCACGAGCCTCGCGCTCCGTCCGCACGCCCGAAGAATCATCTTGGACGAAACGAGAGAGATGCGATTCCGTCGCTCGGAGCACCCGATCCATCGCATCCAGGGCGAGCAGAGGATGCTTGCCGGAAGCCGTTTCTCCGGAGAGCATCGTCGCATCGGCGCCGGTCGTCGCCGCATGGGCGATGTCCGTCACCTCCGCGCGCGTCGGCGTCGGCTGATGGATCATGCTTTCGAGCATGTGCGTCGCGACGATGACAGGCACACCCGCCTGACGGCAGCGCAGAACGATCTGGTCTTGGATGACGGGCAAGGTCTCGAAGGGGAGCTCCGCTCCCAGGTCGCCGCGCGCGACCATGACGCCGTCCGACGCGCGAATGATCTCTTCGATGTGATCGACGGCCTGCTTCGTTTCGATCTTCGCGACGATCTGCATCCCGCTCTTCTTCTTGCGAAGCAGGGTGCGGACGTCCGCGATGTCGTCACCCGTTCGGATGAACGAGAGCGCGACGAAGTCCGCATGTTCCTCGACGCCGAACTCCAGGTCCTTCCAATCTTGCTCCGTGAGAGAGGGGAGATCGATGTCCGCGCCGGGCAAATTGATGTGCCTGCGAGAACCGATCGTGCCGGATTGCCGTGCCTTCGCGATCACATCGCCGTTCTTCTCGATCGAGAGAATGTCGAAAATGAGCTCGCCATTGTCGATGAGGATGCGATCCGTCTCACGGACGTCTTTCCCGAATCCGGAGTAATTGACGGCGATCGTCGTGCGTTTTCCGTGCGGGCCAGTGTCGGGCGAGAACACCACTTCTTGGCCCTTCTTGATCTCAAACGGATGATCGGTGTCGCCCGTGCGAATCTCCGCCCCCTTCGTGTCGAGCATGATGCCGACCGCGGGGAGCCCTCTCTTCTTCCGATCCGCGCTCACGCGGCGCACCTTTGCGATGAAGTCCTTGTGCTGTTCGCGGCCTCCGTGCGAGAGGTTGATGCGCGCAACGTTCATGCCCCCCTCCGCGAGCGCGGCAATAGCCTCCAGAGACTGGCTTGCCGGCCCCAACGTGCATACTATTTTTGTGAGTCGCATAAGCGCTCAAAAAGCGAAATACCATAAATATTATGTCACTTTTGGGCTATCCGAACAACTGTCTCGACCGCGACAATAAGCCAAAAACATGATACAATAGGAAGAAATGCCCGCACACACACACCCTGCGCGCCCGGCGATGATCGCGACATTCGTTCTGTTCTTCGCCCTCTTCCTCATCGAGACGGAGTGGTCCGATCCCGTGGATGCCACGCGGGTCGGGAAGATCGCCTACGGGTATGCCAGTTCAGGAGGCGTGCACATCCCGAGTGGAACGCAACCGCCCGCTTTCAATACATCTGCCCCGCCCCCCCCTCCCCCTGTCGTCCTTCCGCCACCAGGGCCGAAGTGCGGCAATGGGGTGATCGATGAGGGCGAGGAATGCGACCTGGGACAACGCAAAAATGCGGTCGTCGGCGACCGCTTCAAGCGCGCGGTCGGATGCATGAGCAACTGTATGGTTCCGGAATGTGGCGATGGAATCCTCTGGCAACAGGGCGGGGAGGAATGCGAGCCTCTGTACCGGATGGAAGAACAAATCGATCCCAAAACGGGAACAGGAACTGTAAAAAAAACGCCATACATTCCGCAGTGTGGCGAGTACTGCACGCACCCCGTCATCAAGGCGGATCAGTCGGTTGTCGGCGGATGCTACTGGGCGCGCAAGCCGTGTCTGGGAGATTTGCCTGCCGTGACCGAGTCGATGTTCGACAAGTACGCGCGAAACGGATCCGCCGGTTCGGTCCGGCCTTTCACGGGCTCCGCAGGCACGCTGCGCATTCCCCAGAGTCCCGCCGGCCCCACGAGGTGCGGCAACGGCACGCTGGATGCCGGAGAGGCCTGTGACCAAGGCGAGCGCAACTCCTCCTTCGTTCCCAATGCGTGTCGCCCCATGTGCACGTTGCCGCGCTGCGGCGACGGCGTCGTGGATCCTCTTTTCGGAGAAATCTGCGATGCGGGCGCAAGCAACTCGAACACGCAGCCAAACACGTGCCGCCTCAGCTGCACGCCCCCCATTTGCGGCGACGGCGTCACGGACAAGGGCGAGGAGTGCGACGGCGGGTCGCAGTGCTCCGATGCCTGCAAAGGATCTTCAGGCATCTCGCTCCTCTGTGGCAACGGCTCGCTGGATACCGGAGAAATCTGCGACGATGGGAACCGCAATGATGGCGACGGATGCAGCACATTCTGCGCGACGGAGAGCGGCATCTGCGGCAACGGCATCCGGGACTTGGGCGAGGAGTGCGATGATGGCAACCAGACCAAAGGCGACGGCTGTTCCGCCTTCTGTACGCTGGAGACGAGCACCTGCGGCAACCGCGTCATCGACCTCGGGGAGGAGTGTGACGATGGAGACAAGAACTCCGATGCGGACCCCGATCGCTGTCGCTCCACCTGCAAAAAACATTCCTGCGGCGATGGAACGCTGGACAGCGAGGAGGAGTGCGACGATGGCAACAAGAGCAATCGCGATGAATGCACGAACTTCTGTCTCCTGCCGGACTGCGGTGATGGCTTCCGCCAGACTCTGGAGCAGTGCGATGACGGCAACCGAGTCTCCAATGACGGCTGTTCCAAACGCTGTCTCCTGGAAGGAGATCACGGCGCGGCGAATCCGCAGCAGCAAAACCTCCTCATGCTCGTCTTCATCATCACGAGCATCGTCGGCTTCACGGCGGGAACCGTTACCGCCTGGAAGTGGATGGGGATGCGCTGAAAAACAGTCCCGGCCCGCCCCGCACATGCGGGGGGATGAGACTGCTTCGCAGTCGAGGCCGACGACTAGCGGCGCCTTTTCTTCTTCGTCGATTTCCTCTTCTTCGACTTTCTCTTCTTCTTCGTAGCCATAGGAAAGAGAGATGGTAAAAAACCATTGTACGATTCCTTTGCAATTCTGCAAAGATTTTCTGCGGCAGAATGCATTTTCTATGCTCTGCTCGCAGTTTTGACGCAGATTTTTTTCGCGAACGGAAATCTCCACTTTTTGCCTTGAAAGTTTTTTGGAGCGCTCGTAGCGTCGCATTCCTTTCACCCACGCCGCATGTTTTACTATCTTCTGCCGCTCCTGATCTTCCTGAACTCAGCGGCCTTGGCCTTTGCCGTGAATCGAGCGTTACGCCCGCAGCGCATGCGATGAAAAAGACATTGATCCTCTGGACGCTCGGGTTGCTTCTCGGCTGCGATCCTGTCGCGACGACCGATGCCGGGGTTTCGACGAATGGCTCATCGTCTGCAGAAACTTCATTCGCATCCTCTGCGAGTGACGTACTGCATCAGGTTCCGCCGGAACTGACGCTCGATTCCTTCGGAAACATGCGATTAGAGGGATCGGATTTCCGTCTGGAGGACGTCCTCGGCGATCACGCGCTCTACACGCGATACACGATTTCCTATCGGAGCAATGGTCTTCTGATCACGGGCATTCTGAACGTTCCCAAGGGGCAGGGTTCATTTCCGCTTCTGCTGCTCAATCACGGCTACATCGACCGTGACATTTATACGAACGGCAGGGGACTCAAGCGCGAGCAGGATTACTTGGCCCGCAACGGGTTTGCCGTGCTCCACAGCGACTATCGCGGCCATGCGGGCGGCGACGAGAGCCCCGATGAGCGAAAGGTCTATGATGCAGGACTCGAGTACAGCATGGACGTTCTGAACGGTATCGACGCGATTCGCGAAGCAAAGATTCCCTCGATCGATGCGAGTCGCGTGGGGATGCTGGGCCACTCGATGGGCGGGGGCATCACGCAGAACATCATCACTGCGTATCCGGACGCGGTCGATGCCGCAGTCCTCTACGCACCGGTACACACGGACGCCTGGAAGAACTTCGAGCGGTGGCGTGACCGGCGCGATGACGACGATCGCACCGTAGAGCTCTACGGACGCTACGAAGAAAATCCGGCCTTCTGGCAGGCACTCTCCTCGAAGAATCATCTTTCGAAGATCGCCGTGCCAGTGCTCGTCTTTCACGGTGATAACGACAAAGATGTTCCAAAGGAATGGTCCGACGAGCTCGTGAAAATGCTGACGCAACTTGGAAAAGAAATCGAATACGTCGAATATCCCGGCGAGGGCCATGAGTTCGGCCCGCAGTGGAGCGACTTCATGCTGAAATCAAAAGAATTCTTCACGGAGCATCTGCAAGATTGATCAAACAGTCATCACCTCCTGCTCTTTCTTCTTCGCCGAATCGACGATTTTTGCGTTCGCTGCATCCACTTCTTTCTGCAGCTGCTCGACCAGCGTCTCTTTTACGTCTTCGTCCTTCTCCCCTTTAATGGAGTCATGCACGTCCTGGCGGTGTTTGCGGAGCGATATTTTCGCTTCTTCGGCGAGTTTATGGACCACCTTCACGATCTGCTCGCGGCGTTCCTGCGTCATCGGCGGGAAATTCATGCGCACGAGGACGCCGTCATTGACGGGATTGATGCCGAGATCGGCGACCTGCAACGCCTTCTCGACATTGGCGATGATCGATCGGTCCCACGGTTGGATGGCGATGGAACGGGCATCCGTGACATTGATGCCGGCAATGGTTTTGAGCGGCTGTTTCTGCCCGTACGCATCGACCTCGATGTGCTCGATAAGCGATGCGTTTGCGCGTCCCGTCTGCAATTTTGAATATTCAGCGTGTAGGAACGTGAGTACTTTTTCGGCAGCCGCATGAAACTGGACGATACGTGGGTCGGACATGGATCAGTGGGTAGTTGGTAGTGAGTAGTTAACAGAGACTGCTGGCTTGAGTGAATAAGTCATTTTATTAAGCATCTTCATAATTTCTGTAAGGAGATTTTGAGCTTCCTGAATGAACACCAGATTACCATATTCGAGGCGAATAGCGATTTCTAATTGAGTTTCCAGCTCAGCTCCTGACGAATAAGCGATACAGAGGAATCTTCTGAACTCCTTGCGTGTAGATCTTCTGCTTCCTTCTGAAATATTGGAAGGAATGGATGCAGCACTCCGTCTCATTTGCGACGTTAGCCCGTACAACTCATCTTTTGGAAAGTCCTTGGTCAGTTTGTAGACGAGGGTCACAAGATCCATGGACTTTTGCCACACAATAAGATCCCGATAGCTCTGAATGGGCATAGCGGTTCACTGTATAGAAGTTTCCTACTCACTACAAACTACTCACTACTCACTACTCACTCTATGCGCGGACAAATGTTCCGATCTTCTCGCCTTTGGCGGCCTTGAGCAGCGATCCTTTTTTCATAAAATTGAACACGACGATGGGGAGCGACTGGTCCTGACAGAGGCTGAAGGCCGCTTGATCCATGATGTCGAGGTGCTTGTCGAGCGCCTGCTGGAACGTGAGCTCGTCGTATTTGACGGCATCCTTGTGCTTGTTCGGGTCCTTGTCATAGACGCCATCGACGTTCGTTGCTTTGAGGAGCACATCGCACGAGAGTTCCAGCGCACGGAGCGCGGCGGCACTGTCGGTCGTGAAGTACGGGTTTCCCGTCCCACCAGCGCAGATGACGATACGGTTCTTCTGCAGGTGCCTCTGGGCTCGGCGTTTGATGAAGGGTTCTGCGAGCTGTGGAATATCGATGGCGGAAAGGACGCGTGTTTCAAGGCCCAGGGACTCGAGCGCGGCCTGCAGGGCGACGCTGTTCATGACGGTTGCGAGCATGCCCATCGCATCGCTGACAGTCCTTTCGATTCCATTTTCCTTGGTGTCGCGATAGCGCCAGATGTTGCCGCCTCCGACGACGATCACGACCTGCACGCCGGTTTTGTAGACGTCTTGAATCTGCTTCGCGGTATCGAGGAATGCCGCCCGATGAATGCCGTACTCTTCGTCACCGGAGAAGACTTCGCCGGAGAGCTTCAACATAATGCGTTTATAGTTCATGAGAGTATAAGAAAAATGGCGGCTTTACTCTCGCCGAAGCGGTATCGGCGATCAATGCCATATTATTTTTTCGACACCTCTGATGTTGCTTACCGCGCAGGCGGATGATGCGCTTGTAGGTCACAGAGAGGAGGGGGGAGCAGAGGGGGGTGGAGAGTTCGTATCCTGATTTTTCTTACTCTTCGTGACATCAGCATCTACATACTTCTTCGTCCTGCGAAACATGCTCTTCAACACTTTTGACAGTCCCGTGCTGCGCGCCACGAGCTGCTGCCACGACTGTCGGAGCGTCGTTTCCCCGCGCGAGAACGGTCCGATGAACGGCACGTCCTTCCACTGCCCCTGCGCGGCACCGAGAAAGCCGATGATCATCCCCGCGAGGATCAGAAGTTCCAGGAGCCGCCCGATGAGCGCAATGGGGATCAGCCAGACGGGGATCGTGAGCGCGAAGAGCACCATCGCCTGTTTGCTATGGAAACGCACGAACGGCGAATCTTTTTTGAGGAAATACACGATCACCGACATGATCCAGAGGTAACTGAAGGCCGCGAGGTCTTTGTTCTCCTCGATGTCTCGCTCCGGAGAGAGTACCGGCTTCGCCGGTGCGCTCGGAGAAACAGGAGCGCCCGAGGAGGCGGGTGCCGAGTTCTGATCGGTACTCATATCGGATGGAGTATACCAGAAAATCACCACATGTGTATGGTAAGACAATTCAGTCATTGTTGATAATATTTGGTACCCCCGGTAGGAATCGAACCTACGGCCAACCCCGCAGAAATGCGGGGCTGCTCTATTCGGTAAGCCATCTAGATATGTTCTTTGATTTTTTGATCTGCGCCTCCAGAGTTCTGGCTTCTGAGACCGAAGCACATGGGAAAAATTTCTTCAAAACCCATTTTCCGATTCTTTTTGTAGTATGTGTATGACCTTTCTCGTGTTGTAGAAGCCTGCGATCAAGATCTGTCGTGCTGCCAACATAGAATCTTCTGCCTTCTAATATATAGACTCCGATGCGCTGCATAATACAATGGTACCCCCGGCAGGAATCGAACCTACGGCCAATGGGTTAGAAACCCACTGCTCTATCCACTGAGCTACGGGGGCACGGAAATCTAAAGATCGTTCGATCGAAGAGGATTATAGCCACTCCTGTCCGTCCGTAGTCCCGCAAGAGCGGGACGAAGGCGGAAGCTACGGGGGCCTATAAATAGTATGAAGGATTGCGAATCAAATGAGTAGATGGATATGCTTATTCCATTGATCTGAAAGAGCTTGATCAAATCGCCTGGTTGAAACTTAGCGAGGCGCGCATCGCACACGCAGGCCATGATGAAAAAGGCGAAGGTAGTCCCATCACCAGATCCGTCTATGAATATCATAGTTGAATATACGATCAAATCTTGCTCGAAGTGCGAGCAGCTCGCGAAAAAGAAAGGAATGAAAAATCATAGGACGTCTGGTAACATTCCGTCATGAAAGCCTCTCGCGTCGCCGTCGTTTCCTTCCCCGGGAACAACTGTGAGGTGGAATCTCTGCGAGCGATCAAGAACGCGGGAATGGAGGCGGTGTATTTCCGGTGGAATGACGATCACGCAAAGTTGAAAGACATCGATGGATACTTCATCCCCGGAGGATTCAGTTACGAAGATCGCGGACGTTCGGGCATGGTCGCCGCGCGCGATCCGCTGATGAAGTTTTTAAGCGACGAAGCCGCTAAGGGGAAGACGATCATCGGGAACTGCAACGGTGCGCAGACCCTCGTCGAGAGCGGCTTGATCCCGCTGGATCGCGGACTTCACATGAGCTTGGCGAGAAACGCGATCGAAGAGAATGGCACATGGACCGGTGTTGGATTTCTGAATGAATGGGTCTGGATCAAGCCCAGTGATCGCAGTCGATGCGCAACGTCCGATTGGAATGGCGTGATGCACCTTCCGATCGCGCATGGGGAAGGGCGCTTCACGACGCGCGATCCGGACCTCATCAAGGAACTCAAAAAAAATAAGCAGATTGCATTCGAATACTGTGATGAGAACGGGAATGTTTCCACCGATCCGATCGTCACGCCCAATGGATCGATGTTTGCGATTGCCGGTATCTGCAATCCTGCGGGGAATGTCGTGGCACTCATGCCGCACCCGGAGCGCACGCCAAACGGGGCCCCTTATTTCGCCGCGCTGAAACGTTGGATCGAAAAGGGTAAAAAACCATCAAGTCCGGGAAGTACGTACGAGTGGAAATGGGAAGTCCCGGGGAGAGAGGCGAAGGACGTCGAAATCTTCATCGATACGATCATCACAAACAACGAGGAGCATACCGTGGAACAAGCGGCACATCGTATTGCCCCCAAGCTCTCGCTGAAGCAGTGGAAGTACATCACGCTTGGCTCCGGGTCCCACGAGTCGGTTCTGAAGCAACTAGGGCACTTCAATCCCAACAAGGAGCGCGCATACGTCCGTCTGAAGGGAACACTGCACCGCTGGAATAACGAAGCAAAGAAAATAGAACCGCTGACAGAGGATCAGGTGCAGGAACTCTTTTCCGGCATCAGCCTGCTTCGACGCGACATCCCCGATACCGGAGCGCCTGCATTCGGAAAGGGGAGCGAGACGGGCATCTGTTACACGTGCCGCAATGTCACGGAGAAAGATCTCAAAAAGTCCGCACTCCTGGAAGTCTTCGCAAATCCCCATGCGAGCACGCTCGAACGCATGAGTGACCTCTAGATGGATCGACGCATCCGATTGATGGCCCACAATGTCCGCTCGCTCTGGAATGTCGGGTCATTTTTTAGGACGGCCGATGCCTGCGCGGTCGAGAAGATTTATCTCGCGAGGTACACGGGAACGCCGCCACGCAAAGAAATCACGAAGACCGCTCTCGGCGCGGAGGAAACCATTCAGTGGGAGAAATCCGAGGACCACATGCACACATTGAAGGCTCTCAAGAAGCAAGGATGGAGAATCGTCGCACTGGAGCTCACGCCCGATGCGATCGAGCTACAGGATTACGATCCTCCACAAAAGATCTGCCTCATCGTGGGGCACGAGCTCTCTGGCGTGCCAGAGGATATCCTTTCTGTCTGCGATGCGGTCATAAAAATCCCGATGCTCGGAAAGAAAGAATCATTGAACGTGGCGGTCGCGGCGGGGATCGCCCTCTACCACATCAGAGTCGCGCCCATGGAAGGGCGCTCTCGTTTATAACAAACAAGATGATGAAGGAAAGCAACCTTCCATGGCTGCGATCATTTTTCGTCGGAGAGGAACCGGAACGCCCACATACCGGCGACGGCCCCGATGACGGGACCGAGGATGTACATGGGGTTCAGCGATCCGATGCCGAGCGCGACGGCCGGGTTCAAGACGCCATTGCTGAGGCTGAGCGCGACGTAGATACCGAGGAGGAGGGAGCCGCCTACGACGATGCCAGATGCCGGCATCTGGACTTTCTTGTAGGCAACGGATGCAACGCCGAAGGCGAAGAAGAGGGCTCCGAGCGCCTCTGCTGTTCCGACGGCAAGGGAGTTACTTGCGCCGACTTGCACCGTCTCGCCCGTCAGCATCCGGCCGACGATCATCGCGAGCATGGCTCCCAAAAACTGCGCGACGATGTAGAGCGCTCCGTCCTGCGGCTTGATCTTATTGATGCTGATGAGCGCGCAGGTGATGGCGGGGTTCAGGTGTGCTCCGCTCACGTGGCCGACCGTGTAGACAAAGAGGCCCAGCGTGATCGCGGCGATGAGCGGGGTGCTGAGCGGCATGGAGAAGCCGATCGACAGCCATACGGCGAGCGTGAGGGCGAAGGTGCCGAGCAATTCCGCCAAATATTTCTGCAGTTGCATAGGGTTGGAGGGGGATTTTCCGTAGGATAGTACGGAGACGCCCTCACCAAACCGAGTTCTCTTTACAGCCGATCCGTTTAGCCGTTCCGTAGTACGTTTTTTTCACACACATTCGATGGGATCCACATCGATCACCACATCAGTCAAATCCAATTGTGTAATAATCTTCCGTGGCTCCTCACAAGAGAGGAGGACATGCCACACCTTCCCGGCTCCGAAGAGTGTGGGCGCGACGCTCGCTTTTGCCGTGAGAGACTGGCGCGCGATGGTCTGCAGAACGGCGATGTGCAGCTTCTCCGCACGGAGTTTCGCGTCCGACCCGCGGAAAATTAGCCGGATCATGCGGGTCGCGGGCGGGTAGCCGGTATACAGACGCAGCTTCAGTTCTTGCTCCAGGTAGGGCTCCGTTTTATGCTTTGCAGCAGCCAAAATTTCGGGAGCGTTGGGACGAAAGGTCTGGATGATCACCTCCCCCAGCTTCGCACGCCCACTCCTTCCTGTGAGCTGCGTGAGGAGCTGGAAGATGCGTTCGCCGGCACGGAAGTGGGGGAGCGAGAGTCCGATGTCGGCGACGAGGACCGCTGCCAACGTGACATTGGGAAGGTCCAGACCCTTTACGACCGATTGTGTGCCGAGCAAGATGTCCGCGCGCCCGTCGCGCATCTTTTCGAGGAGGAGTCGCATCTGCTCGGGATGCTCGAGCGTGTCGCTGTCTGCGCGCAGCAGTCGGGCGGTCGGGAATTGTTTTCTCAGCAATGCTTCCACCTTCTGTGTCCCTGCACCGACCGCGAGGAGATTTGTCGAGTGACAGGACGGGCATTCGCTTGGCACCGGAGCGCTGACGCCGGAGATGTGATCGAGCAAAAACGGCTTTCCGTCTCGTCCTTCGTGAACAGTGAATGGCAGTTGCGACTCGGGCGAGACGATCCGCCGCCGGCACTGCAGGCAGAGGAGCGATGTTGCAGTCCCGCGATGATTCAAAAACAGTACGGACTGCTCTCCTTTCTTCAGACGCTCCTCGATGGCAGTAAGCAGTGGGGGAGAGAAGGGATACATCGCCCCGAAGCGCGCCTCTGCGAGATCAATGACACGCACGGCCGGAAGCGGCTGATTCTTATATCGCTCCGGCAGTCTCGCGAGATGATACCTTCCGGCTTTTGCCCGCGCCCACGACTCGAGCGACGGGGTCGCCGTCCCGAGCACGAGCTTCGCGCCCGTGAATCGACAGAGTGCGTCTGCCGTTTCGCGCGCGTGATAGCGCGGCGTCTGTTCATTCTTGTACGTCCACTCGTGCTCCTCGTCGAGGATGACAAGGCCGAGCTTCGAGAGTGGACTGAAGAGTGCGCTCCGGGAGCCGATGACGAGGGAAATCTCGCCTCGATGAATCTTCTTCCACGTTTCGCGTCGCTGCGAGGGCGTCAGGCGGCTGTGAACGATGGCAATGTATTCGGGATCGATCAGATTCCGGAACCGATGAATGGAGTGTTCCGTGAGGAGGATCTCCGGCACGAGGAGGATCGCTTGCTTGCCCGCCTCAATCGTATCGGCGATCAGCTGGGCATAGACCTCGGTTTTTCCGCTTCCCGTGATGCCAAAGAGAAGCGATGGTCTGGGGTCCGCCCTCATTGATTCATATGCGCTTTTTTGGGCTTCCGTGAGGATCGGTTGATTTGTTTTTGGTTTTTGGTTTTTGGTTTCCGTCGATGATTCCTTTTGGAGGGATTTTTCAATCAGGTCTTGCTTCAACAGTGCATCGAGGACGGGTTTCGTCACTCCCGTCCCTCCTTTGAGATTATCGATGGAGACCCAATCTTTACCCTGCAAATATTCGAGGACGTGCATCTGTTTTTTGCTTCGCAAATGTTCGGGGATCGATCCCTTGAGAGCATATCCAGTAATGTCCGCTGGCAGGAGTGCAGACCATGGAGGAGGCGGAAGAAAGACACTCAGCGCGGCCCGAAGAGAACAGCAGTATTCCTCCGCTACCCATCGAACGAGCCGAAGCTGCACATCGGTCAGAAGAGGAGCATCTCCGAGAATTTCTTTCACCTGTTTCACGTCGTACTCCACCGATGCTCTCTCCTGTATAACATCGAACACGATTCCTTCGACCAGTTTGTTTCGAAGCGGGACCCGCACGGCCGATCCCACTTTCACATCGTTCGCCTCATACGTCAGCCCGTTGCCAATCCCGGATGAGCGCGACGAGGGGAGGACGAGGTAGCGCATACGGCCATGATGAAGTGCCAAGTGCGAAGTGCCAAGTGCGAAAATGCTGTATCATTTCTCCAGTTCGGGCGTAGCTTCCTCCTTCGCCAAGGCTTCTGAGGACAGCAGTAGCTTCTGTTCATTGTCCAACGCCATCGACGTAGCTCAGTTGGGCTTCGAATATGCCTGCAGATTCGAACCGTCAAATAAAGCGCTTGCGCGTCCGGGAGCCTTCCTTCATTTTTACAACATCGGGGCGTAGCTTCCTCCTTCGCCAAGGCTACGGAGGACAGGCAGTTGGCTCCTGATAATCCTTCAAACCATCGGGGCGTAGCTCAGTTGG
>JACPYA010000039.1 GCA_016196295.1 Candidatus Peregrinibacteria bacterium | reverse complement strand
GTAGCCTTGGCGAAGGAGGAGCCCTCACTTACCTTGAAGATCGACTACATACAACCTCTTTTCATCCAATACATACAGGTGCGTCTGATCGGGATCGACGTAGAGGTCTTGGAGCGTGCCGATCTGATCGCCTTCGAGGACGTACTGTTTCACGTAGGACGACTCTCCCGTCGGGCCTCCATCGGTCGAGACGACGATGCGCGCGGCCTTGGGATCCAGGAAGTAGAAGTTGCTGTCCGGAACCTTGTAGAGCTTGGCGACGTCCTTCAGCACGTCGTCCGGCGCATGGCGGATGACGAAGGGCTGCACTTCGCCCCGGAGCAGCTTCACGATGGTGCCGCCTTCCTTCACGATGTAGATGCTGTTGTCGATCGCCATATCCACCGCGGTGCTCAGGTCGCCATTCACGTTGTACTCCACCGGGGGCCCGTAGCGGTTACTCAGGCGCTCGTATTTGAAGATCTGGTTCTTATCGGGAGAGAGGATGTAGAGGAAGCGCAGGTAGGTCTCCATGTCCTTGCCCGTGACCCAGCCCTCGGCCGCCTCCGTCTTCATGTTGGTCGGCTGGTCGGAGATCACTTCGATGAGGCTGTTGCCCGTCGTGAGGAACGCGAGCGTCTTGTAGCGGTCGAAGTACACGCCATCGAGGATCAGCTCTTCGTCGCCGATACGATCCGGATCATCCACGGCGTTCAAGAGGATGCGGTAGAGATCCTGCCGGTCGTAGACGGTGAACTCGCCGTCCGCGAGGCCGATCATCCCCTGCGCGACGATGTCCGGGTTCTTCGAGCTCAGGTTCACGACCATGCGGGGATTGAGGCGCGCGATGTTATGGATCTCTTCGCGCTTGCCGCGGATACGGTCCAGAAGATCGAGCGCTTCCACGCGGAAGAGGCCGCTCTCGCTGTCCATGACCTGTTTCGCACGCTCCTCCGCCCGGCCCAGGATCGCATTGGCGGAATCGACGTCGCCGGTGAGGCGGCGGTTATCTGCCGTGCGGATCTCGGTATTGATTTGCTCGACAAGATCCTCGAGCTCGGCCCTGCTCTTGCTTCGCTGGCTGCTGGTCGAAAGGCGCACGACCATCCAGATCACGAGGAAAGCCCCGAGCGCGGACGCGATGAGGAGGAGGTGGGCTCTTCGTTTACGCTGCGGATCTTTCAGATCCGCGAGGAAATCCGTCGCCTTCTCGCGCACGACGCTCGTGAAAGTCGATGCGGAAGACATGGTGGAAAGGCCCCGCTTGCCCCACGTGGAAACGAGGGGCAGGACCGGGGCAAGCACTCTTTTGAGAGAAACGCCTCCGGTCCGGCTGCGGCCCGCTCGCCTATTCGAGACGGCCGGGCGCTCGGACGTATCTGCCGCTGCCTTCGGCGCACGCGCGCCCACGTGCAGAGTCGCAAGCGACGCGAGCTCGCGCTCGGCATCCAGTTGAATGGTGATCTCGCTGAGGAGTTGATCGCCGCGCTGCGAAAGTTGCGCGAGCTGCGCCGGCGTGATGGTGCGAAGGAGCCTCTGCGTGGAGAAGACGACGGCGTCACGGGGTTCCAGCTGGCCGCTGGAGATGTGCACGAAGACGGGGCTCGGCTTCCCGCGGGTGTATTCGGTGATCTGGCTCGTCGCTCCCCCGCGAATGAGGTAGGCCTCGGCGCGTCCGGCGTGCGACACGTGGAGCATCCCGTCGCTATCGACGATGGCAAGGAGCGCGTGGATGTCCTCCACGACATTGGAGACGAGAAGCCCCTTGAAGAGGCCGTTCATTTCTTTGAGCGTGCCGTCCAGCCTCCCCCAGGAATCCCCCTCGGCCTCCAGGAGACCGTGCTGGAGGATCGTGGTGCATTCTTCTTCGAGTGTTTTTGCGTCTTTCGGAGCGGCGGTGACCTGCAAGAGCAAATACGCGTGTTCTCCGCGAGGAGAGCTGAAGGAAAGAGACACGAGCGTCGTCCCGCTGCTCGATTTCGTATGGCCCGTCTGGATTATGATATCCATCGGGGATTCAGGCTACAGGGCCATGCGGGGACTCGCAAGGACCTCTCACCTTGTTTTTTTCGCACAAAAAAGCACTTTTAGACATATCAATGATTCTCTTCAAAAAATCCGGCAAGGTGCGGGGTGAGGACCGTTTTTGTTCGAAATAATTTCGATGCTTTCCCGTCGAGATACAAAATCTGCAAGTAAAAAAATGTGGTATGTAAGCCAAAATCATGGCTATCTGACAAAGAGGCCTTGCTTTTTGATCTCCCGCGGAGTAGAGTGGAAGCAGTCTTATTTTTTCCAAAAGAACCAGACATGACTCCAGAGAACGGACCGGTTGCTCCCGCAAATGCGGGACAGCCCGTCGGTAAACCAAAACGGTTTCATTTTCGTCGTAGGCGGATTGGCCATCACCCCAGACACGATTATCGGAATCCCGCGGGACCCCCCCCTCAGCCGCGTCCCGCTCATGCGGGACAGCCGCAGGGACCTTCGCGAAAATCGGGCCTCAGCGTCTACCCGCTCGGTGGCTTCGAACAGGTCGGCCGCAACTGCTTCGTCATCGAAGTAGACGGAGACCTCTACATCATCGACATCGGCCTCCAATTCCCTGACGAGGACATGCTCGGCATCGACTATTTGATCCCGGACATCTCGGGCCTCCGCGGCCGTGAAAATCGCATCAAAGCGATCCTCTTCACGCACGGGCACTTGGACCACATCGGCGCGGTGCAGCACCTGCTCCCCGCTCTCCACTTCCCGCCGTGCTACGGCACGCGCCTCACCATGGCGATGGTCAAAAAGCGGCTGGATGAGGAGCATCTCACCGGCAAATCACGGCTCAATACCGTGAATTTCCGCGACAAGATCCGCATCGGCAAGGTGGAAGTCGAGTTCCTGCGCGTCACGCACAGTATTCCCGACAGCGCCGCCATCGCCGTGCACACGCCGTACGGAACCATCGTCCACACGGGCGATTTCAAGTTCGACCTGACGCCGATGAACGAACCGCCCGCCGACTTCCATCGGCTCGCGGAGCTTGGCGACGCAGGCGTGCTCGCGATCGTCGCGGACTCCACGAACGCCACGAAGCCCGGCAACAGCAAGAGTGAGAAGGAAATCTCCCAAACGCTCTACAACTTGATCCGCGATGCGAAGGGCAGAGTCGTCATTTCGACCTTCAGCTCGCTTCTCAACCGCATCGAACAGATCATCGAGCATGGCAAGAGCTTCAATCGCAAGATCTTCATCGCGGGACGCAGCATGGAGACCAATATCGAGATCGCGCAGAACTTGGGCCATATAAAGGTACCGCGCGGGCTCATCCGCAAAGTGAACCCCGCGATGGACAAGTTGCCCGACCGCGAGGTGCTGATCATTACGACGGGCAGCCAAGGGGAAGAGGCCGCCGGCCTCGCCCGCATGGGCCTCGGGACGCACCGCCACGTGAACGTCAAAAAAGGCGACACCGTGATCCTCAGCTCCAACCCGATCCTCGGGAACGAACGCGCGGTCGCGAAAGTCGTCAATAACCTCCACCTCAAAGGCGCGACGGTAAAGACGAACGCGGAGCTCGCGCTCCATACCACGGGCCACGGCTACCAAAACGACATTCTTCTGATGCACCGCTTGGTGCGTGCGAAGCACATCATCCCCGAACACGGCGAGCCCCACATGAAAGCGGCCCATGCCGACCTCGGGCGAAGCATCGGCTACGAGGAAAATCGGCTTCATTTGCTCCTCAACGGCGAGATCCTGGAATTTGATCAGGATGGTTCGGCCCGCAAGAGCAAAACGAAACTCACTGCCAACGACGTCATCATTGACGGACGCGGCAGCGCCGGGGAAGGCCAGCGCGTGCTCACCGATCGCAAGATCATGAGTAACGCCGGCGTCATTATGATCGTGTTTCGGGCCTATGCGGAAAGCAAGCGGCTCGTCGGCGATCCCGATGTCCTCTCGCGCGGACTCATTTATGGGTCTGAGCAGCAGAGCATCACGCGCGAAGTGATCGAGACATCCAAGAAAGCGTACGAAGAGGCCCTGAATCGCGGCGAAACCGAGCGAAAAGCGCTCAAATCCGCAGTAACGGGAGCGCTCTACCGCTACTTTGATAGGAAGCTCGATCGCGAGCCGATGGTCATTCCTATCGTCATTGAGGTCTAACCCACGTCTATACTTTTACAACATCTCTCGCCCTCCGAAGCTCCCCGCAGGGGGCGAAGGAGGGTGGTGATCCCCATTGTGGTAGAAGTTTAATCAGGACGACAAAGACGACAACGATGACAAGGAATCCTTGTCGTCTTTCATCCACTCTCATTCTATGAATTACTCTGCGATCCTGTTCGATCTAGATGGCACCCTCGTCGACACCATCGACCTGTACCACGATGCCTTTCTTGAGGCGCTCACGGTAATTGATCTGCATCCCACGCGGAAAGAATTCGAAGAGTGGTATAAAAAGGGCTGGCACACAATGCAAATTCTCGAACATCTTGGGTTTTCCGAAGCGGATGCTCCTGCTTTCCGAAAAGACCGCGATGAGCGGTATGAACGACTGTTACGCAAGAGCGTCGAGTGGCTCCCGGGCGCGGAAAAACTCCTGAAGGGCGTCACAAAAAAGTACCGCACGGCAGTCGTCACGGGTTCCTGGATGAAGTATGTGGATGCCCTGAACACGCGCACGCCGATCCGGGACTACATCGACACCTTCATCACCGCCGACCACATGATGCCGTACATGAAACCGCATCCCCATGGACTCTTTATGGGAGCCGACGCACTGAACGTACCGCCAGAAGAGTGCCTCTATATCGGCGATATGATCTTCGACTTGGAAGCGGCGAAGGCAGCGGGGATGGAATCGTGTCTGTTTATTACCAAGTTCACGCCGCATGAGGCAAAAGGGCAGGCAGATCATGTGATAGAAAAATTGTCGGATTTACATCAAATCATCTCGTAAATGAGAGCGCCCATACGTGGGCGCGATTACCGTCATTCACGCGGCCAGGTATGGCCGCTCTCAATCCTTAATAACTGATATTTCCCCATGCACCTTCCAACCCTCATAGGGCGTCCATCTGCATTTGCTGTGAAGCTTTTTTCCTTCGATCGTCCACTCTTTTTTCGGATCAACCATGATGAGGTTCGCGGGAGTGCCTTCCGTAATGCCTTTCTTTCCAAGATTGAAGATTTTGTTCGGATGCTCGAAACAGAGTCGCACGACGTTACTCGGTTGTAACTTGGTGAGCAGGAGCGGGAGCATTGTTTCAACTCCGGGAACGCCGCTCGGAGCTTTCAGCGGATCGCCTGACTGTTTCTCCTTGATTGTGTGCGGCGCATGATCGGTCGCAATGCAATCAACCGTGCCGTCTTCGATCCCGTTCCAGAGTGCTTTCTGGTGTTCGTGTGAACGGAGAGGCGGATTCATCTTTGCGAGTGTTCCGAGCGTTTTGTAGTCGTCTGTTGTGAGGAACAGATGATGCGGCGCGACCTCGCAGGTGACAGCCAGTCCTTCTCTCTTCGCCCTCCGAACCAGATCAACCCCCTGCGCAGTCGAAAGATGTGCGACGTGAAACGGAGTCTTGTATTTCCGTGCCAATCCGATCGCAAACTCAATGGCTCTCGCCTCCGATTCCGGCGGGCGGGCCTCGGAATGCAAAGAAGCAGGAAAAATCGTAGGGCCGAAATATTTCGGCCCTACGATTTTTTTCATCGCTTCCGCATTGGCCTTTTCATCTTCACAATGCGCAATCAAAGGAATCCGCAATTCGCCACACAACTTGAACACTTCATGGATGACACCTCCTGCGATCTTCTGGTTACCCGTGGAGTGATCGAGGTAGATCTTCACGCCTGCGCATTTCTTTTTCAATCGTTTCAATTCCGCACTGGAACCGATCCAGACATCACGCACGGCAAGAAGGTGGGCGGCTTCGGTCACTCCCATGAAAAATCGAATGTCGCAGTGCTTGATCGCATGCGCTCGGCGCACTTTGTCTGCGAGCGCCGCGACGGTGACCGTCGGCGGAATCGTATTTGGCATCTCGCACACGGTTGTGACACCTCCCGCGACCGCGGCGGCCGACTCCGACTGCATATCCCCTTTGTGCGTCAGTCCCGGCTCACGAAAGTGCACGTGGCAATCGATGAGCCCCGGCATGATTAATTTGCCCTTCGCATCGATCCTTTCCTCCGCAGTGGCCGATTGCAATCGGCCACTCCCGTCAATGGATTCGATGAGCCCATCTTTTATGAGAATATCCGCCAAACGCTCACCCGAGGATGTCACCAGGGTGCCTCCGGCAATCAGCGTTGAGCTCATACGGGCTTCGCGATAAAGTAAAAGAGTTGGTTGATCAATAGTATCGTAATATTGGCGTAGCGATACTTGTCCGGCGTAGTCCGCCTTAGGCGGACGAAGTCGGATCGCTTCGCCGATATGAGCTTCAAAAGAGATACCTCGTGCGTTCTGCCTTCATCGCGTAGCCGTATCATGCGTCGCCGAGGAGCATCGCGAGGAGCGCCATGCGCACGGGGACGCCATTTCGCACTTGGCGGAAATATGCTGCATTGGGGAGGGCATCGACATCTGTGGCAATCTCCCCAACCCGCGGGAGCGGATGAAGCACGACGACTTTCTTTCCTTTCACCTGCGAGGCAGTGAGGCGGTACTTGTCTTTCAGTCGTTCATATTCGGAGTGATCGGCGAAGCGTTCCTCTTGCACGCGCGTCATGTAGAGCACGTCACAGCCAAGGGCCGCGTCGATCTTGTCTGTCTCGTCGTACGGAATTTTTTGCTCTTTGAGGAAGTTCGTCACCTTCTCCGGCATTGTAAGCTCATGTGGAGAAACGAAGGTGAAACGAATATTTTTGTAGAGGCCAAGCAGGAACGAAAGCGAGTGCACCGTCCGTCCGTAGCGCAGGTCTCCGACCATCGCGATGTGCAGGCCATCGACCCTTCCGCACTCGGCCTGGATGGTATAGAGGTCCAGGAGTGCTTGGGTGGGGTGCTGGCCCGGCCCGTCCCCCGCATTGATGAATGGCACGGGACTCACAGAGGCCGCTTTGTCCGCACTGCCTTGTTCCGGGTGTCGCATCGCGATGATGTCCGCGTACTGCCCGACGACTTTGATGGTGTCCTCGATGGACTCTCCCTTGTAGAGCGAGCTGAATTGAAACCCATCCGCCGTGACGAGCTCGCCGCCGAGCCTTTGCATGGCCGTCTCGAAGCTGAGACGCGTGCGCGTGCTCGGCTCATAGAAAAGTGCTGCAAGAATCTTCCCGTGCAGGCGATCATCTCCCCCCTTCTTCAGAACCTTTTCCATCTCTGCAGCCACTTTCAAAATAGTGTCCGTATCCTTCCTGAGAAGTTGTTTTGTGGAGATGAGGTGTTGGAAGCTCAGCGGCATTCTGAGGCAGCAGTCTATTCCTGCAAATATGGCTTTGTCCAGGCCAAATTTGGCCCCTTTTGACTTTTCGTGTTCTTATTGCAGCAATTAGGTTTACACCTTCGTTTATCGTGGAGGCATGAAATCCCACCACGCTTACCCCCTCGCAGCCATGAAAGCCGCGCTCGTTGAACGTATCCTCACCGGCAAGATTTCCGTGTCCGACGCTGCCCGTTCTGTGAAGAAAAGCAGACCCACGATCTATGATTGGATGACCAGATACAAAGCCGCCGGTGTCGATGGACTTCTCCCAAAGAAGACCGGACGGAAGGGCGGCAAGGCGTGGAACCGGAGCAGTGATACAACGGAAACTGTCGTCTTGGACATGCTTGCGGCGCATCAGGACTGGAACATCTACGACATCGCTGCGCATCTTCCCAAGGAACATTCTGTTCACCCTGCAACGGTATGGCGGATCTGGAAGCGTCATCAAAATGTACGAGCACCCATCCGTTTGCCGCGCCCAGCGCCGCAGCGCTACGTGAAGGAGGAGGTGGGAGAAGAAATCCAGATGGATACGAGTTTTCCGTGGGGCAGAGCGGCAAAGAGAGCCTGCTATGACTGCCTCGATGATCGTTCACGGTTCGCTCTCGCGAAGCTCTATGAGAATCACACGCAAGATTCTTCCATCGCATTCCTGCGCTACGTCATCGCTCATGCGCCGTTCATCATCAAAGTCATCCGCACGGATTGCGGATCGGAATGGAGTACACGCTTTTCCGTTGCCTGCGCACTCGCGGGTATCAAACACATCCGCAATGAGCCGTACCATCCCGAGCACAACGGGAAGATCGAGAAGTTCCATGACGGACTCAAGTACCGCTGCTTCTACGTGTATCTCCATCCATCAGACTGCATCGAGCAGCAGAACTGTGATCTGCAGCAGTGGCTCGTCTGGTACAACTACCACAAGATCCATCTCGGCATGGGCATGGACCGGAAAACACCTGCAGAAGTCGTTTATCGGAGCCTTCTTTCAGAATCCCCTTGTGTAAGGTTAATGCTGCAACCTAACACCTTTTGACTTTTCGTTATTTTGAAGAATACTACTGCTGCATGACACAGCCATTTGAATACGGACGTCGTCGGCACGACCGGCTGATGGCCTCCGATTGGGATGACGCAGTGACCCGAGCAATGGAAAAATTTGAGCCTCCTCGCGGACATGAGTGGGCGCGAATCACGGAGGATGCCATAGCGCTCCTCGGGGATAACTGGCAGCTCGTTGCACACGCGGGTGAATGCTTCATCGGAATGCGCAGGCGGGGCAGGGTGCTGGAAGCGAAAATATTCGGACGTGTGGAGGCAGCGCAGTCATATGCGGAGAGGGATCAGCCTCCAGCGGCAATGGCGCACCTGCAGACGAAAGTGGCTGCAACCCTTCAGACTGCTGTTTCGAGCTTGGCAGCGGCGATGGGCATCGTGATGCCAGCAGGAACGTTTCCCTTTGACGAAGAAAATACATGAAGCCGAACCGGCTCCAAGACATCGAACTCAAATCCCAGCCCGATAAAAGCGCGAGGGACCGCACGAATCATTGGTATGAACCCCAGAGCAAGCTCTGGACTCTTTTTTCCGGAGCAAGCTCCGGGGAACCCGCCCGATCCGAACGATCAGATCGTTCGGGCGGGTCAGACCATCGCCTTCGAAAGCAGAATGATAGCATCCAGGTCGCCTGTCCGCCGACCTGTCCCTCAAAGCCCGTAGGGCGACGTGGGAAGCCCCGAGAGGGGCGAAGGCGGATTGATATCGCACTGAGCGAAAAACTTCGGGGCATTCGCATGGCTATGTACGCAGTGAGCGGCACCTTACTTCTCGGTGCGGGGAAAATGGCATGTGACAATATTGATTACGAAATTCGTGCGTATCGCGCGCGGACGACGGTCTTCGAAGGAATCACGTGCAAATGGAGACGGACACCCGACTATCAAGCGATTAGAAGAGAGGATCATCATTCAAAACGGCAAAAACGGGCTGAGGATTGTGATGGACCTGGAGGGTAAACCCGCACAATTGCAATTTGAGGACGGAACAGTCACCTCTGTCGGATCGTCGCGATTGCAGGAGTAACATCATCGTATGGATCCTCAGTCTCTCGCGGAAGAATCTGAGTGGACACTGCAGCCGCTGCAGTCTCCAAAGAAACATGACCGGCTGGAAGCCATCAGTCATCTCACAAGCATCATTCGTCGTGCACATTTTCTCCGAGCACCCATTTTCCGCTCCTCATGGGGCGAGACCGAGCACCTAAGGAGGATTGGAGCCGCTCTCCGAAAATGCTTGTCTCAGACGCACACGGAAGAAATTGCACAAATGTATGACAACCCCGATGCAGTCATCGAGATGAATAGAAAGAGGCTCCATCGATTTCTGCGCGCTTTCCAGATACCATAAATTCGTGTCTACACGCAAAATCGCAGAATCGACGCTTTGGCAGATGGCGAGCCAGTTCGGCATGGCTGCACTGAGTATCCTGACGGTGAAGTTCGTGGCGATCGGACTCACGAAGGAGCTCGCGGGATACTACAACTCGTCATACGGCTATCTTCAAGTTTTCGGAATCCTCGCGGATTTCGGGCTCTATGCCATCGCCGTGCGCGAAGTGGCGCGCGCGAAGAACCGGGCGGAGGTGCTCGGTGGGCTCATCATTCTGCGATGCATCATTCTTTTCCTCTCCCTTTCCCTCGCCCTCGCCCTCGCCTGGATTCTTCCTATGTGGCGCGGCACGCCGCTCCCGCTTGGCGTCACGATCGCCGCCTTCGTCCCCTTCTTCACGCTCCTCGCAGGGATCCTGCGCACCGTTTTTCAAGTCCACTACAAGATGCACTATGTTTTCATCGCGGAGGTGACACATCGCGCGATCACCACGGGACTCATCGGCCTCTTCATCCTCTGGGGCATCCGACAGACGAGTGATGTGCGGATCATGTACGCATTTCTGGCGATCGGCGGCATCGGCGCATTTACGCTCTATCTGCTCTCGATGTTCTTCGGGAACCGACTGCAGAGGATCCGGCCGCGATGGGACAGCGCGCTTCTGGGACGCCTCGCGCGGACCGCCGCGCCCTACGGCCTCGCGTTCCTCTGCATGGCGCTCTACCGCCAATTCGACGTGACGCTCATCGCGCTCCTGCGTTCCGACTTCGAGCTCCAGAACGCGTACTACGGGTTCGTGCTGCGGATGACCGACATGGCGTTCCTCATCCCGACGTTCCTGCTCAACTCCGTTCTTCCGACGCTCTCGCAGAGCCACGAAAAAGGAGAGGAAACGAGATCGATGCTCGGAAAAACATTCCTGCTGCTCTTGGTGCTCGGGTCGATCTCCTCGCTATTCTCGTATTTTTGGGCGCGTCCGCTCATCGCGCTGCTCACGACCGAGCAGTACCTGAGCACGCCTACGCAAGCGGGCTCCGATATCGCGCTGCAGCTCCTCAGCGCTCCAATCTTCCTCAATGGCATCGTGCTCTACAGTTTCTACGTGCTCCTCACGAGGCACGCGTGGCGTCGGCTTGTTCTCCTCCTCGGCGCGGGCGCGTTCCTCTCCGTCGGACTCAACCTCCTCCTCATTCCCGACTACGGCTTCCTCGGCGCGTGTCTCACATCCATCTTCGTGCATGGCGTGTTGGCGCTCACGTTGCTCCCTGCCAGTCAAAAGGTGCTGCCACTGATGCTCTCTCTCGCAGATGTTCTTCGGTGGATTGCATTTACGATCCTCCTCGGCGCTCTGCTCGCCCTCTCTGCGCCTCTCCTGACAGATTCCTTGCGCACGATCATCGGGCTCGGGCTTGCCGGGGGGGCCATCCTCGGCCTCGCGGAAATCCTTAAAATCCGTAGAGCTGTTGGCTTCTGATTCATAAATTTAAAAAGGACAAACGACAAATAAAAACCCGCCCGACCAGAAATCCAATGATTGAAATGACTGATCAATCATTGGTATGAACCCCACGCTTACAGTGCCACAACACAAAAACCCCTTGTCCGGCGTAGTCCCGCACTTGCGGGACGAAGTCGGATTGAATCCTGATCCCTTGGCATTATTCTTTGCCTGCCCGTCCCTGCCTGCTCCTCGAGTCTGAGCCTCGGAGTCGAAGACCGGCAGGCAGGCGTAGTTCCGCACTTGCGGGACGAAGGAGGGTCGTTTGTTATTTTGGTCATTCCTTTGCGGTGTTCTCATCTTCCCAAGAATCGTTGTTTATGCTACAATAATGTGAAATGCACATTCACATAAAACTCTCTGCCATCGTGCAGTCTTTCGCGCTTCTCGCGTCTCTTCTCTCCCCTGCGTACGCGTTCGCGGCGCCGGGCGGAGTCACCGGGATCCAAGCGGAAGTGGTGGAGGGCGAAGTGCGCGTCCGCTGGAATGCAGCCACCGATGGAGACCCTGCCGCGTCGTATCGCGTGTACTACAACACGGAGTCCATCTTGGAAAACGACGGCGAGTATGACGATTTCGAAGAAACAAACGATCCGGTCACCCAGCACATTCTGCGCGACTTCCCTCCGTCGATGGAACTTTATATCAGCGTTCTCGCGGTCGGTCCCGATGGAGTCGAAAGTGATTTCTTCTTGGAAGAAGTAAACGTCTTCCTGGGGCAAGAGCCGGAGGAACCCCTTGAGGAGCCGCCCCCGGAAGAGGAACCCTCTTCTTCGAGCCAGGAAATCCCGACACCGACTCTCCCGAGCGAGGAAGAGCCCTCCGTCCCCGGGCTTCCGATGTCGGGCGAGGTCTTCGCCGTAGTCTCTGCGGAATCGATCTCTGCGACGGGCGTGCTTGTGACCTTCTCGCTCCCCGTGGTGCTCGCGCCCGATCAAGCGGCGAATGCCTTCATGATCAAGAATAGCAGCGGCACGCAGCTCGCCCTCACGCGCCTCACGATCGCGGGCAATCGCGTGCAGATCAATACCGAAGTGCAGGAACGAAACGTCGCCTACATCGTGGAAGCGAGCTCCGTGCTCCAGGGCAGAGCGGCAGACCCGACCGCATCTCTCGTGACACTGAGTCCTGCTCAAGACAAAGGCCTCTTCCTCGGCCACGGCATGGGCAAAGAAGCGCGGGTCTTCGACCCGCGAGGCGCGCAATCGCAGTCGAGCATCCCGGTACAGCCGCGTGACATTGCAAACCTCAATATCCGCGCGACGCCGGGGGGCAACAATCGCTACGACGTTACGGTGACATGGAGGGATACGAATCCCCCAGGAGCCGTCGCATCGTTTGAAGTCACGCAGAGCCCGGATAACGGACGCACGTTCAGCGCGCCGCAGTTGATCCCGGGCAATACCACGATGGTCACGCTTCGCGGCGTGCCCGCCGGCGAGTTTGGCGTCGCCGTTCGCGCCATCAGCTCTTTCGGCACCGCCTCGGCCGGTGTCTTCAAGTCCGTGGCGTTGCCTCCGCTCTCGACTCCCGACGATCTCTCGAGCTCCGGTGTCGGCACCGCCGCCATCCTCACGATGGCAGGAGCGGTCATGGGATGGAGAAAGATGCGGACAAAAAGCACGAAGCACTAAATTCGAAATCCGAAAGCACTTCGACGTGTTTGCCGCACTTTTGCGTATTCATGCTTTGAATTTGTTTCGAATTTCGAGATTCGAATTTCGGATTTCTCCTGTATGATCCATCACTTTGAAGAACTCACCTATAACGCAATGGCTGATCTGCCTCCTCGCGCTCACGGGGATGGCCGCGATGCTGCATCGGGAGCTGCGGCTCCTGCCTGATGGAAATGTGCATGTGCACTTTCTGGACGTCGGACAAGGCGACAGCGCGCTCCTCGTCTCTCCGACGGGTAAGCAGATCGTCATCGATGGAGGGCCCGATCTCGCGGCGCTAGAGGCAGTGGGATCGCGCATGCCATTCTTCGATCGCAGTATCGACCTCCTCGTCCTTTCGCATCCCAATGTCGATCACCTCGTCGCTCTCCCCTCGTTCCTCCGTCGCTATCGCGTCGAGAAAATCCTCCTCACGGGCATTGCCTACGATGTTGGTCGCTACGAAGAGCTGATCGCCGCGGTGGAAGACCGGAAGCCGGAGATTATTTTTTCCGACCCCGCCAAGGATCTCGACATGGGCGATGGACTCCTGCTTGATGTCCTCTGGCCACCGAAGGATATCGAAAGTATCTCCTTCAAAGATGTGAACGACTCGTCCATCGTCCTCAAGGCGATGTATGGAAAGGAATCCATTCTCTTCACCGGGGACATCGAAGAATTTGCGGAGAAAGAAATCCTCGCAACCGGGGCGGACCTTCGTTCGACCGTCCTCAAAGTCGCGCACCACGGGGGCAAAACATCCTCCGGGACGGGATTCCTCCTGGCAGTTGATCCACGCCTCGCCATCATCTCCGTCGCGGCAAATAACTCCTACGGGCACCCGCATCCAAGCATTCTTGGGCGTCTCAAGGCTCTTCAGATCCCCGTCCAGATGACGAAAGATGAAGGAACTATTTCTCTAAAACTTTAATTTTCTCGGGTGATGGATTTTCTAGCAGCCCTCTTGCGCCCATCGATGATTCTCTGAATTTCGTCCAAATTCTCCATATGTTCTTGAGGGGTTGCGGGTGGTTCATGCGGGAAGTAATCCCATCCCATCTATGCCCATTTTCTGCATCCGATGAATCACGTCCTCCATTGTCGGCGCCTCTTTGGGACCCTTCTGTGCCATGGCAGCATTACATGCTTAGAGCTTTTATAATCAACTGCATGGGCGGATTTGTGGCATTCTAGCGTCCTGGCCCTAGCCCTAGTCCTAGCCCTATACTGCCCGGGAACTCGTGAAAACTCTCCTCCTCCTCGCCGGACGGTCACGCCGCTTTTGGCCGCTCACAGAAAAGACCCTCTTCCCGATCGCCGGGAAGACCCTTTTGGGGCAGCAAATGGAGACGCTCAAGGCGGGCGGCTGCAAGGACATCATCCTCGTGGCCGGTGAACATAACCTGAAAGCGGCGCATAAGATGTACCCGAGTCTCAAGATCATCGAACAAGAAGATCTGGAGGGAGGCATGCAAGCGGCGCTCCTCTCCGCCCTCCCGAGCCTCCGGAAAGAACAGGTGCTGATCCTCGGGGGCAACGACGTCATCGAGCCGAAGGCGCTGAAGGAACTCCAGAAAGCGGCGGAGCGACCGGATGCGATGGGGGCAATCCTCGCGAAGAAGGTGAGGAGCTACTTCCCCGGCGGTTACCTCGTGACGAAGGCGGGCAGGGTCCTCGGCGTGAAGGAGAAGCCTGGCGCGGGGAACGAGCCAAGCGACCTCGTGAACATCGTCGCGCACATTCATAACGATGCATCGGTCTTGCTGAAGGCGCTCGAGAAAGTGAAGAGTAAGAAAGACGACGGGTACGAAGTGGCGCTGACTGCCCTCATGGAGGAGCACGTCTATCGCGTCGTTCCGTATAACGGCCTCTGGCAACCGGTGAAGTACCCGTGGCATTTACTGGAGCTCCTGCCGATCTTCCTCTCGAGCCTGCAGAAATCATCGCCTGCCCCCCGTAGCCCCGCCAGAGCGGGCGAAGGTGGGATCGCTAAAAGCGCCTCGATTCACAAATCCGCAGTGATCGACGGAAGCGTCGTGATCGGCGAACATGTGAAAGTGCTGCCGCATGCCTCCATCGTCGGGCCGTGCGTCGTCGGGGATGGAACCGTCATCGGAACAGGCGCGCTCGTCCGCGGATCGTCCATCGGCAAGCGTTGCGTCATTGGGTTTGGATCTGAAGTAAAAGACTCGATCGTGAGCGATGATGTCTGGACGCACATGACGTACCTGGGCGACTCGATCGTCGGGAACAACGTCGCATTTGGCGGGCGGGCGACTACCGGGAACTTCCGCCTCGACGAAGGCGAGATCTTCTCCGCCTCCAGAAAGGAGAGGATCGGCACGGGCCGGACAAAACTCGGAGCCGTCGTCGGCGAGGGCAGCCGCATCGGTATCTGCGTCGGCCTCAACCCCGGCATCAAGATCGGCCAGAAGAGCTTTATAAGTGGGGGGATCTATGTGACCGATGATGTTCCGGATGGGAGTTTTGTTTCTATGAAGGATGGGACCATGACGGTGCGCCCGAACCGCGTGGAGGCCGTGGATGCGGCGGACAGGGAGAAATACAGAATGTAATGACCGAAGAAACCTGCCTGGCCGGCAGGCAGGCAAATGACAAAGATGGGCCATCGAAAGAAATAATGACGTCATCTCGCCTCCCCCAAGGCAAAATAATCGCCACCCGACCACGTAGAGGAGCCGCGCTCCCACGTGGCACCGCCAAAACCCCAATGATCGATCATTGAATCCTGACTTATTGGCATTATTCTTTGTCCTTTGTTGTTTATGACATTTTCGGTCTGGGGATAACGGTTTTTGCATAAAATAGTTATCCACACCCTATGTGGATAGACCCCCGTGAGGGGATGGGAATTTTGCAGAGACATACACACATTGATACCAATTTTTTATCTACCACAAGCCAAATTAATGGATTAGTGTGCAACAGCCCAAACGTCTGTGGTTGTCCATGAGTTTTCCACACCCCACCCACACAACACTTTTATTCAGAAGTGCCAGGAAGGCGCTTTCCTCCATGAGGAGAAAAAGTATTTACGAGCGATTTCCACAGACCATCGAAGAGATTGCCCAAATTTTCTAGCTACTATGATGATGACGGATTTGATACAGTTCCTTTCCTTTACCTATCACTGCAAAATGAAAATGTTTTTTGGGTCATCTTTTACTCCCTCCTCTCGTACTGCATAGTCCCGTCCCGCATGTGCGGGAGGACGAAGCAGTATCATCCCTCCATGAAATTTTCTTCCAAAACATCAGACCTTCTCCAGGCGCTCCACCTGGTCAGTCGCGCGATCGGAACACAACAAGCTCTACCGATTTTGGGAAACATTCTCATGCATGCAGAGGGAAAACGATGCACGGTAAGCGCGACAGACTTGGAACTCAGCATCGTGACAAGTTTTGAAGCGAAGATTGAAAATGAAGGATCGATTACGATTCCCGCAAAAGCAATCCTCAACTTCGCGCAATATAACTCCGATCCGGAGGTCCTTCTTGAAACAAGCGAAGGAACGCAGCTCAAGTGCACGTCGAAGCATGCAAAAACTCTTATTTCCGGCGAGGCAGCCAGCGAGTATCCAACCATTACCAATGTGGAAAAACAAAACTCCTTCACGCTCGATGCGGCGCCCTTTTTGGAGGCTCTCCATCTCGTGACGTTCGCATCCGCAAAAACAACGCTCCGACCCGTGCTTTCGGGCGTCTATGTTCGCACGGAGAAGGGAAAACTCATCCTCGTTGCCACAGACAGCTATCGCCTCTCGGAGTACAAGATGGCGCTCCAAGGGAGTTCCACCGACATTTCGTGTATTATCCCGGTAAAGATCCTGGAAGAGCTCAAGATGATCCTGGGGTCCAAGAAGGGCGACAGGAAGGGGCCGGATGACAAAGAAGAAAAGAAGACGCCCTCAAAGATCGACGTCACCCTCAGTCGCCAGCAGATCGAGTTCCAAGTCGGGGCGACAAGGCTCCTCTCGAGACTCATTGACGGGAAATTCCCGGATTACCAGCAAATCATCCCGAAAGACGCCGGCACGCGCGTGGTCTTCGGGCTCAGTGAGCTTACGACGGCCGTCCGCCGCATGCACTACTTCGCGAAGGAAATGAATAACAACCTCACGTTCCACTGCGGGAAGGAGCAGACGCGCGTCACGACACCCCAGACGCAAGTCGGTCGGGACGAAGCGCTGCTGGGGGCGGAGAAAACGGGACCGGATAACAAGATCGCCCTGAGCTCCTCGTATCTCCTCGACTTCCTCGTCCATGCAGAGAGCGATCCCGTGGTCATGGAAGTGGTCGATAGCATGCACCCGGCCATCTTCAAAACTGCCGACGAAGGCAAGTTCCTGCACCTCGTGATGCCATTGCGGATGCAAGAGGAATGAGTATAGAATATGGACAGAGTCGTTTCTGGTCGCAGAGAATTTTTAATTTATAATTTTTAAGAATTCAAAAGAGAGACGCAGTCCATTCTTTTGTTTAAAAATTATAAATTACACATTAAAAATTTTCTTCGACAACATTGTTATCCATCGTTGAAATGAAACCATCACTCCTCCTTGGGGAGGGTACACATCGCGAACTATACGATCTGCTCAAGAAGAGCGGCGACTTGGTGATATCCGGCGCGTCAAATGAGACGGCCAAGGCCATGCTCTCGTCGCATCTCCTCTCCTTCGACCCTCGCAAGGCGCTCCTCGTGACGGAAAATGAAGAGCGCACGGAGTCGCTGTTGCAGTGGCTCTCCTTCTTCGAAGAGTCCGCGGAGCATCTGCTGCCCATCCTCAACGAGGCGGGCGAGATCGTTCCGCAGAGGCTCCAGAAATTTCTGATGTTCATGCAAAAAAGCGACGACGCCACGGTCTTCCTCGCGACGCGCAGCACGTGGGATACCGCATTTCCCCGCTTCGCCGAGCTGCAAGAGAAGAGCATCACGCTTACAAAGGGCAAGAAAGTGAACTTCACCGAAGTCGTGGAGCTCTTCATCGAGCGCGGCTACAACCATGGCGCGGACATCTATCTCCATCCGGGCGAGTACCGGCGCATCGGCGATACGCTGGACCTCTACCCCATCCAATCCAGCCACCCCTACCGCGTCGTCTTCGACTTCGACACCGTGGCGCAGGTCCTCGCCGTAGACGGCACCGATCTCTCGAAAACGAAGGACGCGGGGAAAGAGCTCCAGATCTTCCCGGTGCGGTACGACACCGAAGAGGCGCTCGCGCATCAATTTCCGGACGGCGCGCTGCTCATCCTCGACGATCAGAACGACGTTCCCCTCCCCGAAGGCGCAGAAACACTCTCCTTCACGGCCTTCCCGGAGAGCCAGGAGCACCACGCGCATCTCCGGTACCTCTCCGTTCTCAAGTTCTACACCGTCACGGATTTTTTGAACGATATCCGTGACAAATTGCAGCAGGAGTGGACCCTCCTCATCGTGACGAAGCGGGCCGACGAGCTGGAGAACATCCTCACGGAAGAGCGCATCGCCCACGCGAAAGCCGAACGCAAACGGCCCGGGGCCATCACGATCATTTCGGCGGGGGAAGACGACCACCTGCCGCACTCTCTCCAAAATCCGGACCTCAAGTGCGCGCTCCTCACCGACCGCGAGATCTTCTCGCTCCGCAAGGCGGGCAAGCAGCGATCCGTCCAAAAGCTCGCTCTCGACTTCATCACGTCCCTGCAGCCCGGCGATTACGTCGTCCACATGGATCACGGCATCGGACATTTCGAGGGCATGACGCAGAAGGAAGTGGACGACGTGGCCCGTGAGTACCTGGAGCTCACCTACGCCGGCGGCGACAAGCTCTTCGTGCCGGTCGATCAAGCCGACAAGCTGAGCAAGTTCGTCCACGAGGAAGGCGAAGAGCCGGTCCTCACGCGCCTCGGGGCCGTGGAGTGGAAGCGCCTCACGGAGCGCATGAAGACCGAGACGAAGCAGATGGCGAAGGAGCTCCTGGAGATCTACGCCAAGCGCGCCAAGGCCAAGGGGCATTCGTTCGGAGAAGACACGAAAGATCAGCAGAAGTTCGAAGGGCAATTTCCGTATGAAGAGACCCCTGGCCAGATGAAGGCCATCGAAGACATCAAGAAAGACATGGAGAGCGGCCATCCCATGGACCGCCTCGTCTGCGGAGACGTCGGGTTCGGCAAAACGGAAGTGGCCATGCGCGCGGCATTCAAGGCGGCCAAGGACGGCAGGCAAGTGGCCGTCATCGCGCCCATCACGATCCTTGCCGATCAGCATTACAGAAATTTTCTCGATCGCATGAAGGGCTTTGGCGTGACAATCGAGATGCTCTCGAGATTTCGAAGCCCCAAGGAACAGAAGGAAACGCTGGAGAGGCTGCGCAAAGGCGATACCGGCATCGTCATCGGCACGCACCGCCTGCTTCAGGACGACGTGAAGTTCTTCAATCTCGGGCTCCTCATCATTGATGAAGAGCAGCGTTTCGGCGTAAAACAGAAAGAAAAGTTCAAAGACATGCGCGCGTCGATCGATATTTTGACGCTCACGGCAACCCCGATCCCGCGCACCTTGAATCTCGGCCTCCACAAGCTCCGCGACATCACCGCCATCACGACTCCCCCGCCCGGGCGCCTCCCCATCATCACGGAAGTGCGCAAATACAGCGATGAGCTCGTGCGGCAGGCGATCCTCACCGAGCTCAAGCGAAACGGCCAATGCTTTGTTCTTCACAATCGTGTCGAGACCATCGATGCCTTTGCCGACAAACTGCGCGTACTCATCCCGCAGGCGACGTTCATCGTCGGCCACGGGCAGCTCGCCCCCGAAGTGCTGGAGGAACGCATCATCGCGTTCAAGGAAGGCAAGTTCGACGTGCTCGTGAGCTCGACGATCATCGAGAACGGCATCGACCTGCCGCGCGCGAACACGCTGATCGTGAACGAAGCGGAGAAATTCGGTCTCGCGCAGCTCTACCAGCTTCGTGGACGCGTGGGTCGAAGCAGGCTCCAAGCGTACGCGTACTTCCTCTACCACACGCAGAAGCTGAAAGACGATGCGAAGAAGAGGCTCCGCGCCATCGTCGAGGCGTGCGAGCTCGGAAGCGGGTTCCAAGTCGCGATGCGCGACCTGGAGATCCGCGGCGCCGGCGAGATCCTGGGCGCATCGCAGTCCGGCACCATGCAAACCGTCGGCGTGAGCCATTATCTGCGGATGCTCAAGCACGCGGTCGATGAGCTTGCCGCGGGTGGCAAAGAGAAGATTGAAGAGGAAATCAACGTGGAGATCCAGGTGCCGGTGGAGGCGCTGATCCCGACCTATTACATTCCCGACGAACAGGAGAAAATCTCCGTCTATCAGAAGCTTGCAAGCAGCGAAGACGAGAGCATCCTCAAAGAGTTTGAATCCGATCTCCACCAGGAATACGGAGAACCTCCGAAGGAAGTGAAAAACCTCTTCGCGATCTTGCGCCTCAAAATCGCCGCGCGCAGAGCGGGCGTGCAGCGCATCAAAATGGAAGAGCATGACAAATATGAGCCTGCCTCCGCCCCGCAAGGCGGGGCTACGGCGGGCAAGCACGACCTCGTCCTCACACTCGCATCCTTCGTGACGGCGAAGGAAATCATGCAACTCCTCTCGAAAAATCCGCACTGGAAGATCAGCGGATCGAACCTGCGCATCTTGCAGTCGGCCCTGGAAGGCAAGGCGCCGGGCGGTGACTGGCTCACGGAGCTCACGGAAGAGGTGTCCCTTTTGGGGAAGAAGAAAGAGGCAGGGGCAAAAAGCACGAAATCCTAAATTCGAATTTCGAAATTCGTGCTTCGGATTTCTCTCCGTTTGTGCTACAATATCAAGAAACCCACACATATGTCGATTTCTCCCCAAGCCCCCCCGGCAGGCGCTGCTCCTGTGATCCCCACAGGTCAGGAGCTCTTTGATGTGATCATGGGACAGATCGAACCGGAGCTCACGACCGAGGGCGTGAAGACACTCGATCAAAAATATCAGAACGAAACAGCCGAAGGACTGATGGAGCGCAAGAAGCGTTACGACCTCGCCTTTGAACGGTACGATCAGGCCTACGAAGGCTACGTGGGGACGCTGCAAGCGCAGATGCAACGCTACCGCAAGCATTCGTTCAACCAGGCGGAAATGGAAGACAGACAATCGGAAGGAAATTTCCTCGACCGGATCCATACCGCCATGTTCAAAGCCGCATGAGTTTCATCGAAGTCCCAAACGGCCAAGATCCGCTTCTGAAAATCGAGAAGACAGAGGCGACTGCGTCTGAGCAAAAGGCGGAAGAGAAGGATACAAAAAAGCCAGAGCAGAAAGAGATGAAAGAGCAGTTGCGCAAGCCAAAAGAAGAGCTTCATCAGGGCGCGCGAAACGGCGTGGAGCAGCGCATCGCCGCGCACAACGTACGGCTCACGGCTCTCCAAAATCAGAAAGACAGACACGATACGGACGTCGCAACGCTCAAGAGGCGAGCGGATGAAAAAAAAGAACACCTGAAAGACACAGATTTGGCAGCTGATCTCGTCACGGACACCGCGACAGCGATGCAGGCGCCCGAGGGGAAGACGAAGCCCGGGCCGGTTGAGATTCCAGAGGGAGAAGACCGCCAAGAAACCAAGCAGGAGCAGATGCTTGCGAAGGGAGTCGATCAGACAAAAGCTCCCGAAAAGAATGTGAATCCAGAAATCGCGCAAGCTCAGGTTGCAGCTCTTGAGCAAGCGGACGTACGCACCGAACAAAATACGGAGGTCGCGGATACCAAGGCTGCTCAAAAAACAGAGAGCGCGGATAGCGCTCGCGGAGTGGGGACGAACCAGGCCGGAGGACAGATTGCATAAGCCATTATTTCGAGGGGGTGCCGATTGCAATCGGCACCGACGGGAATTGATTTTTTGGGTGTATCACCTCGGCGCAGCGGAATCGCTGTTTTGATCTTGTAGAAGCCTCTAAAAGCCTCTTTTGGACCCTACCGAGAAGCGTGGGATTCTGCTATAATTATGAGAAACCCATACTGCACTAATGGCCACTCAAGACCCACAAACACAGATCCCCCAACCACCCCTCATCTCCCTGGGGGAGGACGTCTATAACCAGATCATGGGACAGATCGAACCGGAGCTGACGACGAGCGTGGTGAAGATGCTGAAGGAAAAGTACAAAGATGAAACACCCGAGCAGGCGAAGGCGCGGGCCGTTCGGTACAGCGCCGCGTTCGCCGAGTACGACAAGCAGTATCAGGATTACAAGCTCAATCTCGAGCGAGGCTTGCGTCATTTTCAGAAAGGCCTGGGCGATCACTTCGAACATAAAAATCGAAACGACGAAGCCGGAACCATGAGCACGATCGAAGCTGCTTTTTCCCAAGCCTGATGTTCACTCGCCTCTTTCCATCGGCCGACTTCGGCGGCAAGGAGCGCCGCTTAATCTTTGATGGGCCGCAGAATACGCCGGAACAGTCGTTTGCAGAACAGGTTGAAGCAAATCTTCCGAACTTAGAAAATAATTTGGATTCTCCTCTCAAGGCGCAAGCAGTAGCGGAAATTAAAGTAGCACTTGCCGAAAAAGACGCGAATGTCATGAAAAAGGGCATTGAAAATGCTCTCGCGAATATTGCGCGCACGGAATTTGCTCTGCTCAAAGAAAAACATCAGGGCGATGAAAAAGCAGCCGCAGCAGAATTGCAGGCCGATTTCCGCACCATCGGCCTCGTGAATGTTGAAAAAAGAGATGACGGCACGTTCTACGTATCTGTCATTGTCCCCGGAGCGCAGAATGCCCCTCCAAATTTCAATGCTCCGCAGCAAGCTCCCGGCGCACCTGGAGCACCCAGTGCCAAGCCTGCGAATGCTCTTGAGGCTCCAAAAGACATTCCCGAGGAAAAGCTCGAAGGCCTTTCCGATGAGCAGAAAGAAGTATTGAGAGAGGGGTATAAGTTGCTCCCGCCAGAGGCGCAGAAAGTCATGATCGAGCTGCTTAAATCACAGGAGGCAGTGCAAGGCATGCTGAGTCTCGCGCCGAAAATTGCCGCAGACCCATCGATGATTCCCAAATTGATGAAAGTGAGTGAAGCGGAATATCAAAATCCCGACACGATCAAAGACCCAGCCCTTCAAAATCTCGTGAAGGGACTCTCCGCAGGCGACAGACGACTTCTGAGCGCGCTCTTTCGCGTCCTCCAGAA
>JACPYA010000035.1 GCA_016196295.1 Candidatus Peregrinibacteria bacterium | reverse complement strand
TCCTCCTCGCTTGAGCACTCGGTGAATCTCTCGGAAGTTTCTTTTTGTTTTCGCATCGTCAATGTAATGGAGAGAAAGATGTGCGTATGCAGCATCAAACGACTGCGATTTCCATGGAAATTTCCCAGCAAGATCGAAACGTTTCGCCTCTACTTTCAGTCCACTCGATGTCGCTTTTTTGCGAATGTGATCAACATGCTTGGATGAAATATCGACCGCTGTAACAGTATGTCCGCGAGCCGCGAAAAAGAACGTATCTGCTCCGCCACCCGCTCCGAGTTCCAAAATTTTCTTTTCCCTTTTCAAGAGTCGAGCAGCAAGGCGGGCGAAAGTGTGCGACCTTTTCTTCGTCAATTTCTTTGTGGACCAATACGAATCCATTCTTTGAGCCATACGCTCAGTATATAGTTCAGACCCATCCATCGCATGATGCAACATCCATTCTCATTGCTCCAACCTTTCCGCGACCGGATCGATATCGCTTTCTTCATGAAAGAGGATGACATCCTCACAGACGAGAAAGCACGTGAAGCGATCGATGCTCCGAAGATCGCATCCGTGAATCAAGTGCATGGCAACCGCGTGATCCGCGTGAAGGATGAAACACATCGCACCGAGGAGGCGGATGGCTTTATGACAGATGTGCCAGGCCTCGCCCTTTCAATCCGTATCGCGGACTGTCAGGGCTTCCTGGTCTACGCTCCGGACGACCAGCCTTCGTCCGCCTCAGGCGGACTTCGGCCGGCAGGTCACGTGCTAGGACTGATCCACGCCGGGTGGCGAGGACTGGAAGCGGGAGTGATCCCTTCTTTCTTCAAAATGCTCGAGCAGGAATTCGGCATCGCGGCGGAGACCACCTACGTGGGCGCCGTGCCCTCGCTCGGAAAAGAATGCGCGGAATTTTCCGATCCAAAAAACGAACTCCCGCATGCGCCACCCGGGGTGATCGATGGAAACCACGCGGATCTGCAGCTGTGGGCGGACATACAGCTGGAGAATGCCGGCGTGCGTACGGATCGTCGCGAGCGGATGGAAGGGTGTACGAAGTGCGACTCCAAAACATTCTGGACGTACCGCGGCGGCGATCGTGAAGCCGTGAAAGAAAAGAAAGCCAATGTGCTTGTCGCCGCGCTGCGATGATACGGCTTCGCGATGATGAGCAAACCATGATTTTGCAAAGACAGGATAATGGCGGCGTAGCGATCCGGCTTCGTCCCCATTATTCTGGGACTTCGCCGGACAAGTATCGCTACGCCGCCATAAGTTATGAAAAAAATAACCTTGCCGATCTCCTTTTTCGCGTAGCCTGCATGATCACAAAATTTGTTACTCTCCGACGATCCATCTTTGCTTCTGCGGTGCGGGAAACAAAAGCATCGTGAAAGTCCTGGCAAAAAATCTCGCCCGGAGTACAATTCGCCCAAGTCTCAACGGCGCGTTAGGACTGAAACGTTTCTTCTCTGATGCTTGTTTACGGGAGACTTAATCATTCTCCGCCGTGGCGGAGGGTTGCGGTCACCCACCTGGAGATTCCAGGGACAAGCGTTTCTGCTCCGACGGCCGTTCTGACGCGCCAGCTTTTCGCTTCTCAGCTTGTTAGCTTTTTAGAGGTGCCACGCGCTGGATTCTATTTTTTCATTCCTAAGAAGCTAAAAAGCTACTAAGCTAATACACTCTTATGAAATCACTCTCAGACCGCCTGAAAGCGGCGAACAGCATCCTCGCGGCGTACGCTGTGCCGCACCACGGACAACTCGGCCGTGTGTCAGAGGAGCCTTCCGACGACACGCGTTTTTCATTTCAGCGTGATCGCGACCGGATCATCCACACGCAGGCCTTTCGACGATTGAAGGGAAAAACACAAGTCTTCGTCGCGGGCGAAGGCGACCACTACCGCACGCGGCTGACACACACGATGGAAGTAGCGCAGATCGGCCGCGATATCGCGCGCACGCTGGGCCTGAATGAAGACCTTACCGAAGCGATCGCCCTCGCACACGACCTGGGGCACCCGCCGTTTGGACACGCCGGAGAAGATGCGCTGAACCGATGGATGCGCGAACACGCGTCTCGCTTCGAACACAACGAGCAGTCGTTGCGGATCGTGATGCTGCTCGAAGAGCACTCTTCTCTCTACAGAGGACTCAATCTCAACCGAGAAATCCTCGAGGGGCTTCAGAAGCATCGGCCTTCGCTCAACGAGCTTCGGCCGACAGGTCGGTCCGCGCACGACCTGCCGGCCATAGTCCGCCTGAGGCGGACGACGGCTGGCTCCCCCACTCCGACACAGTCGCTCGCGAGCAACGTATCTCCGCCGGAATCTCCACGCGGGCTCTCCCTGGAAGCACAGATCGTAAACATCGCCGATGAGATCGCCTACACCTCGCACGATGCGGAAGACGGGCTGCGCGCGGGATTATTTTCGCTGGAAGAAATCACTCGCACGGCCCTCGGCAAGAAAGCCCTGGAGAAGTCGCGCCCGCGGGGTACGTCGCTGCGTGGCGCGCTCATCCACCTGCTTGTAACAGACCTCTACGAAATCTCCGGCGAGATGCTTCGGAGAAAAAACATCCGCACGCTCGCAGATGTCTACGCCGCAGAGACGCCGCTCATCGCCTTCTCCCCGGCACGGCAGAAAGATCTGGATACTCTGCGCGATTTCCTCTGGAAGCACATGTACCTGCACCCCTCGGTCCTTGGCGCAAGCGAACGCGGCAAGAAGATCCTGTGGGATCTCTGCGAAGGTTTCTTTGCGCGTCCCACGGAAAAAATTCTGGAGCTCCAAAAACAAACGGCGAGCACCCTTCCGGAAGCGGTCAAAGATTACGTAGCAGGAATGACAGATGATTTTGCAACTGAATCGTATAAAAACCAAAAATCCACATAAACAAGAGCGCCCATTCTTGGGCGCGGTGCGAAGCTGGGTCGCGGCCAAGAATGGCCGCTCTCATTTTTCAGGGCAGATACAGCGCCGGATCCACATGAGCCCCGTTGATCATGAGTTCCAGGTGCAGATGCGGTCCCGTGGAAAAGCCCCCCCCCGGCAAGCCCGGCATTCCGCCGGAGAGGCCGATATCCTCCCCTGCCCGCACGGAGTCCCCTTCTTGGACATGGAACTCACTCAGGTGGCCATAGAGGGTCACGGCGCCGTCATCATGTTCGATGGTCAGGTAGTTGAACCCGAGACCGTTATTGCGGACTTCGCGAACGGTTCCCGCGGCGGCAGAGCGAACCTGCGATCCCTGCGGAACACGAATGTCGATGGCTTTGTGCGGAACACCGAAGAGTTTCTCGTACTCCGGGTCTTCGAAGTCGGCTGAGATTCCCCTGCTCGCATCGACGGGCCACTTAAGGCGGATGAGGCGCGCGGCCTGGCCGCTGAGTCCCCTGCCGAGCGCGAGCGCGCGACCCTCGGCTTCCCAGAGTTGATTGAACGACTCGAGGAGAAATTGTTCCGCGGTTTTCTGATCTTGCAGGAGGGCCGTGAGCGTGCGCGTCGCCTCGCGGAACTGTTCCTCGACCTCTTCGGAAACATCATCCCCGAGCGCGCGGCGTTCCTGCTCCAGCACGTGCAATTGGTAGCGCAGAATCTCCTCGCGACGCTCCAGGAGCGCCTGTTCGGAGCGTCCTATGCGTATATTCTCTTCCGCATCGACTCTCTTCTGCGCAGGAGCAGTGAGGTCTCCACCCAGCGGTGGCAGTCCCAAAGGATCTTCCATGTTTTCAGGAACATCCGCGCTGTGATCATGCTCTTCCACAACCTCGATTTCTGTCACGCTTGCATGCGCGTTTTTTCCTTCCGGGAAGTTCGTATACGCGAACCAGACAACGGAGACGAGCACAGAAACCGTCAGATACGGGCGAGGGATGTCGATGTCGATATGCATTTCCGATCATTATAGCACAAATCCCGAACGCTTTCTACGCGTGGACCAGACGCAGATGACGAGGATTCCCGGAGGCTTCGAGGACGCAATACTCCATTTGACAACAATTCTTTACAAGATGCAAAACGCCTTGATCGAGGGCCCGAAAGACCAGTCGTCTATACTTCGATCATGCATCTGATCGAACGTGCGAAGCATCCTCCGCGTTGGGTATTTGTCCTCGGTGTGTATGCGCTCATGCTCGCAGTGACGTTCCTCGCCTTCGGTGAGGCACTGGGCCACGGCTTTGCTCCCGTGGATGATTGGTTTCTCATCACGCAAAATTTGGCGGTGCAGGGGATCAGTTTCGAAAATATAAAGCACGTATTCACATCGTACGACCCGGAGCTCTACATCCCACTGGTCTTCCTCACCTTCCAGCTGAATTACTTGATGGGGGGGCTCGATCCCGTGGGCTTTCATCTCCTCAATCTCCTGCTCCACGCGGGCAATGCGATGCTGGTCACGTGGCTCCTCGTCTTGCTGACGAAAAATCGGCCGCTGGCGGTGCTGGGAGCGCTGATCTTCGCGGTCCATCCGCTGCATACCGAAGCCGTCGTGTGGGTTGCGGGACGCAAAGATCTGCTCTCGACGTTCTTCAGCCTCCTCACGGTGATTCAGTATCTTCGATACAGGGAGGGCAATCGTTCCGCATATATTTTGAGCGTCCTATTCCTTCTTCTTGCATTGCTCTCGAAGGCCACGGCGATGGCCATCCCGGCAGTCTTGATCCTCTCCGACCTCTGCCTCGAGCGTCGCAGAATCGATCGCAGATTTTTCCTCGATAAGGTTCCCTTCATCATCCTCGCAGCGATCTTCATCGTCGTCGCACTCGGTGGAAAAGAGCGCGTGATAGGGGACAGCTCCTTGGTCGAAACCATCCTCATCGCCGCGAAGAGCACGACGTTTTATTTGCAGAAATTATTCTTCCCCGCCGGTCTCACGATCACCTACATGCAGAATGATCCCGTGAGTATCCTCACGCCTGATCTTTTGATCAGGGTCGTGATCACCCTGCTTATACTTTTGGCTTCAGGATGGGCTCTCTGGAAAAAACCGTGGCTCGCCTTCGGCGTCCTTTTCTACCTCGCAACGCTCGCCCCAACATACTTGAATGCGCGCAAAGGCGGAACGGTCTTCTTCGCGGTCGATCGCTATGCGTACCTTCCCTCGATCGGAATCCTGATCTTGCTTACGACGCTTGCAACGGGGCTCAGTGGCAGAAATCATCGGAGAATCGCTCTCGGAATTTCCATTGTGAGCATCCTCATGATTATCCTCTCGCGTATGCAGACGAAAACGTGGGAGACTCCGGAAGCGCTCTACACACACGCACACCAGGTCTACCCTGAAACCGTCCTCACGTACGTGGATCTCGCGGAGCTCAACCGCAAGAAGAGACGTTACCAGGAAGCGGCCGCGTACATTCAAGAAGGACTCCGGTACGGCGACTCCATCTTCCTGCATCTTTCCGCAGGCAGGCTCTATGCGAACACGGGGAATATCGCCGGAGCCATCACAGAATTTGAGAAGGCGAGAGCGATGGATCTCCGCAACCCAGAGCCACTTTTTTCACTCGGTTCGCTGGAGGAACAGCACGGAGACAAGGCGAAGGCAGAGCAGTACTACAGACAAGCTGCGGACCTCGACTCCTCCTACGTCGCAGCGTACGTGAAGCTCGGCGAATTTGCGTTGGAGAGGGGAGAGTTAGATCGCGCGGAGGAGCACTTCACCCACGCGCTCTCCTGGAACCCGAATGCCGACATCGCAAACCTCGGCATGGCCAAGCTGCTGCGAAGTCGGGATGAGATTGATCGCGCAGAGGAGCATTTCCAGAAGGTTCTCGCGCTTGATCCCTACCACATGGAAGTTCTCCTCGCGCTCGCGGAGATCGCTCTGGAAGATGGTCGAAAAGACGAGGCACGAGGCTACGCGGAGCGCATCCTGAAGCAGGATCAGAAGCATCTGGGAGCCATGAAAATCATGGAAATGGAGTAGCTATTTTGCTATACTATTGCTGATATGACGTTTACTGCGGTAATCCATCGGGAAGGGAACCTTTTTGTGGCCCAATGTCCAGAAGTAGGCTCGGTTAGCCAGGGAGATACGATGGAAAGTGCTCTTTCGAATCTCAAGGAGGCGACGGAATTGTATCTGGAAGAATTCCCTCGAAGCACGGGCAACGATCACCCGATCATCACCACATTTGAGTCGGCGCATGCCTAAGGAACGTCTGAAGAATAGCACTCCCGATCTTCGCTGATCCGCATCGGGGCTTTTTTGCGTGCCAGCTGGCGATTGAAGCGAAGGATTCGTGGCTTTTCTCTGCTGTTTCTCTGAAC
>JACPYA010000038.1 GCA_016196295.1 Candidatus Peregrinibacteria bacterium | reverse complement strand
CTTTATATCGGCGAATGGAGCCGGTATCTACATCGCGAACCCGGACTTGCCCCGCCGTAGCCTCGTCAGGATGGATACAATGACTGCATTCACTTTCCAGCGATAGATGGGCGTGGCGAAGGGGGGTCATGGTGCGACGGTAAGGCTGAAGGAAGCCGTGTGCTTGTTGCTGAACTCATCGCGCACCGTGAGACGGATGGTGTGCTTGCCGGCTTTCTCGAAGACATGTGCGTAGGAGGGATCGGCGCTCTGGCCCAGAATGAGCGTGGGTTCGCTGTCTCGGCGCACGTCCCACTCAAACGTGAACGGCGGACTGCCCTTCGTCTGTTCGCCATCGAACGTGACGGAGTCGCCCGCGTGCACGCCGGTCGTGCGGCTCGCGCTGATGAATGCCTTCAGCTCCGGCTTGCGGACGACGAGCGTCTTCTCCGTCGAGAATTCCTTGCCGTCTTCCATGAGGACGGTGAGGCGCACGGTGTACTCGTCCGGTTCCAGGTACGTGTGCTCCGCTTTCGTATCGTCGAAGACTTCGGTCTCATCGGAGAGCTCGTCGCCAAACGACCACTGGTAGCCCGCGATCTCCTGACCCGGCGGAATAAAGGTCGCGGACGCGTCGAACCGAACGGTGAGGGGCGCTGTGCCGACGGAGGGCTTCATTTGGAAGTCCGGCGCGGGCGACGGAGGGAGCGCTTGCACGGTGAACTGCTTGCGCATCGCTTTACCCTCGGCATCCTGCGCGACGAGCGTGAGGGTGTAGGTGCCCTCCTGCCGGTAGACCGCCTGCAGCGTCGCGCCAGTGGCATTCACATTCACGGCACGCGGCGCTTCCCAGAAGAAATCGACGAGCGGTACGGACGTCTGCGCCGTCAGGTTGATGAACACCGGCACTTCCTCGGTGATGGTGTCGCCGCGAACGTCAGGAGTGCCCTCGAACGTGAGATCCGGTAGCTGCAAGACCTCGGTCACGCGCACGAGCGTCGTGAGTTCGGCCAGGACTCCGCTCGCGGAGCGGACCTTGACGGTCACCGGATAGATGCCCGGCAGGGAGAACTTATGCCCCACGCGCCGCAGATCCGCCCCTCGTTCTTCTCTGTCATCGCCAAACGACCAGCTTACTTCGCGGATATCTTCCTCGGTGTCGATGCGGAAGATGGCGCCGAAGGGCACGGGACCAAGCAAATTCCTGGGATCGCTACTCAGCGTCACGGGGAATGGAAGAGCGGCGGGTTCCTCGACCTCGAGTGTTCGCACGTACGTGGCCTGCGATTGATTTTGGAGGAAGATCGTCGCGGCGACTTCGGTGCGTCCCACGACGTAGAACGTGTGCACGATGTCCAGGTTCTTCGTGATTTCGTCGATGCTGCCGTCGCCGTCGAGATCCCAGTGCACTTCCTTCAACACTTTCGGATCCGCAAGCAAATGGCTGACGCTCAGCCGCACGGGCTTCTCCACGATCGGACGCGGCGGCGAGACGGAGAACACGGCACGCGGAATCACGATGCGGCGTGCGAGCCTGCGGAAGGACCCGTCCTCGAGCATCACGCGGACCACGGCGGCGTACGACCCCTGCCGTTCGAAGAACGTCGTCGCGACCGGCAAAATCGTCTCCTCATTCAGCTTGCCATCCCCCTCGAAATCCCACTGGTACTTCACAGGACGCAGGTTGCGTTTGCGCAGGACCTCCACCGCCCCCTCGACGCTCAGCGTCACCGACACCGGCGCCACGAAGTCTTCCGCGCGGGCGGGGTAGGTGATCTCGATCCGCAGGGGCGGTTCACGGCGGATGAGGAGCGGGGTCGCGATACTCAGGCCCATCACGGGAACAAGCAACGCGATCAGTTTCATCATGCTGCGACGGCGGACCGCGACGGAGACATCCGCTTTCGAGATCCGCTTGAGCGCGAACGCCGCGGCCGCGAGGAATCCGACGGCTCCCGCGAACGACGAGAGAATCCCGATGAGGACGAGCTGCCGCAGTTCTCCCGTTGGACTCGGGAGGATCAGAAGGAGCATCAGAAGCCACAGGCAGTAACTGACGTAGACGATGCCGCTCACGATGGACACGAGCGTCTTTGCCCGCTTCACCTCGGGCACATTCTGGCGCGGCGGCGGTGGAGCCGGGCTGAGGCTATCCACGGCCGGACCGGCGGGAGGGGGAGAAGCGGCTGTCATCGCGCGGGAGGAAAATCACCACTGCCCTCAGGCATCGGGAGATCCTCGAACCACTGGCCCTCGTCCTCCCACACATCCCCGGGAACGAGCTCTTCCTGAGAAGGGTCGAGAGGCGGAACATCTTCCTGCAACGCATCGAAGAACGAAGAGTCCTCCAGGAGCATGAGCGGAGAGAAGACTTGGAATTCGGCGGGCGGCGTGACGGGCGGCGCTGCTCCATGGTCGCGCAGATCCACTTGCAACTCGCCGGAGAGGCCCGCCTCATCCGAGGCCGGCACCGTCCAGACGATGCGATGGACGAAGAACGTCTCGGCATCGATCCAAAGTTCTCCGGTCGCATGGAGCGCAGAGAGGAATGCATCTGTCTGACTCGGGTCAAACGGCTCGCCGCGTTGGTCCGCGACTTTCTTCAGAAAGAGCGCCAATTTCCCGCGATCGATGACGACATCGTAATGGTACGCATCGCGGCCGTTGATGTCTTCGATGCCGTGATCCTTCACGACACGGACAACCTCGGATTGCGTGCGCAGCAACCGCGGATCCGGCGTGACGGCCGAGGACGAGCGCGGATCGGCGGATGACGGAATATTCCACCACGTTCCCTGAAAACGCTGCAGCGCATCCGCGCTGAGCAGCGGATAGGGAGGATCGACGGAGAGCGACCGCAGGAACAGGTAGACGTCGTTCTCCCACGCGACGATCACGTCGAGCGCCCCTTCGGTGTCGTAGCGCGTCCCCGCTTCCGAGACGACGCCGTCAAACGTCATCGTGAACTGCGTCTGCTTGCCGCCATCTTGGAGCACCCCCTCGATGCCAATGTCCATATCCACCACGCGGTCGGGGGCGTGCGAGGTAAATGCCGCCGCCAGCGTGTAGCGCGCGGACGTCAGTTCTTGGCTTGCTCGTGCGGCATTTTGAAGAACTTGCTCCGGAGGAAGATTGGACGGCCGGGTGCAGGCCGCAGCCGCACAAGCGAGAGATACGACAAGAACGAGCCGCACCTGCGCGGCGAAGCGAGATCGTCGCCCCGTTCCCAAGGAAGTGGTGAATATGCTCATACGTGTTCTATCGCGAAGGCGCATGAAAATCGGAGCAGAAAGATCGGAAATCATTGTGCCTGAAACAAAAAATGCAGAAAAGGAGGAGAGGGCAGAAAAGGCGGAAAGGTCAATGCCTCCGGCAAGTGCAAAGTTCAAAGTGCCAAGTGCGAAGTTTATTTTTTGCACTTTGCACTTGGGTACTTGGCACTTCGTCTCACCGCCTCGTCGCGGGGTCCGCACGCAGGTCGGCGGGCTCCTCCAGGAGGAAACGGATCGTCCGATCGCGGCTCGCGAGCACATCGGCTTTGACGACCAGAATGATACTGTCGTTTTTCCGGAGCATGACCGGGGTATCAAAGCCAAAAGTGACCGTATCACCGGCGAGCGTACGTCTCACGGGGGCAAGCGGCACACCGCGGGAAGATTGGAGCACCAAGCTCTGGAGATCTTCATTGCGCGCTTTGCCGTCGTTCGTGAGGGTGATCTCGCGGAGCCAGTGATCATCGACGCGATCTGCGGTCAGCTTCAGCCGGGCAACCGTTTGGTCGGGACCGTACCGGACCGGCCGCGGCAGTTTCAGATACTCGACGGAGATCACGCCCCGCACGGGCGGAGCGGTGCGGATGCGACTGATGGAATTTCTTTCAGTGAGGAGATTCACCCTGGTGCCTCCGGCATCGATGTCCTCGGCGCTGAGGACCGACAAGCGATGCTCGCTGCCCGCCGTCGCGGTCGCGGAGAGATCCATCGCGATGGTTATTTTTCTGCTCTGACCCCTCGAGAGCTTGATGGACGGCACGAAGTGCACGCGGACTTCCCCGTCGCTCGAGAACCTCGCGGTCGCCTTGCTGACTCTTGCCCCGCCGTAGAGGGCATAGACGCTCCCGATCTCCCGGAAGGACCCCAGCCCGCTGTGATGCAGCATCACGGAGTGGACGGAGACGAGGGGCGAGCGATCGTTTCGGAACTCGAGATCCAGCATGGGGATCCTCTGCGCGCCACGCGGAACAGACCTCATCGAAGCAGGGGTTGCTCGCACCGTGAGGAGCATTTGATATGAGTTTGTCGCTGCAAAGGAGAGTGACGGCGCCAGGAGAGAGATGAGTGCGAGACCCGAGAGCACGCTGCGCATGGAGCTGATCGTACAGAAAGTCCGTGCGGCGGGAAGAAAAAAACCTTCTATTGTTTGGAAGTCCGAAGTGCAAACTATCCTTCGCACTCTGCACTTTCCGCTTACCACTTCCCTCCCGCTCCCCCGCCGCCAAACGACCCGCCGCCAAATCCTCCGAACCCTCCGCGCCCGCCGCCACCGCCTCCACCCGGGCCCCAGCCGCCGCCCGCCCACCACTTCGTCTTCGCGTGGGACTGATAATTTTTGGAGACGACGTAGTCCAGAAAGAGCCCGAGGAGGACGAGGATCGGGATGGAGTACCAGAAGCTGAAGATGAAGGTCAGGATGACCCCGAGCGCGCCGCCGAACACTCCTCCCAGCCACCACGACTTCGTGCGGGCCATGATGGCGAAACCCCACTGGAGGAAGACGAAGAAGGAGAAGAGCAGCAAGGACACGAGCCAGCTGCCATCCTCCTGCACGGCATAGCGCTCCGCCGTGTACTCGCCGCCGACGTGTTTGCGGATGGCCTCGAGACCCGCGATGAACCCTTCGTAGTATCTCCCCTCTCGGAAATGCGGGAGGATGTCCGTCTCCACGATGCCCTTTGCGACGACGTCGGGGATCGCTCCTTCCAACCCGTATCCGGTCGCGAGGAAAAACGCGCGATCTTCGTACGACATGAGAAGCAGAATGCCGTTGTTATTGTCGTCATCGCCGATCCCCCACGCTCGCCCGATCTCCACGGCGACGTCTGCGATCTCCTCTCCTTGCAATGAGGGGACGATGAGGATCGCGATTTCATTGCTCGTTTGCTCGCGATAGATCCGCAATTTCTCTTCGAGGTCTGCTTCCTGCTCCGGCGTCAGCACGCCCGCGGTATCCGTTACAAATCCGTCGTTTGGCGGCGCTTCGAACGCATAGGCAAAAGGTACAACAAGAGTAAGAAGCAGCGATGAGAGAATGAGGCGCATCATTGCTACATTGCTAAACTGATACATTGTTCGCAAGCGAGTCCTTCACTCCATGCAAGACAATCTCTTTACTTGCTTTGCTAACAATGTAGCAATGTAACAATTTTCTGATTGCTACTCAAAGTTCACCTCGGGTGCCGTCTCCGACCCCTCCGCTGCGTCGAAGAACGCTTCGGGATCGAAGCCGAAGAGACCGGCGAGAATATTGCGCGGGAAACGGCGCACCATGACGTTGAAGTGTTGCACCGTTTGGTTGTAGTCGCGGCGCGCGGTCGCGATGCGGTTCTCCGTTCCCTCCAGCTGCGTCATGAGGTCACGGAATGCCTGTGTCGCCTGGAGCTGCGGATACGCCTCGACCGTCACAAGGAGGCGAGCGAGCGCGGACTCAAATCCTTCCGCCGCCGCGATCTGCTCGCTGCGGTTATCCGCCTGCTGCCACTGCGTGCGGGCCGCCGTCACCTGCGTCAGCGTGTCCTGCTCGAGGTTGGCCGCGCCGCGCACGGTGCTCACCAGGTTCGGGACGAGATCGAACCGGCGCTGGTACTGCGTCTCGACTTGCGCCCAGTCCCCTTCCACGGCTCCCCGTGCGGTCACCAAACTGTTGTATCCGGTCCAGAGCCATCCGATGAGGAGAACACCGACGACGAGGAGACCGATGAGCAAGGGCGATCGTTTCATGGGAGTGAAAGGAAAAGAGATCCGAGTATAGCGAAGTTTCTTCCACGACGAAAGAGAGGAACCCGCAGGTCCCTCTTCTTGCTCGTACGTATTTACTGGCCGTCGGGGACAGAATCATCCGGAAGGTTGATCTGCCCCTCGATGCCGACGTCGATGTCATCGGACGGGGTCGTGGTCCGTGGAAGACCATTCAGCGCGAAGAACGTAAAGAGAGCGAGACCCACGAGCGCGATGAGAAGGACGACCATCATCACGGCACTCATCCCTTCATCCGTATCGTGGTGATGGACATGGTGCACTTCAGCCATAGCAAAGGGGAAAGAAGTAGATGCCTTTATTGACGGCGTTCAGAGGAGATTCTTACGGAGGATCTCGGGACTATGGCTTCCCGAAGGCCCTCCCGGTACAATTCTTCTACGAATCGGGACGTAGCTCAGTTGGCTAGAGCGCACGGTTCGGGACCGTGAGGTCGAAGGTTCGAGTCCTTTCGTCCCGACCACTAGCATGGCATCCGTTTATTTCCTCTTTTCATCTCAGGATCAAGGTTGGTACATCGGTCAAACAACTCTTGACCCCTCTCAAAGGCTTGTTTGGCATAACTCTGGGCGAGTCCGTTCTACGAAATCTCGTCGGCCACTCTTACTGGCATACATCGAAGAATACACATCGAGACAATTGGCTTCACAGCGAGAATGGCATCTCAAACACCCCAAAGGGTATCAAGAAAAGCTGGAAATCATTCAAATGTTAATGGATGACAAACTTAGTTGGCCCCGAAGGGGGCCCTTTGGGCCTGGAGCGCACGGTTCGGGACCGTGAGGTCGAAGGACCCAAAGGGTAGCCTTTGGCTTTCGAGTCCTTTCGTCCCGACCAGTTATTTCTTCATAATTTCGGTATTCAGCGAGGAATGTAACGATCTCCCCGGCAATTTCTTGACTCTCTATTTCTCCGATTTATTCTCCAGTTTCGTGATGGATGTGCCTCAAGATCCGCCGACGCTCGAAACTTCACCTCCAACGCTTGAGGATGTAGCACAACGTATTGTCGATTTCGGATTTGAGGGGCCACCGCAAGGAGCGTCTCATATCGTGGTTCGTGAACTCACTATAAAGAGAGATACCTTTCATAGGCGTGTGTTGAGTTTATTAAATGCAATGGATATGAGATTGCTGTCTTACTCAGCCGAGCAAATGCATGAGATTGCGGTTGATATCTGGTCAGAAACGATAGGGATGTCGCCCGATCAAGGAGCAGAGCATTATCTTTCGGAGTTGCGACGACGATTACAGAATTTCGTCCAAGCTGAAGCTGAAGTAGTTGCAGAGAATATAAAGGCATAATGACAAGTTCCAGAAACGATTGAACACCCCCTTTTTTGTACACATTTTTTGTACAATGTGGGCTGATCACCCATAAAAATCACTGATTTTTAGCCGGCCGGAGATCGGCTTCCCGCTGCCAAATACTATAGCATCCAGAACACATTATTGAGTCAATGGATGCTAGACAACAAAAGATCTCTCCGTACACTGCCGCGGTCCCCTCTGGGGGCTACTATGAAAGACGTGAAGCCTATCTCTCACCGCGCTTCACTCCCGCTCGTGTTTACGCACGCGCTGCTCATCACCTTCCTCGCGCTGAACATGGTGCTGAGCCTCCCGTCGATTGGATAAGGGAACGGAGTGATGCATGGACCCCGCATCCCGCAAGGGCGGGACGGGTCACTGGCTGAACGAACCACTCATCTCACAATCACCTCCCGCGTATGCGGGACGGGCGAGTTTTTGATCGTTCTGTGCCTCTCACAAGCTCCTGTAAGGGTTTTCAACTCTCGAAATGCCTATGGGAAGCGCGGGAATCTTCCTCATTCTTGACATTAATAAAAGATGTTAGGTGTTAGGTTTTAGGGATGAGAAAAATTATGGGATGTTTGTACTAAAACCTAATCCCTAACCCCTAAAACCTATCGATTCCGCTCTTTAAGCATAGCCTCGGCGACAACCACTCCTGGGGCGGCATTGCCATCATCGAGCTCCCGCGTGACCTCCAGTTTCCCGTACGAACGCACATCCTGCTTTTCCAGGTATTTGAGCGAGTGGCGGACATCGCCAAACGGCGTGCGTAAATGCCCCAGGCTGATGCGTCCGGAGGGCGACACGAGCCAGGCTTCGAAGAATGACCCCTCCGGGGCGCGTTCAATATTGAGCTGTACCGTCACGATCCCCGTGCCATCCTCCAAGTAATGCGCCTGGGCAACGCCGTTGGCATTCACCCCGGGTGCACCCGTCATCGCTCCCACCGCAAACCAGAGCTCTTGGCCGTGGCCTGGGACCTCTACCGGACCTGGTCCGGGGATCACCTGCGGCACGACTTGCTCTCCAATGCTCTCGGAATCGACCCCAACCGTCGTCCGCGAGCAAGCGAGGAGGAGGAGAGAAAAGCTTATCAGGAAGGGCTGAACACGTTTCATAGGGAAGAGAAAGGACGCAGCAGTCTAGCACGGCTCGATCCTTCTTGTCCGAACTTTTGACAATAATTCTTTCTGAGCGCTTGAATACCTCGATGGCTTCCGCACACGAGCAAGGGTTTCACGTCTTCATCTCACCCGACCATGAGCCCGTTCCTCTAAGGATACTGTCCGTGCGGGAGTTTCGAGCGCATATGGCAAGGGTCCGTGCCCAAACGGAAGCACACCTCGCGGGCATGTTGGAGAGACTTTTCACAGTGAATCCGTTTCCGGGTGAAACAGTCTGTGTATCGATTACATTTGAGGACCTCACGGAAGGGCAAGACTGCCAAGCGCGGCTGATCATCGAATTGTCGCAATCTCACAGGAAACTCTATAACGCACTTCTCACACCGGCTTTCCATTCGGATCCTCCGACAAAGATTGCACGACATGCCGAAGAATGCCTCCGGGCTCTCGCTTCCGCCCTGGCACAGGTATCAAAAGGCCCTCTCGACCGTCCTTCCATGAGAACTCTGATGAGGCAGTGGCGCGCTCAGCAGGAGCAGGGCAATCAGACGGATCCATGAGCAGGAACCAAGTACTTCTCTATTTTCTCCCAGAGCTGATCTTCGTCCAGGTTGCTCTTGATGATGAAGTCTTTGACCCCGAGCTTCATGCACTTCTCCTCTTCGAGGGGATCTCCGAGATTACTGAGGATCACGACGGGGAAGTCGTATCCGCGTTCGCGGATGTGCCGCAGGACCGCGTAGCCATCGACGCGCGGCATGAGGAGATCGAGCAGGAGCAGCTGCGGTACCTCTTCCTCGACTGCATCGATCGCTTCTTTGCCATTCGAAGCGACACGGACCTCGATCGCGTGATCGAGCAGACTCATCTGAATGATGTCGCGGAGGAATTTTTCATCTTCGGCGACGAGAACGTTCGTCATATCAATGGGAGTAATGAGGAAATAGAGGAATTTCCTTGTCCCGCATGCCGAAGCGGCATCGCAGAAAAGACTATTGGATTCTGCATCCATACACGGCCGATCTTGCCGGGAAGGCCTGTCATAAAGGAGAGAGGGGAAAAGAAACGAGGAACGTCGTTCCCTCGCCTTCGCGGGAGGTAAATGAGATTGTTCCACTGAGCAATTGTACGAGCAGGGACACCAGATACAGACCGAGTCCCGTTCCGTCCGTCTCTTTGTGGAGGATATTGTCACACCGGAAGAATTTGTCGAAGATCTGATGTTGCTGATGCGCGGGGATGCCGTAGCCCGTGTCCGTGACGGCGATGGAAATGTGCGCGCCCTCCTTGCGAGCAGTCATGGAAATAGTGCCGTGGGCGGGCGTGTACTTCACCGCGTTGCTGAGGAGATTGGTCAAAATCTCCTTGAGGACTTTCGGGTCCGCCGGGATCTCCATGCCCTCCGCGCAATCCACGGTGATCACCTGATGGCGACTGCTGTATTCATCTTTAAATTGATCCAGTGTCGTCGTCAGGCATGGCTTGAGCGCGACGGTCGCCTTCCTGAGGCGCACTTTTCCGGACTCAATCTGCGAGATCGCCAGCATCGTGTCGATCGTCTCGGCCATTCGCACCGCTTCATGGTGCCCCTCGAGGAGGATGTTGTACTCGAGATCCGTCGCCTTGTGCTTCATGCTCTTGCTCAGCTTGCTGAGCGACCAGCGGATGGCGGTGAGCGGCGTGCGCAGCTGGTGGCTCGCGAGGGACATGAATTCCGATTTTGCGGCGTCCGTGCGACGCTCTTGCGTGACATCGCGGTAGAGGAGGATGTGCCCTCGATGCATGTCGAGCACGAAAATAGGCATGTAGTCGCACAGAATGACGCGGCCGTCCCGCATCCGGAGTTCGGACCCGAGGACCGGCTGCTGCTTCCCGAGGATTTCGAAGAGGCCTTGTTCGTATGTTTCCGGCTGCAGCAGATGTTCCTTGACGAGCTCCATAATCTCCTGACCGCTCTTCTGCATGAGAGTGTGCGGCGCGCCCAGTTTGAAGAGCCGGCAGAAGTGTTCATTGAGGTGAAGCACTTTCAGCTGTTCATCCGTGACGATGGCGCCCATCGGCATGCTGTCGATGATGTGACTCAGTCGCTTCAGGTTTGCGCGATCCTGCTCTTCGATGCGCTGGCGTTCGATAATCTCCGCGCGCAGCTTTCGGTTCGCGATGTACAGCTCGCTCGTGCGCATGGCGACCCGCTGTTCAAGCTCCTCGTTCAGTTTTCTTACCTTTTCCTCGGCAAACGTTGCTTCCGTCACATCCTGGAAGACATTGATCACGAAGATCACCTTGCCATGCTCATCGAGCACGGGTGACGCGCGTACGTTGGACACGCGTTCCTCCCCCGTGTCGATGACGCAGAACCGAATGAGCATACCCGGAGGGTTCAATCCCTGCAGCGCTTGCCGTCCCGGGAGCTTCGTGAGGGAAATCTTCTCCCCTCGTTCATCCATCAGTTCAAAGCGGGCGACAACGTCGTTCGCGGGAACAGAGAGGAACTCTTGGACGCTCGAGAAGCCGCAGAGCCGGGCGGCTTTCTCGTTGGCGTAGAGGATATTCCCCGATGCCTCTTGGATGGTCACGCCGTCCGTAATGTGCTGGAGGATGACCTCCAGCTGTTCATGAGATGTGTGGAGGTCTTCTGACGCCTTGCGCTCGGTCTCGACAAGGAGTGCGCGCAAGCGCTTTTCTTGCGTGATGCCAAGGGCGACGGTGGAAGCTCCGATGATCGCACCGGTACGATCTTTGACGGGAGACACGCTGATGGACACATGGATGCGCTCACCGGAGCGGTGCATGCGGACCGTCTCGCGGTGTTTGATTGGCATGCCCGCGCGAATGCGGGTCATCACTTCTTCACAATCATGCATCTGCTCCGGAGGCATGATCATCGTGACGTGTTTGCCCGCTGCTTCGGACTCCTTCCATCCGTACATTCGCTCCGCAGCCGGATTCCAGGCCACGATGATGCCATCGAGATTGTTCCCGATGATGGCGTCGTCGCTGTCTCTGACGATAGCGCTCAACCAAGCCATTGCCTCAGAAGTGTCCGCACCTGCCTGTGCCGCCTGCGCAAAGCTCGAAAGCTTCTCGGCATTGTGCAGTGGAGCCGTCCGTCCTGACTCGCCCTGAGCCTGTCGAAGGGCAGCTTCGTTCAGAGGAGGCATAGGATTTCTCATTCTATGGAGTTCTCTTGGCTTCGCCAGCAAAAGACATTGTTTCTGGCACGGAAAATCGTGCGATGATTCTTTCCTTTCCTTGAAGCCGAAAATCAGGTCTTCGACTCGCTATGCATGAGGATTTCCAGAGCTTCCCTCACGACCTTCCGACTGATGACCAGCGCATCGGGATTCAAAATGGTCTCGATCTTCTGCAGAAGGGCTTCGGCATCAACACCTTGCGCGCCGATTGTCCGAAGGTGTTGATCAGTCTGACTCAACGCCTGAAAATACCCCATGTTCTGATGATTCCAAGTTGTCGCTCTATCGGGCCGACAGAGGGGGATCAACGGGACGAGACGATAGCCCTCCTCCGCAGGCACTGGAGCATGTGCAGCCATGGCCCCTATTCTCTTCCCACTCCGACGGGTGTGTCAAGGAAAATGAACATCACGTGTACGGCGACCCGGTGAAGCTCCACTCAGCGTACGCTGGCGGTTTCTCTGCGATACGCCTGGTGGCGTCGTTCGCGGAACCCCGCGCAGCACCTGCCGCAAGCCTCACGCATTCATCCCCGACCTCACGGTCAGGGCTTTCTGCGAAGCGGGGTGAAGCATAGAATGCGCCTATGCCTTCGCGCATTCCCAAAACCGTTCGTTTTACCGAAGATGCGGCTCACAATCGCGTTCAAACGGACAGGATTGCAGGAGCGTTTGGAGCATTGAGTCCGCTCGAACGTGAGCGCGTCCTCGTGATCAGTTCACAGGTAGAAGGCACCCGCATCAAGCTATGCTTCAGTTTGGCACCATTCGATACACCGGACAGACCAAATTTCGAGCTTGGCGTCCAAGAACATCCCATTCATAAGCGTGTGAATATTCAAGAAATCTTACATGAGCTGAGAAAAGGATTGGACGGCCTTGAGATGCCGGAAGAATCGTGAGGACGATCACCAAAGGTACCCCGGCGCCCTCGCCTCGACCTTGGCGCGCTCCGCTTTTGCATGGCGATCCACGCGGGCACCGAGGATCTGCAGCTTCGGCGCGTCGTCGGGGTAGACCTCGGAGAGGAAGGCGACGATCTTCAGAGATTCACCGACGTTGTTGCCGAGTGCGATGAAGTGCGCATTGCGTTCAAACGCTTGTGCGTACTTTTCGAGGATGCCCATCACTTCTTCCTTGCGAGCATCAAGCGCCGCGCGGTCGTTCGCGCGATGCATCATCTCGAGCGCGGAGCGCAGCGGCGTGAGATCGTTCCACCGAAGAACGCGCTCCGCTTGCCCGTAGGAGATGGCAGCTGCCTTGAAGTCCGCTTTCGCCACATCGATGTCTCCCTGAATCAGCCACGCACGTCCATCCTCCGCGTTCTGCGCGAGGTAATCCTGGAGCGCTTCCTGCGCGTCGTCGTAGCGGTCCTGGCTCAGGAGGAGCTGGGCACGGCTCAGGTGAAGATCGCGCGAGAAGAGTTCGTTCTCCGCAGACTCGTACCACTCGAGTGCTTTCGTTACTTCCCCGCGCGCGTGCGCGTGACGGCCGACTGCGGAGAGAGCAAGTGTTCGACCTTCGATGAAGACTACGAGTAACAGGATCATCCCTAACAGAAGATCTGAAATTCGTACAACTTTTGTATTCAGTACCCCGCTCCCCTTCCCCGTCGTATCGCGCACGATGATGCCGAGGATCAGCCATAGCGGCAGGACGATGCCGACGAACTGGACGTTATAGTCGATCAGATTGTGCGCGAGCACGCCGACGATGCCGGTCGCAATGAGCGCATGGGAAAAGTTCTCGCGGTAGAGCCGCAGCGACCGCGGACGAAGCAAGATGATGCTGAGAATCAGAACGAAGAGGACTGCCCCGATGAATCCTCGCTCCATCCCGATCTTCAGAAAGATATTATGCGGGTGGTCAGAGGTCGCGAGGATCTCCGTCTGGAGGACCGGCTGGATGAAGCGGAAGCTGTAGGGACCCCACCCGAGGAACGGCCGGTTCGACATGAGTTCCAGCGCCTGCTGCCAGAAGTGGATGCGCTCGCTGATGGAGGAACCCCCTTCGGCGGAGGTGAAGGTCACCTTGTCACTCACGTCCTGCACTTCAAAGAATTGTGTACGCACATTGTTGAGGAGCAGAAACGTCGTGATGGCGAGCACGACCAGAAAGAAGACGGAGAAGAGCATCTTTTTCCCATACGGGGTGATCGCAAATCGCTTGTGCGGAAAGAACCCGGCGAGCACGCGCTGTCGGCTGAAGATCGCGAGGAGGACGATCTGCCCGAGGAATGCGATGAAGGCGCCACGAGAGTAACTGAGGAGCAGACACCCAAGCACAAAACCCAGAAGCAGGAACCCCCACACGACAGAGATGTGCTTCTTCATCGCGAAATGCAGCACGACGGGCCACGTGAGGAGCAGGTACTCCGCCCAGGCATTGGGCCAGTAGTCGGTATGGAAGCGATAGTCGAAGAATGTCCCGACGAAGCGGCTGACCGGCTGCAACGTATAGACGAGCGCGCCGACGACGCACGCGAGGACGGTTGCTACCACGAGCACGATGATCAGTTTTTCGATGAACGAGAGTTCCTTCTCGACGCGCTGCGGCCCCTGCCGAATGATCCAGAAGAAGAGGAGCGTCACGGAGGCATCGCGCATCAATTCATCGAGGCCGTAGTTCTGCGTCGTGGAGAAGAGGAAGCTCACGATGCTCCAGAGGAGGTACGCGTAGAGGCCGATCCAGATGAGCGCCGGCACTTCGCGCGACTCCAGCGCCGGGATCTGCTTCCTTCCTTTCCAGTACCAGTAGAACGTGACGGCACCTGCGACGAGCGCGAGGAGCCACGTCGCGTCCAAGCTCTTGCCGCCGCGCCAGAGCACCGTCACGAGGACGAGCCCGAGGACCAGATACTCCGAAGCTGCATACAATTGCTTATCCGTGATACGCACCTTCCTAGTATGACATGCTCTGCAAATTCTGCTATACTAAAGAGAAATGCGTTTCATACAAACACTGATACGGCTTCGCGATATGACAAAGAATTTTGTTGTATCCACAATGAATCCTACAGCGGCGAAGCGATACCGCTACGCCGCTATGACGGATAGTTTTGAAGACCGATTGTGTATGCCATTTTCGCGTAGCCGTGTCACTCCCCATCAGGTTTTTCTGGCAAAGATCATTGGTGTCGGGCTGGGCATCCTCCTCGGCATCGCGCTCTCGATCCGCATGAATGGCATCCCAATGATGCGTTTCCATGCAGATAGCATGTACTCGCCCGCTCCTGTCTACGGACAACTGCAACTCCCCATCGTCGAGGCAGAAGAAGTGATGGTCCAAGCGACAGCTGCCTCCTCGTCTTCTACGAGACGGGCGACGCGCGATGAGTATTGGCGTAGGAACCCGCGACCGGCATCGAAACAACGCCGATAACGTATTAAGCGCAGGTTTCTACGTGCGCAATTTTGGTATATCGTTTATCACTTTTATGACGCAAAGACACTGGATTCAAAACGGGCACATGATGTTCGTGACGGCCAATACGTTACATCGCAGACTTACATTTAAAGATCCTGCTAAAGCGCGTCTTGCCGTGGAATCGATCTATCAGACACAAACCAGATTTCCTTTTTTCCTTTTTTCGTTCGTTGTGATGCCTGATCATTGCCACATTTTACTGTCCGTACCTGACAATGGATCCATTTCAAGGATTATGCATGACTACAAAAGATCAGTTAGTTTTCAATTAGGGGAAGGACCTATTTGGCAGCCACGCTTCGACTGCCAACTCGTTCGTAACTTTCATGACGTTATTCCATACATTCATGCAAATCCTGTCAAAGCAGGCCTCTGCGAAGAGGTAAAAGATTATCTCTGGTCATCCGCGTCAGGGAAATGGGATGTGATTGCATTGGATTTTATGGGTGGTTTCTGAACGCGCGGGAAGAATCCCGCGCTAGGGAAATATTGATTGTGACCTAGATGTATTTCAATTTTAAATCCACCAGCGCACGTTTCTACGTGCGCTGCCTTGTTATTTTGCTATTCTACATTCATGCCGACGTGGTACGTCGTTCGTGAACGACGTACCGTGGCGGAATTGGTAGACCTGCCTGCCGAAGTGCCCTGCCGTGGTGGCGGAATTGGTAGACGCGCACGCTTCAGGAGCGTGTATCCGCAAGGATGTGGAGGTTCGAGTCCTCTCCACGGCACCAAATCAGTCGGCACGCAGGCAGGCGCGCACCCGCCTTCGCCCTCCCGCATGCGCGGGACGGGACTTCGGACGGACAGGCGCTTCAGGAGCGTGTATCCTCACGGATGTGAGAGTTCGAGCTCGCACTGACGAACATAGCGAGGAAGCGTCTTTCCGCCGGCACCATTCGACTTCGTCATCCGGACTCAGCCGCATGCCCTTCTTCTTGAGCAGCAAGCGATTGCGCGATATTTTGATAGGCCTTCACATAGTCCTGCCAGGGCCGATGATGCGTATGGAGAATAACGTATTGCGATTCGATGTACGCGATGTTTTCAGATGCCAGCACGTTATGTATATTCTCCGCAACTTCACCAATAATCGGCTCGAAGGTTGGCGACTGTAGATAACGATTGAGAACGAAGTCCGCCTCTCCGGGGTCCAGCGCATCAGTATCGAACATGTGTTTTCGCCATGACTGACGAAGGGCAATTAAAAATTCATTGGTCACTCGAAGAATTTCTCCATATGGCCGATCAGGATCCTCTATTGGTTTCTCGTGGGAAAAATCTACAAAACCCACAACATGCGGGACCACCATCTTTCCGATCGTCGGTTCATCCTCGAAATCTTTATTATAATGCGGTTGATAATGACGGAGGTTCACTGGCATTGAAAAATTTATGTCATGCGCAGCATTTTCAGCAATTTTCTTTAGCCCCTTCTTTCTGCACCATTCCAGTTTGTCTGTCACGACTGGATCAATATCTGCATCGACCATCAGAACAACTTGTGCATGCCATCGCACTCCGCATCGAAGAGAACTCAACCACCTCACATCGTTTTCAGTACACTCCACACCATGAAAGTGCTCCGGTGGCGCCGCGCGAAATGATAATGCAATGTGCTGCGGGTTTACCTCGGCCGAAATCCAGTCATGTAACTCCGCTGCTTGCGCTAATTTTACGTGTGGAAACACCTTAACATTCAAGTACTTTTATGTTTTAATGTCAAGTACGCCTGGAGCCCGAAGCGGTTGCAACGCAATGAGGATTATTTCTTGATATCCTCCCACAGCCCGATGATGTTCCCCTCGGAGTCTTTGACGTACGCGTAGTAACCCATGCCCGCGATATCCGTCTTCGGCATGACGACCGAACCGCCGGACTTCTTCACATTTTCGACGTGCTCGTCGATGGACTTCACGTTCGCCGCGATGAT
>JACPYA010000037.1 GCA_016196295.1 Candidatus Peregrinibacteria bacterium | reverse complement strand
GGTCGCCGCCGACCTGGCCGAAATTTACTACACGAACGATGTCACCCTGGAAGCCGGTGAAATCGTGAGCATCGATCCGTCGCTGAGTTTCGGCGTGCGCAGGACTCAACCGGGTGACAAGAGCGTGCTCGGCGTCGTCTCCACGAAGCCGGGGCTCCTCATCGGCGGCGGCAGCCCCTCGGGCATCCCCACGCCCATCGCCCTCGCCGGTCGCGTGCCGGTAAGGGTCACGACCGAGAATGGCGCAATCGAACACGGTGATTACCTCACGATCTCCTCGCAGTCCGGCGTCGCCATGAAGTCGCTCGGCGTCGGCCCGGTCATCGGTCAAGCGCTCGAGGCGTGGCGTGGCGACGGTATTGGCTCCGTCATGGTATTCGTGAAGAACTTCGAGCAGAGCGGATTTGCGGTCCTCAGCGGTTCGGGGAGCATTCCCGATCGCGTCCGCATCAATGAGCAACTGATGCTGACCGCGGACGATGTGGACGATCGAGCGCTCCTTGTCCTCGATACGGAGGAGACGGACGGCAGCAAGGACGCGCTGCGCATCGTGACGGATGCGGGCAGCGACGAAAATCTCGTGACGCGTATCACGGCATCCGGCGCCATCCATGCGGATGGTCCCGTTTCGACGACCGGTGCGGATTACGCCGAGTGGTTCTTCTCCGAAGACGCGAAAACTTCCATCGAGGGCGCGCGCCAGGCTCTCACGCCCGGTGAAGTGGTCTGTATCGATGTTACCGCTCCCAATGCGGTGCGCCGCTGCGCGCGCGACGCGGACAACAACGTAATGGGCATCGTCTCGACCAATCCCGCGTTCATCGGAAACTCCCTGAGCGGCGCGGATGGCATCCGCGTCCCGGGCACGGTCCTCGTCGGTCTCATCGGTCAGGTGCCGGGCAAGGTGATCGTGCAGAGCGGTGCGGTCATCCGTCCAGGCGACTCGCTCACGCCTTCCTCCATCCCCGGTATCGCACGCAGAGCGGAGGCAGGGGAACCGACGGTCGGTGTCGCGCTCGAGGGGCTCGAGAGCGGCCAGGGGACGATCAAAGTCCTCATCTCGCGCCGCAATCAGTCGCTCACGGCGGAAGCGGTCGAGGAGCGCATCATGCAATCCATCGCCGGCATGGAGATCGAAGACGAAGTGCAAGTGATGCTCGCGCAGTCTCTCGACAATCTCAACTTCAACGCGAAGATCACGGACGAGGTGCATGCGCAGGTCAGCGAGATGGACTTTATCGGTCAGATACAGTCCGTCCTCTCCGACCGGCTCGGCACGGGCTCCGTGCTCGGCACGATGGAGAATGTCCTGGCGCTCACGGATGAACATATCCTGGAGCTGCGCACGGCATTCCGCGTCGTCGGGCCCACGACCCTCAGCGGGTCGCTGCAGGTTGCGGGGGTCATCCTCGGGACGTCACTTGAGCTCGATCAAAACCTGACGGTCGGCGGCTCCGCGCGCGTGGGCAAAGATTTGCACGTCGATGGATCGCTGATCGTGAATGAGATCATGAGTCCCAACTCGCTCTTCGTGGACGGTGACTTGAACCTCGGCGGCACCATCCACGCGTCAGCCATCGATCTCGCGAGCGGCGGCACGCTCAGTGTCGCAGGCGGACTCACGCTCAATGGCAAACTGACGGTCGAATCGTTGGAAATCACCAAGGGCTCGATCGCGGTGGAGGACCTGCTCGTGCGCGGCGCGATGGAAGTGATGGGGGACATCACGATCTCCGGTCTCGCGCGCTTCCTCGGCGACGTCGATGTTTCCGGCCAGCTGATCGTCAGCAATCGCCAGGCGGGCTACGCGAAGATCCCGAAGACGGGCACGGCCGTGACGATCGTGTTCGGTTCCGGCTTCACCGCGACTCCCATCGTGAGCGCCTCTCCGGATGTCCCGGTTCTCTACGCCGTCTCGAAAGCCTCGATGACCGGGTTCACCATCCGCCTCGGCGCTCCCGCGACGGAAGACATCGGCTTCTCGTGGCTCGCGCTCGCGACGGCCGCTCCCGAGACAGCCGAGGGAGGGGAAGGGTCTCTCTCAGGAGACAAACGGTCGTTCACGGTCGATGCGCAGGGCGTGCCGTACTCCGCGAGCGACCCCGTGTTCAACGCTTGCATCCGCAATCAAGCGACCGGATGTGACGACTACCGCCGCGATACGTACGAGTGGATCCTCGATGATGTTATCTTTACCTACCGGACGGACCTGACGCCGCCGCTCCTGGTCGTGCCGGAGGGGTATGAAATTGTGGTTGTGGAAGGGGTGGAGGAAGTGGTTCCTGAGGGAACGGAGGAGTCCGACCCTTCGACTTCGCTCAGAGCAGGGGAGTCCAATGAGTCCGGCCCCCCTGCGCTTGACGGCTTCGGAGGGGCAGGGGAACAGACTCCAGAGGAGAATGCGGAGCCGGTGCCTGCTAAAGGAGCAGTGCCGGAGCCTGAGGAAATTCCCGCAGAGCCCACCGAACCTGTGATCGCTCCGGAAGAATCTCCTGCGGAACCTGTGATCGCGCCTGAACAAAGCGAAACGATGCCTCCGGTGGAAGAAATGCCTGCTCCAGAGGAATCTCCAGCAGAGCCACCGCCCGCGGAACCCCTTCCTCCGGCAGAGGAACCCGTTCCCACAGAGTCTCCCGCTCCTGCACTGACACCATGACGAATACCGCAAAATAAAGCCTGGTTTATGTTTATGCCTTGCGTCCCCAAGCCCCTCTTCCTACGATGCCGCTGAGCTTCCTCCTTTCCTCCTCACTATGACCGCCGCCTCTCGCAAAATATTCACTGCCGTCCTCGTCGTCGCGCTCATCGGCCTCGTGTTTCTCCTCGATATGAAGCGCCGCGAGGCGGAGGCGAGACTCGCGGAGCTGTCGTTGCAACTGGGGGAGGACGATCCCAATGCGGAACAAAATCGCGAGCAGGCGAAACGCATCATCGATCAAGTGTCACAGCTGATCGCGCTTCCTGACGACGTCGAGCCGACCGTCGCTTCTATCGTCGATGTCGAGGTGCTGCGCAGTCGCAACGCGTTCTACAACAAGGCGGAGAACGGCGACTATCTGCTCGTGACGACCGACCGCGCCATCCTCTACGACCCGGATGCGGATATCATCCTGGATGTCGCGCCCGTGCAGATTCAGCCGGCTGCTGAGGGTGGGGCGAATGCGTCTGCTGCAGGGAATGTGAGGTAGAGGTCCGACTTAAGCTCATCCTGGCTGCGCCACGTGATCGTGCGTTGCCACGTAAAGCCGCTGCCTGGCCACGTGGCACGTAAAATAGCTGCTCGCTTCGCTGCCACGTAGAGCGCTTGCGCTTTTACGTGGCGCTGCGCGCGATTTTACGTGGTAGACTCCCTCCCTTTATGTCTACTCGTTTGCATGTTGCAGTCGCGCCCTTCGTCGGTGTGCTGGGGCTGATACTCATCGTCGGCTACCTTGCGGGCCGCGTTGCGACACCGTACCTGGCTGTCTCCCCGGTCCCCGTCACGGCGATCTCGCACGAAGAAACGGCTGTTCCCGTCGTGCGCTTTGACCGCATCATAAATGGCGAGTTGCTCGGCTCCATCCGCGGGGAGGCACGGGTCTTCCTCGGCGAAGAGCTCCTGGGCGTTGGCAGCGGGTCCTTCCGCGTGAGTGCGAAACAGCTGCTGGAAAATATTGTCACGGTCTCGGTGCCGCCCGGCATGCAGTTCGTCGCTTCGAAGAGGGGAACGTACTACTATCCGGTTTCTTCTTCGGAAGGAAATGCCATCGTTCCCGAAAACAGAATCTACTTTTCGGATGCCTCGGCCGCGGAGGCAAGGGGCTACAAAGCACGTCCATGATTTCTGAGAAAAGGCTTGCGTAAGCCTTTCTTTGCTTGTATCATAGAAAGACTGTTTTACATCCATTCCTTGAGGTTATGACGGTTTCTGTGGTCCTTCCCTGCTACAACGAGGAAGGAAATATCGAGCGGGTGACGAGAGACGCATTCGAGTGGTTCAAGTCGCGCAAGATCGACGGCGAGGTGGTGGTCACGAATGACGGATCGAAAGATGCCTCCGCGCAGATCCTCACGCGTCTGCGGAGATTTTTCCCGAAACTCGTCGTGGTCACGCACCCGGTGAATCGAGGATACGGCGCCGCGCTCCGTTCCGGCTGCGACAACGCCTCCGGCGATGTCATCGTCGTCATGGACAGCGATCGTCAGTTTCACGTCGAGGATGCCGCGACGCTCCTTCCGTTGCTTTCGGAATTTGATCTCGTCACGGGATACCGCGAGAAGCGCGCCGATCCTTTCATGCGTTTGCTCAATGCAACAATGTACGGTCTCCTCGTTCGGTATTACTTGGGCGTGAGGGTGCGCGACGTGAACTGCGCGCTCAAGGCCTTCAAACGTTCCATCTGGAGCAAGATCCGCCCCCAGTTCGGCGCGGGCGCGCTCTACAACGCGGAGCTCTTCCTCCGCGCGAAGGAGACAGGCATCGCGTGGGGTGAGGTCTCGGTCCCGCACTATCCGCGCATCGCGGGCACGCAAACCGGAGCTAAACTTTCCGTGATCCTGCGCATGTTCAAGGAGCTCGCGGAGCTCAAGCGCAGACATAAGAATGGGATGCGGGCGGCGGTTGTGCGAGAGGCTTGAACGGGAGAATTATAAGATTCTTGCACAGGAATGTTTTTCGTTTGTTCGTTTTTAGTTTTTCGTTATGCGGCGGTGATATTTTGCAATGCTGTAACGAAAAACGAAAAACCAATAAACGAATCAACGATGTCGTCGATTCAATGATTATGGCAGAGCTGGCCTGGGAACCACAAGCAAGCTCCTCTTCGGGCAATTCACGCAGTGCAGTTCCCAGTAGGGGAAGAACGCGCGGCGCGTGACTTGGCTGTCCAAGATCGGCTCGTAGTACGTGAACGGACGGTAGACTTGGAATCCCGTGAAGATGAAGGCGCCGATGCAAAGGAGCACGATGGACTTTCGCATTTCCGTGAGCGCCCACCCTGCGATGTGTTCGATCTCCAGGAACACCAAGCCGAAGATGATGAAGCTCAAAAAGAGCGGGGTGAAATAATGGTACAAGTACATCACGCGGTCGATGCGGCTGATCGCGACCATGTAGGCTCCGTACACGCCGAGGAACGTGAGGAGCAGCAGCGGGCGTTTGAAGCGCTGCACTTCTCCGAAGAGCGAGCTCACGATCAAGCTGATCGCGATGAGAACGCCGAGGAACGCCGTCCACCATACGGCGGGATTGGATTGCAGGTACAGGTAGCGGTAGGCCTGGCTGTTCGGCGTTTCCCAGCGATAGTTGATCGACCGCGCGCCGATGGGCCAGAAGAAGAAGGGGCTGCCGTTCTCGTCGGGCTTGCAGAGGTCCAGGCGCGGCGTGCCGCGGTTGTAGTGCGAAACGAAATTGATGGAGTCCTTCCACATCACGGGGAAATTCAGAAGCGAGTGCGTTTTTCCCTGCGTAAGAATCTCTTTGTACGCCGGAGAGGCCTGATAGAGGCCCTGATCCGGCAAGACAGGATTGATCGTTCTGCCGAGCGAGAAATGCACTTGCCAGACTGCAATGTACATCACGAGGAAGCCGAGCCCGCCCCAGAAGAGCAGTCGTAGGATCAGCCCCCGGTCACCGCGCAATTGCCAGAAGAGCACCGGCACGAAGAGGACCGTGACTAACCCTAAGAGTTTCGTCGCGAAGACTGCGGCGAGCGCGATGCCAAACCAGAGCGCGGCGGCGGAAAATTGATCGGCCCGCTCACGCAGCCTCGGGAGGAGCAAGAAGAGCAGCAGCGTGAGGGCCATGAAGAAGATCAGCGTGCTTTCCAGCATCGCGCCGCGCAGATGGACGATCAGGGCATTATCAAATATGTAGAAGAAGCTGAGCAGCGCCGCCCACAGAGGCCGCTTCGTGAGGAGCAGGAAGATGAAGTAGAGGAGGGGCGCCGTCAGCCACGCGAGGAGCGCGGGGAAGAAGCGGTACCCGGCAAACGAAAACTCGTCGCTGAAGTTCGTCGCGTAGTCCGTCCCGATGAATTCCGCATCGCTCGGGTTCCGATTCAACATTTTCTCCCCCAGCGCGATCAGCAGTTTGCCGAGCGGCGGGTGTTGCTCCATGAAATACACGCCGTTCAAATACTTCTGCGCGCTCGCGATGTGGTAGTTCTCGTCCCAGAAGACGTGCGGCGGAAATTGGTAGTTGTGGAAGTACGTGAAATAGGACAGCAGGAACACGAGGAGCAAGAACAGATACCCTTCCGACTGAAAGAAGCGCTTCATTCGCCCCGCAGGTGCGGGGCGCATCAGGCTCTCGGAATGCATGGGGGCAGTATACTCAGGAAGAGGAATGCCGAAAAGAGCACTCATACGGCTTCGTCCCGCATGCGCGGGACTACGCCGATATTGCAAGAATATGAATGAGCTATTGATGATGTTTTTATCGCAAAGCCGTATCACAGCGACAGGCTCGCGAGTAAAATGGTCGAGAGGGCTGCGAGCATCGTGATGAGCGTCGATCGCGCTTCACGCAGCACGGGCCATTCGCGCGCGACAGGCATGCTCGCGGCCCATGCGAGCGGGATCAAGACGAGGATGGAGTACCGGAAATCCTGCGACGAGCTGTACGGATAGAGCACGCGGTAGATCACGTGCGCGGTGATGACGGTCACGAGCGTGAAGAGCACGGGAAAGTGCGGCAGGCGATGCGCGCGAAACTCTTGCCAGAGCGTCAGGACGGTCAGCGATCCCAGGGCCATGCCCGTGAGGAGCAGCGTGATCGCGAGGAGCTGGCGCTCCGCCCCGAGGTTGTATTCGCCGAAAAACGCCGATCGGTACAAATATTCCCAGAAATAGTGTCGCCGTTCCTTGTCCTGGAATGGATTGTTGTACGGGTGGTGGACGATCTCTACGGGATTGAATGTGAGATAGGACGGCAGACCGTTCTCCACGAAATTCGTCAGCACCTCCACGTTCCCGAGCACGGTTGAGCGAAGCCCCCCTTCGTCGCGAAACCGCAGCGCATGGAACCACCCGCCGACGAGCGTGATGATGACGAGCGACAGCAGCAAGCGCTGCGCTTTCGTCCGCCAAGAGAGACGCTTCTGGAGCAGCAGGCATGCATACGCGATGGGGATCAAAAGCACGATGTGCGTTTTCGTGAGCAGCCCCAACCCGATGATCGCCGCGACGGCCACCCAATCCCGAAGCGCGTGCGTTTTCCAGTACCGGATGATGAACGCGAGGCCTGCGAACGCGAAGAAATGATAGAGCGCGTCGTTGTTGATCCGCGCCGCGAAGAATACGAGGCTCGGGAAGGTCGCGATAATCAGTCCGTAGAGCACGAAACTTTTTCGGTGCTTCTCATCGATGAGCATCCGTCCGATCCAGAGCGCGATCGCAAGCACGCCGATACTGAGCGCAAGGGACACGAGCTGGATCGAAAAAAGCGTCTGCGCATTGTCCCATCGCATCTCTTTTCCCAGAGTCACCAAGGGGGCCGTCAGGAAATAGTAGAGAGGCGGATGGTAGAACTGCGAGTTTCCGTGCGGCGGGGGGATCTCCCAGTTCTCGGCGACGTACCCGATGTACGCGATGTGCCCCCACACGTCATGCTCGCGGACGGAATGCGGCGTGCCCATGACATACAGGACGCGGATGGCCGCCCCGAGGAGCAGGAGTGAGAGAAAGACTGCGTGCTTCTTCCAAAAACGCGAACGGGTCATTGGCGGTCACTGTAGCAGACGGTACTGCTATGGTCATTTCAGGACCTCCGCCCAACGCTTGAGCGGCATCCGCGTCGGCATTTTGCACCAGCGTCGCAGGTGGTGGAGCCTCGCATGAATCCATGCGGAGATTCGATCCTGCTTCGCGGGGGGCAAGATCTTCCGTTCCAGAGCAAAGAGATATCGCGCCACGGCGATGTACGCGAAGAGCTGGCACACGGCGATCAGCACGTCGAGTGTCGGGAAGGTCGAGAAGAGCGTCCTGTCGATGCTCGTCCATGGGAGCCACCCCATGAGGTTGCTGAGAAAGAGGAGCGAGACGGCTGTATACAGGAGCGCGCCCTTGCGATTGATGAACGCCATCGGGAACCCGAGCGCGACGAAGGGGAACAAGTAGCGCTCGTGCATCTGCGTGCTCACGAAGAAGAAGGTATAGGCCAAGAATCCCGCTGCGGCGAAGAGCGTGAAGAACGCGGCGCGTCCCGGGCGGAACGGCCGCCAGCGTTTCCAGAAGAGCGCCGTCACGTAGATGTTTGCGAGGAAGAAGAGGAGGAACCCCAGGTGGCGGTACGAGATGATGCCGAACAGAAGTTCCGTATCCTGGATGGTCCCCGCGCTGTCACTGAGCACCGTCCACCACAAATTATAGGACGCGCTCGACACGATGGAGTAGTACCCCACGGAATCCGCCATCACGTTGATCGCCGCCTGCAGATTGCCCCCCAGCCAGTACGGAAAGAGGACGAGGAACGCGACCGGCAACGCTCCCGCGCACACCTTCACGAAATTTTTCCAGCCGGCGAGCAGCGAAATGATGAGGAAGAAGAGCCCGAGCATCACCGTCTGGACTTTGGTGAAGAGCGCGAGTGCGATCAACGCTCCCGCCGCGACCATCCAGCCGCCTGCGAAGAGCCCCAGCGCCGCCGTCATGAAGAAGGTGAAGATGGAGTCCGTCTGCCCCCAGTACGCAGACTCATAGAGGACGGCGGGGTGGAACGTGAAGATCGCGGCCGCCAGCAACCCGGCGCTGCGGCTCCTCCATCGTTTCAGCAGGAAATAGAAGAGGAGCGCGGTTCCGAGATCCGTGAGGATCGCGGGTAACTTAATGAGAAGCCGAAAGGCCGTCGGGTGCGCCGCGAAATCGTCCCCCCAGCCCGCGTAATAGACATGTCCGATGCTTCCGAAGAGGATCAGGGAAAAGGGCGGATAATTTGGCAGCATGTTGCCGTCCAATTGCTCGGTATACGACTGCGCGAGACCCAGGAGAACGGCGCTCTTCGCCCATCCCTGGTTCGTTCCCACGTCCCACTCAAATCCCGGGGAGGTCGCGATCCACAGGCGAAGCAGCAGCCCCATCATTAATAGGACGGCAAGGGCAACTCCTCGGACCACAGTGGGGCGGGCGATCGCGGCTTTGATCGGCATTTCGGGCATTATAAGAAAAATACCTTGAATGAGGAAGCGTTTTTTGTTGATTCGTTTTTTGTTTTTTGTTCGCAAGCTGACGAGGATTTTTGAACGAAAAACGAAAAACCAACAAACGATAAAACGGACCCTGAATTCACTGAAAATACCGTGACCTTGATTCAGTTTTTTGATATTCTTCCGTCCCGTGCCGCCACTCACTCCAAGACCGCCGCAGCGCAGATCCCAATGGATCCTCAGTTTTCTCCTCATGAGCACGCTCGTGCTCTTGTCGCTGTACTATCTCACAAACCCGCAGCGACTGGAAGAACAGCAGTTCGCGGACGCGACGCAGGTGCCTATCAGCGAGATCACGCGCGGGTATGCCGAGAAACGCTACGAGAAGATCGTCATCCGCGACAACAAAGTGTTCGCGACGGAGAAAGACGGCGCTGTCGTGCAGTCCTACAAGCAGACGGAAGACACGGTCTCCGAACTTGGCTGGAACGATCCACGCAATGAAACCATCGTGGAAGTCGAGAACCGCGAAGCGACGAACATGCTCTTCGCGCTTCTTCCGGACATCCTCTTCTTCCTCCTCATCCTCTCCGGAGTGATCTGGCTCTTCCGCGGCATTGCCCGCAGCCAATCGACGGCGCTCTCGTTTGGAAAGTCGCGCGCCAGGATCGCGGATGCCAAGCAAGTGAAGACGCGCTTCGTCGATGTCGCAGGAGCAGAAGAAGCGAAGGAAGATCTTCTCGAGGTCGTCGATTTCCTGAAGAATCCCAAGAAGTACACGAGCATCGGCGCGAAGATCCCGCGCGGGGTGCTCCTCGTCGGCGCTCCGGGAACGGGAAAAACGCTCCTCGCGCGCGCGGTCGCGGGCGAAGCGGGCGTGCCGTTCTTCTCCATCGCCGGCTCCGAGTTCGTCGAGATGTTCGTCGGCGTCGGCGCATCGCGCGTCCGCGATCTTTTCACAAAAGCCAAGCGCAACGCGCCGTGCATCATCTTCATCGATGAGATCGATGCGGTCGGCCGCCAGCGCGGCGGCGCCGGGTTCGGCGGCGGACACGACGAGCGCGAACAAACCCTCAACCAGATTCTCACGGAGATGGACGGCTTCGAGCAGGGGACCAATGTCATCGTCATGGCGGCCACGAACCGTCCGGACGTGCTGGACATCGCGCTCCTGCGTCCCGGCCGCTTCGACCGTCGCATTTTCATCGACAAGCCGGACTTGGCAGCCAGACAACAAATTTTGGAGGTCCATGCCCGCAATAAGAGGGTGGCGAAGAACGTTCGTCTGAAAGACGTGGCGAAGCAGACGGTCGGCCTCACCGGCGCCGATCTCGAAAATATCATGAACGAGGCCGCAATCTTCGCGGCAAAAAGGAAACATCCGGCGGTGAACCAGCGCGACCTCGTCGATGCCGTCGAGAAAGTGACGATCGGTTCGGAGAAGAAGTCCCGCAAGCTCACACAGCACGAGAAGGAGATCACGGCCTACCACGAGCTCGGGCACGCCATCGTCGGCCACCTGTGCCCGGCCAGTGATCCGCTCCACAAGATCTCCATCGTCTCGCGCGGGTCGGCGCTCGGCGTCACGTGGTTCCTGCCGCAGGAAGATCAGTACACGACGAGCAAGAGCAAGTTCATCGACGAGATCTGCGGGCTGCTCGGCGGCCGCGCTGCCGAAGAAATTATCTTCAATGAGATCACGACGGGCGCCTCAAACGACATCGAACGCGCATCGCAGATCGCGCGCAACATGGCGATGAAGTACGGCATGGGCGACGGCTCGCTCGGCCTCGTCAGTTACGGCGAGCGCCAGGGCTCCATGTTCCTGGGCGTGGATCCCAGCCTCGCGCGCAATTACTCCGAAGAGATCGCGAAGCAGATCGACGGGTTCGTCGTGAAGACCATCGCACAGCAGTATGAGCGCGCGAAGGGATTCCTCCTGAAGCACCGAGACAAGCTCGATATCCTCGCGAAGTTGCTCCTCCAGAAGGAAACCATGAGCGTCACGGAGTTCACGGATATTTTCGAGGGGAGGAAGGAGCCGGAGGTGAAGGAGGAGGCGGAAACCGAAGATGCATCGGTGGATGAAACCAATGAGACCGAGGAGACCAATGAGACCAACGAAAAGAAATTCTGATTCTAACGAACGTACATTTCGAGCAATCCTGAATATGCGTTCCTCGGTTTCACCGGTCTCATTGGTTTCCCTGCCTGCCGGCAGGCAGGCTTGGTCTCCTTCCACAAAGAATTCTTTTTGGGTATGATCCTCACCAATGCTCTCCGCCCTCTCGCCCCTTGACGGTCGTTACCGTGCATCGATGGAGGAACTGCGGGTCTTTTTCAGCGAAGAAGCGCTCATTCGCGCGCGCATCTTCATCGAGATCAGCTACTTCGCGGCGCTCGCGAAAGAGCCGAAGCTCAAAGAGCTGAAGCCGCTGAAACCCGCGCAGGAAAAGGCGCTCCAGAAGATCATCGATGATTTCAGCCCGAAGGATGCGGAAGAAGTGAAGAAGCTGGAGCAAACGACGCGCCACGACGTGAAGGCGGTAGAGTATTTCCTCAAAAAGAAGATCGAGAAGATTCCCGGGCTCAAGGATGCGACCGAGTTCGTCCACTTCGCCCTCACGAGCGAGGACACGAACAACTTGGCGTACGGCATCCTCATCCACCAAGCGATCGAAAACGTGCTCGCGCCGACTCTTCTCGGCTTGCTCCAAGATCTCGCGGCCATGGCGGTAAAGTGGAAGACGGCGCGGATGCTTTCCCTCACGCACGGGCAGCCCGCAACGCCCACAACGGTGGGCAAAGAGATGCTCGTCTTCGCGACCCGTTTGCAGCGTCAGCTCGCGCTTCTCGATGATTTTCGCATGCAAGGGAAATTTGGCGGGGCAGTCGGCACTTACAGCGCGCACGAGGCGGCGTATCCGGATGTCGATTGGGAGAAGTTCGGCAAAGAATTTGTCACGGCGCTCGGCCTGACCCACATCCCCATCACGACGCAGATCAATCCGCACGACGATCTCGCGGAACTCTCGCACCTGTTCATCCGCATGAATACCATCCTCCTCGATTTCTCCCGCGACATGTGGCTCTACATCTCGCGCGGCGTCTTCAAGCAAGCGGTCGTGAAAGGGGAAGTCGGTTCCTCGACGATGCCGCACAAAGTGAATCCGATTGATTTTGAAAATGGAGAGGGAAATCTGGGTCTCAGCAACGCGCTCTTCGACCACTTCGCGCTCAAGCTCCCGGTCAGCCGCCTGCAGCGAGATCTGAGTGATAGTACGGTCCAGCGCAACATCGGCGTTGCGTTTGGCTACCACATCCTCGCGGTGCAGAATATCCAGAAAGGCCTGGGCAAGCTCACGCTCGATGCATCTATCCTTCAGAGAGAGCTGGATCTCCACCCGGAGGTCGCAGCGGAGGCGATCCAGACCGTTCTTCGCAAACACGGCGTGCACGGCGCCTACGAGAAACTGAAGGCACTCACGAGAGGAGAGAAGCTGACGAAGGAAGACCTGCGATCGTTTGTCGAAGAATTGAAACTCCCGCCTGCAGAGAAGAAGAAGCTCCTCGGTCTCCTCTGAGCCGAGCCATTTTTTCAGGTGTGCTGGACCGCGCGAGAAAATCCTCTACGCTAGAGGGCAATTTCCCCATCTCTTTCTATGAACATGTCTCATCGCGCGACCATCGGCGCCATCGGCGCGGTCGTCCTCATTGGTGTCGTCGGCCTCGGCGCCCAACAGTTGCTCGGCAAAATTCAAACAAATCCCCGAACGTCCTATAGTAAAACGTGCGGCAACAATGTGATCGACCGCGGGGAGGAATGCGACGATGGAAACAAAGTTTCGCAGGATGGTTGCAACATGCATTGTTACAACGAGAGTTGTACGGATTCCGACAGCGGGGAGGCGACGCCGATCTCCGTTCAGGGTACGGTGCAGGCGGGGCCGTACGGAGGGCGCGGACCATTCCGCGTGGTGACGGACAACTGCGAAGGGAACTACCGAGTCATTGAGTACAGCTGCGACGGCACCCAAGTAGCATCGGAGTCCGTCCCGTGTCTGGGCGGTCGCTGCGTGAACGGCGCCTGCGTGAAATGAGCCTTCCAGAAAACCGCGGTCCCCGCGTCTGCGGGGCCGCGGTATTTTTGTGTGGGGTGATTATTGTCTTGTGACTTGTCCGCGGATCTCGCCGTTTGGATTCGCTCGCGTGTGCACGTTCACGTAAATTTGCCCGTTCAAGAGGGCGTCGATCGCGTTGTCACTGATGTCGCTCCAGAGTCCCACTGCGCGGTTCCCGTTGAAGGGGATTGGCTCCAGGACCAGGCCCGCCTGCCTGCGCGCTCCTCTGTGGAAGTGCGCAGCCGTGATGGTCCCGTCCGTGCCGGATGTATTTCCCTCCACGGTGATGTCGTAGTGGAGGCCGTCGTCGCGCAATGCAAATGTTCCCCTGCCGCGCATGGAGGTCGTGACGGGCGGCACCTCCTCGCTGCCGCGGAGGTCCGCTTCAAAATCATTGAAGGTGGCTCTTGCGGAAGATCGGGACGAGCTGCTGGATGATCGGCGAACGGGACTGAGCGAGGATCGGGAGGAAGAGCGAGCAGACGACCGTATGCTCGATCGAGAGGACGCTCTGCGGGAGGAAGACTGGCCGAAGCGGATCTGACGCTCGAGTATCTCGAGTTCGCCGTGGAGATTCTCGTACAACCGCGCGGCCACCGCGGCGACTTCCGCGCGCGTCGCGGGACGGTTCGGCTCGAATTTGCGCGTTTGGCCGCCGGGCCCCGTCATGATGTGGTTATCGTATGCCCATATCACAAATGGGTACGCCCAGTGATGTTCGGGCACGTCGGTGAAGATGCCTGCCGCGTAACCCGTTGCAGTCATCGCCGCGACGATGGCTCCGAGCGAAAGGGGAATGGAATAGCGTCGCATAACGAATGGGGGAAAGGGGTATCAGCTTTCGTCCGCCTCAGGCGAACTACGGCCGGCGAGTTGTCGAGCTGAGCGGATGCAATAGACGCATCGAACGGCCTTCTCTTACCTTGCTCAGTGAAAGTTTTTAGTGTGGGACGCTACGGAAACCGAAGAGACCAATGAAACCAAGGATTACAAAAAATTATCCTCGGTCTCATCGGTTTCATTGGTCTCTTTGGTCTCCGCCTCAGACAAGTTTTATTGCCAATTGACTCCCCGAGGCGTACCCTCCGCCCTAATGTCCTTTTTCGACAAACTGACTTCTGTCCTCTTCCGCCCCGGAAGTTTTTGGCTGCGCATCCAAACGGAACGAGGCATCGCGCCGGCGCTCCTCTATTTCGTCGGACTCCTCGTGTTCTTCCTGATTCTCTACGTCGGGTTTGGCCTGCTCGCGCTCAGCACCGCGAGCCCCGAAATGATGCAAGATTTCACGGCGAACGCGGCACGCATGGGGTTTTCCACACGCAATGCCGTGATCGCGGCGGGGCTCCTCCTCGCGTGTCTGTTCCTCCTCGGCACGTTCGTGAACTCCGCCGTCATGCACTGGATGCTGCGCCTCTTCGGCGGACAGGGGGGATTCAGCGATACCTACAAGGCCTACGTCTACGGCGCCACGCCGCAACTGCTCTTCATGGCTGTCCCGTATATCGGTCTCGTGAGCCCCATCTACATGTTGTATTTGCAGCTCACCGGCATGTCTGTTCTGCACAGAGTGTCCGTGTGGCGCGTGCTCGCGGCGGCCATCTGCTCCATGCTGCTCCTGTTTGTTCTCCTCTTCGCACCGTTGCTGCTGCTCAGAATGCTTGGAAGCGCCGCGTAAAAAAGGCGACGAGCTGTTGCTCGCCGCCATGCCCCGGAGGAGTCGTCATGCCGTCGCTTCCTGCGAGCGGTCTTTCGTCGTGTCATTTGCCTCATCGATGGTGAGGCCGGCCTCGAGCAACTCGAGGAGCCTCTTCTGACCATCAGTGAGTGGAATGCGCTTCCTGCGATAGGTCTGAAGCTCATGCAACATCGCGCGTGTTCGACGTATGACATCCGTCATCTCAGTACTCCTTGGAGAAACCTCAGGGAACGAGCACCACCTGTGCCAAAAATTCCCTGGGGAATCCCCACGGTAAAAAAAAGAACGAGGGTCTAGAGTACGTAAACACTCGATTTATGTCAAGAGTTAGCCAAAATTTCTCATCGTCCTCTCCGCCGGAATGGGCGGTGACCTCTCCTCTGCGGACGGAAGGTTCGGCTGGGATACGACGGGCGATGGTGCTGATGCGGCGCATGTTCGCGCTCCTCGCGATCCTCCATGTGCGGAACGGCCGCTCTCGGCGGCGGGAGCGCCGGCAACGGACTTTTTTTCAGCGTTGAGCGAAGGAGTCGCTCGATGTTTCGGATTTCTTTGCTCTGGTCCGGGCTCGCAAAGGAGATCGCGTGTCCCGCCAGGCCCGCTCTGCCCGTGCGGCCGATGCGATGCACGTAATCTTCCGGCGCGTTCGGCAGGTCGAAATTGATCACCGCTGTGATGCCCGTCACGTCGATGCCGCGCGCGGCGATGTCCGTCGCGACGAGGACGCGGTACTTTCCGGACTTAAATCCTTCCAGAGCCTCCCGCCGCTGGCTGAGCGACCGATTGGCGTGGATCTCCGCCGCGCTGTGGCCCATCGACCGCACGGAGCGCGTGATTTTCTTCGCGCCGTGCTTCGTGCGCGAGAAGACGAGCACCGTGCCGGGATATTCCTGGAGTAACTTTTCGAGGAGGCGGATTTTTTCTTCCTTCTTCACCATGAAGAGCTCTTGCTCGACTCCGGCCGCGGCCGTTCCGGCGGGCGCGACCTCGATCCGCAGCGGCAGCTTCATGTGCACCGTCGCGAGCTTCACGATGTCTTGCGGCATGGTCGCGGAGAAAAGCATCGTCTGGCGCTCGCGTGGCACATGTTTCAAGATCCGTTCGATTTGCGGCTTGAAGCCCATGTCGAGCATGCGGTCGGCTTCGTCGAGGATCAGAATATTCACTTCGCGCAGCGTCACGGTTCCTTGTTCCAGGTGATCGTTGAGACGGCCCGGCGTCGCGATCAGAATCCGCGGATTTCTCTTGAGCATCGCGCGCTGCACGTTCATCGACGCTCCTCCGACGAACACCGCTGTCTGGATGTGAAGGCTGGACGCCAGCGGCAACAGCGCCTCTTCGATCTGATAGGCGAGCTCGCGCGTGGGGGCGACAATCAGCGCGCGGCCTTTGCCGGCCGAGAGGCGCTGGAGCAGGGGAATGCCGAAGGCGAGCGTTTTCCCCGTTCCCGTCTGCGCGATGCCGATGATGTCCTTCCCCTCGATCGCGACGGGGATTGCCTGATGCTGGATGGGCGTCGGGATCGTGAATTTCATCCGATCGAGCACCTGCAGGATGGCGGGAGCGATTTTCAGCGCGCCAAAGTTGAAAGCCTGCGGGTTCGGTTCGGGGTGCATGTAAGAGCAGTGTAGTCTTTTTCTTGAGTGTTTGCATTTGGTGCCGTGGAGAGGACTCGAACCTCCACATCCTTACGGATACACGCCCCTCAAGCGTGCGCGTCTACCAATTCCGCCACCACGGCACGAAGATGAAAAATGAACGATGATACCGGAGTATCTTGCATGACTAGTCCATCCGAAGCTCCGAAAGGAGCGAAGGAGGACGCCACCGCGGCACAAAAAAGATGGCCGAGAAAGTGTACCAGAGGAAATCCCAAGTCTACAGCCTTGGAAGCGCTCTAACGGCGTATTTTTTGCAGATTCTCCAAATGCTCCCGCGCCTTCTCCTGATGCGGATCGATCTCCAGTGAGCGCTCGAGTGACTCGATAGCAGCGTCGATTTTTCCCTGTTCCGCGAGGGTGGCGGCCAAGTGATAGTGGGCTCGCGCGTAGACGGGATCCACGGTCACGGCTTTCGAAAAGAATTCCTCTGCTTTTGGAAGATCTTGTTTCTTCTGATACTGAAGACCTAAATTGAAGTACGTTTCGGCGTAGTCGGGGCCCTTGGCGATCGCCCGTTCAAACTGCGCAAGCCCCTCGGCGGATCTCCCCATCTGGTCGAGGATCTCGCCGAGAAAATAATAGCCGGAGAGCTCCTCGGGCCCCGGGTGCTCCTTCTGCTCCGCCATGTCGATCGCGCGTTGGTAGTTTCGCATCGCTTCCTCGATGCGCCCGTGTTCGCGGTACGCGTTGCCCAGGTTCACGCGAATGACGATCAAGGCGGGGTCGAGCGCGACCGCGCGCTCAAACGCCTCCTCCGCTTTCGCGAAGTTTCCCGTTTGCATGTAGTGATCGCCCAGGTTGTTCCACACGAGCGTCGCCTCGGGGTAATCCGCGAGGGTGTTCTCGTAGAGCGCAACCGTGTCTTTCCAGATGCGCGCTTGGGTGGCGGTGAGTCCCGCGAAGAAGACGAGCACGATGCCGGTCACGGAGGCAGTGAGCGTTGCGATCCATCGGCGCTGCGCATTCATCAGTCGATCGACCGCGAGTGCGATCAGGAAAAAGAGTCCCGGCAGTGCCAGGTAGACGTAGCGATCGGATGCGAAGAAGAGGAACGCGTTCTTGAAGAAGTTCGTGTAGTTCGGGATCAGCATCAGAAGGAAAAACCCGAGACCAAACGCCGCCGTGCGCGACTTCCATGCCGCGATCAATCCGATGATGAGCAACACGCCGAGCCCGATCGCGATGCCGAGGAATTGCGGATTGTGCAGCGTCACGGGGCCGAACTCCGGGTAGATCGCCCCGAGGTGCATGGGGATCAACAGTTTCCACAGATAGAAGAGCGTGCTCTTGGCTGCGAGCAGCACCGTCGTCAGCGGATCGGTCGATTCCAAGTTCCGCGTTTTGCCCATGATCGCGATGACGCCGAAGAGGAGGCTCAGGAGGAAGTACGGAGATTTTTCGATGAGCGCTCTGCGCGCGAGGGGACGGCGCTGCCAAACATCCAGCAAGATCAGCACGAGCGGCAGCATGATCACGGAGACTTTGGCGAGGAGCGCCAGCGCGAAGAGGCCGATGCTCTTTCGATACCAGCGTCTCGCTTCTTCTTTTTGATAACGGACATAGGCCGCGATCGATGCGAAGAAGAGAAACCCGGAGAGGACATCTTTGCGCGCAGCCGCCCACGCGACGGCCTCCGTCTGGAGCGGATGAATGGCGAAGAGAAGCGAACAGAGGAAAGCCACAAACCGATTGTTCGTGAGCGTCAGGAAGATCCAGAGCAGGAGGATACTGCTGCCGATGTGCAGAAGAAGATTCGTCGAGTGATACACCACCGGGTTCAGGCCGAAGAGCGCGTGTTCGATCTGGTACGTGAGGAGGGTCAGTGGCACGTAGAGCTCGGGATCGTACGTCGTGAAGATCTCCTTGAGGGACCAGAACGAGATCTGCTGGACCGCGGGATTCCTATAGATAAGGAGTGCGTCATCCAGGTGGACGAAGCCGTTTGCGACGATCGGGGAAAAGACGACTGCCGTGATGACGGCGAGGAGTCCTGCGAGGTGCCAGAAAGTGAGATTTTCGAGCTTCATAAGGTAATGAGATTTTGATCGATCCTTCGGGAAGATGATATGAGTATATGGGATTCTACACGCGCCCTCACCCCAACCCTCTCCCTACGGGAGAGGGAGATAGCTGGTTCCTTCGAAAGAAGTGGATTACGATGGAACCTTTAATGTTGGTCGATCAGCATTTTGTAGACGGCTCGACAAGGAAGGCTCAGTACCTTCGCAAACATCAAACAACTGCAGAGAAAATTCTTTGGCGGAGGCTGAGAAATCGTCAGTTGTATGGCCTCAAATTCAGAAGACAATTTCCAATAGGTAAGTATGTTGTTGATTTTATGTGTTTGGATAGCAGGCTTGCGATTGAACTGGATGGCAATAGCCATCAATTTCGTGAAAAGACCGATATGAAAAAACAAATATTTTTAGAACAACAAGGATTTACTCTTCTTCGCTATAGCAACAATCAAATTAAATTTAATTTGGAAATGTCACTCGTGCAGATTGCACAAAAAGCTGGAATTCCAGAACAGGAAATCGCTTCAGTCGATCCCTTTGTCTTTCCCTCTCCCAGAGGGAGAGGGCAAGGGTGAGGGTGCTCTGGGTGATCACTTCTGGCTCAAACTTCACCGAGGACCGATCATTTTATCATCCGTCTGAATTCACTCTCATCAATAATGTTCACCCCATGCTTCTTCGCATCATCCAGCTTAGTCCCAGGATCCGCTCCCGCGAGGACGTAGTTTGTCTTTTTACTCACCGACCCGCTCACTTTTCCTCCCCGGGCTTTGATGGCAGACCTCGCTTCTTCGCGGCTGATGGTCGGCAGCGTGCCCGTGAGGACGAACGTTTTCCCCGCGAAGATCTGCGGCGTATGGCTTCCTTCGGGCTGCAGCGCGACCACGCCCGCGCGATCCAACTTGTCGAGCAGCTCCTGATGGTCGTCGTCCGCGATCCACTCGAGAATGCCCTCCGCATTCACCTCGCCGACGCCGTCGAGTGCGGTCAGCTCTTCCATCTTGAATGTGAGCAGCAGATCTTTGATGTCCGCGGGCGCGACACCCTTCACGGTGATTTTCTTCTCGCTATGCCCGAAGAGCGAAGCCTGCACCGCGAGGTCGTCGCGTTCCGTGACCGTGAGCGACCGCAGCTTCCAGGGGAGTCTGCGCGCGAAGATATCGGCGGTCTCTCTGCCCACGTGGCGGATGCCGAGTGCGAAGAGGAAGCGGTCGAGCGGGAGCCGTTTGGCTCGCTCGATGGACCGGAGCACGTTCTCTGTTTTCTTCTCTTTAAAGAGCGGCAGCTGCAGGAAATCTTCCGGCGTGAGGGTGAAAATGTCTGCCGGATCGGTGATGAGTTCTTCCGCGAGCAGCTCCTCGATCGTCTCCCGTCCCAGCCCCTCGATATTGAACGCATAGCGCGAGACGAAGTGCTCGATGCGCTCATGGCGGACGGCGCTGCATTGCGCGTTCGGGCAGCGGTGAACGGCCTCTCCCTCCGGTCGTACGAGGGTGGTGCCGCAGCTGGGGCAGTGCTTCGGAAAATGGAAGGGTTTCGTGGCCCTAGGTCGCAGGTTTGTCAGCACTTCCAGCACCTCCGGGATGATGTCTCCCGCCTTGCGAATGACCACGGTATCGCCGATGCGCACGTCCAGCCGCGCGATCTCGTCTTCGTTGTGGAGCGTCGCGCGCGTGACGGTGGTTCCCGCGATGAGCGTCGGCGTCAGGATCGCCACGGGCGTGATGGCCCCCGTGCGGCCGACTTGCAGGCGGATGTCTTCCACGCGCGCGGTCTTCTGCTCGGCGGGGAACTTGTACGCCCTCGCCCAGCGCGGCGCCTTCGCGGTCGAGCCGAGGTCGCGCTGCATCGCGCGATCATTCACTTTCAGCACGAGACCGTCGATGTCGAAGGGGAGCGTGTCGCGTTTCTTCTCCGCCTCCTTATAAATTTTCTCGATCTCCGCGATGGAATGCGCCGGCTTCCACCCGCGGTGCGTGGGAATCTCGATCTCGTGGAGGAACTCCATCAGCTCCTTCTGCGTTTTGATGCCGAGCTTCGTCGCGGCGTCTCCTCCCATTCCATAACAGAAGATGTGGAGGTCTCGGGAGGCGGCAATCAGGGGATCCAGCTGTCGCACAGAGCCCGCGGCCGCGTTTCGGGGGTTTGCGAACTTTTCGCCTTCGGGCAGGGCTCGGTTCAATTTTGCGAGGGAGGCTTTCGGCATGTAGACCTCTCCCGTAATCTCCAGAAACTTCGGAAACGGCGCCTTCGCCTTCTTCGGGAAAAGTTTGAGAGGGAGTGCGCCGATCGTCTTCACCGTGTGGCTGACATCCTCTCCTTGGATCCCATTGCCGCGCGTCACTGCCCTCTTGAACGTGTACGTCCCGTCTTTTTCGAACTCGTAGACGAGGGTGATGTTGAGCCCGTCGATCTTGAGCTCGGAGAGAATGTCGAATGTTGCATGGTCTTTTCCGAGCGCCCGACGCATCTGGTCGAACCACTCCTCAATCTCCTCCTTCGTGAAGGCATCCTGCAACGATTCCTTCGGGCTCAAGTGATTGACCTTCGGGAGCCTCCCGTCCAGAGGCGCTCCCACGCGCTGGGTGGGGGAGTCCGGCGTTACGAGATCGGGATGTTCCTTTTCAATGCCAATCAATTCCTGCTTCAGCGCATCGCGCACGTCCTCCGATACCTCCGATCGGTCCTCGATAAAGTAGACACGATTGAGCCTCCAGATCTCCTTGCGGAGCTGCTCGGCCCGTTCTTTGGCTTTGGCCCTTTCCATGCATAAATTTTAGCGTTTCCTGGTTTTGCTGACAGTATTTTCTGTCCTGCCCCCACCCCGCTCCGCTACGCGGAGCACCCCTCCCCCGGAGGGGGAGGGGCTGGGGGTGAGGGGGATCGAGGCAAGTTTAGTCAAAGATCGTTCTATAGAAGACCGATCGTCCTTTCCACCTATTTTTTTACTTCACTATTAAAGTACCAACCATCCCTTTTTCCTGGTGCTCCTGAACCGCGCAGAAAAAGCGAAACTCACCGGTTTTCTGAGGGACAAATGCCACAGTTTCTATTTCATTGGCGAGGAGCTTGTTGATCTCGAGCCCCGGGAGGGTAAACGTGTGCCGGCCGGTGCTCCGGAAGCGGATGGTCACGAATTGCCCCTTGCGCACCGTCAGCGTCTTGGGCGAGAACGCGTAATTTTTCGCCGAGACATCGAGGACCACGGCCTCCGCCGTCTCCGCATTCAGGATCACCGTGCGCAGATGTTCGTAGAGCATCTTCGCCGCCTCGGCGCGCGTCACCGGATCATCCGGACGGAAGCGCCAAAGTTGGTTTCCCCTGAGGTCATGATCGCCGGTAATCACGCCCCGGATGTTCGCGTAGGCGATGTCCGCTTCGTAGCGGTGCCCTTGCGTATCCGGGAATGGAGAGGAGAGGGGAGGAACCATTTCGCGAAATGCGTCGTGGATGATGGCGACGGCCTCCGCACGTGTCGTGGTTCTCTCGAGGCTCGGCAGCGAGCCGTTCTTGAACATCCGAAATTTTCGATTCTCCGCGCAGAGGATAAATTTCTCGGACCAGTGCCCCACGGCCCCCGGGTGCGTGACGGTGCCTCGGCACTTTTCTTCGTCGATCTTGGCTGCCCGCAACGCCATCTTGATCATCTGGGCGATGGTAATGGGATCCCCGGGGCCGAAATGCCCCGTGCGGTTGCCGGCTGCATCGCGGTATCCATCCACCACCTTCCACGTTGCAACGGATGTCACGTACTTGGCGTACCACGCCCAGGGCGGCACGTCGATGAACGTCGGCACGGTCGATTCCTCCAGATCCCGGAGCAACTCCTTCAGTGCGCTTGCGGGATCGTTGTCTTTTTTTTCCACGCTGAGTTCCCTTTTCAATTGATCGAGGACATCGAAAAACGCGACGGCAGGGGTCGAGAAGAGGAGCCCACCGAGCAAAGAAACCGCGAGTATGCGGCCGCGCACCTGCCTACGCGCTTCGCGCTTCGGCAGGCAGGCCCGCCTTCGTCCCGCTGCGCGGGACTCCGGCGGGCGAGACGAGCTACAAAAAGGCTTTGCACCCGGCTCTCTTTTGTCTTTGAATTCGGGCACCATAGCGGTATTCAGTGTAGGACATCTTCCGTTCCATTCCAATTGGCGACGCCTCGTGAGCGCACGCATACAGTCACGTAAGCGACTTCTGATGATGTCACGTAAAGCGCTTTCAGAGCCATGCCTGCGTGCCGAAACGCTTGCACATGAAGGCAAAACAGCACTTCGGCGTGCAGGCACGTGACACGTAAAATTGCCGGGCCCGTATATTCCAATCGGGCTTGGCGGAGCCGCGTGATTGCGAGCGGAGCGAGCAATTTTACGTGGCGTTTTTGGATTAAAAGTGCTATAATGAGTGCAAATACACATCCCCCACCGTCTTATGCGTTCCGTGTCCGCAAAGCACTTCGTGATGATCGCTCTCGTATCCGTGCTCGTCTCCTCGAGCGTCTCCTACATGAGCCTCTCGCTGGCTCAGCTTTCCGGAGAGGATGAAGGAGGGGAAGATGGATCGTATGATGGAGATACGGGATACAGCGATGACTTGGGCACGGATGGCGGTGCGGACTACGGCACGGGAGGAGACACGGGGTACAGCGATGATTCCGGCTACGATGCGGGCGGTGACATCGGCTACAGCGACGACTCTGGCTACGGATTCGATTCAGGCGGCGACACTGGCGTTGGCGATGACTCTGGATTTTCCGGTGGTGACACGGGAACCGGTGATATCGGTTCTGGTCAGACGGGTGATGGAACAACCGGTGGCGCAACGGATGGCGGCACGACGGGTGGAACGACCGGAGGAGGACAGGAGAGTCGGAATTACTGTTTGACCGGCGGCGTTGCCGCACCGAGTCTTGCGTGTCGCACGTGTCTCCTCAAGGAGTGCAAGGCAGATATTCCCGTGTCGGAATCATGGGCAAAGTGTTTCGATGAATGTCGGGGAAATAAACAGAGCGGCGACAGTCAGCAGGAGGAATACAGAAAGTACATGGAGGAATATCAGAAATATCAGGAAGAGATGCGCAAGCGCAGCGAGGACGAAGCCCGTCGCGGCGCTCCGACGTACACGTGCTTTTCTCCCGCTGGCGGCTACATCCAGACCCAAAATCCCGCAGACTGCGATCCGGATCAAACGAAGTATTACCGTCAATCTACGGGCGGCGACAACCGGGGCGGTTTCCCAGGATACGATCCATGGAACCAGTCCGGCTTCCCGGGGATGGATCCTGCTGCACAGGGCTACCCGATGTACCCGGAGTACGAAGATGACGTGCCGATGTGGAACGAGGGCCGCCCCAGCGCTCCGTACGAGCCGGTCTCGACCGAGTTCGAGCAGCGCATCTTCGGGAGCTATTTCCAGGCGGAAAATCTCGATGAGGAAACATTCCGTACCGTCCCTGTCATCATCGCGACCCCCGCGGTCGTCTTCGACGTGATCGGCAGGGGCATGCAGATCCTCGGTGAAGCACTGCAAGAGATGAGTCTCAATGCCAGGGCAGCGGCCATCATCCAGCAGGCGATGTTCAGCTTGCAAACCCCGGGCCTCGATCCTCTGAAAGTGGAGAGCATCATCCGCGAAGCCATGTCGGCCCTCTCGGATGCCGCTCAGCACGCCGCCGCTCCGGTGGAAGTCGTGGAGGAGATCGACTACCAGGAGATCCTCAAGACCATCGCCATTCTCCTCGAACAGACGATTCCCCAGATCGAGTCCATCTTCGAGCAGAACGGATTGCCCGTGCCCGCCGAGGCCAAGGACGCCTCGGCCGCCGCCCGCGCCGCGGTCATCGCGGCGCTCGCGCCGTGCCGCGCCAACGAAGTCGGCTGCGGTCCGGCCATCGACGATGCCCTCTCCGCGATGGAGGCCTATCGCTCCATCATGGAACAGGCCCTCGCGAGCTCCCAGCGCGCGGAGCAGATCCGCGTCGAGATCGAAGCGATCATGCCGGCGGCAGAGGTGGAGTACGAAGACGAAGTGATGGTTCCGTAACGAAAGAAATCCCAACCTGCCTGCTCCTCGAGTCTGAGCCTCGCCATTCGGCCGACCGAGCGGGAGTCGAAGACCGGCAGGGCAGGGAATCCGGGGAGTGATCCCCGGATTTTTTTTGCGCATGGAGGGAGTAGAATTTTGTGGATGCAACCGGTTCAAGCATTCCAGCACCTCATCAATAGCGTGAATCTCATTCCCTCTCCCTGTAGGGAGAGGGTAGGGTGAGGGTTCATTACCCATATTCTTAACTTTCATGAAATTCTCTCGTGTGATCCAACAATCAACGGTCGTTATCTATCTCGCAATCACAGTTTCCGCTTTCCTTTACACGATGGTGCGCGTGACGCCTCCGATCCCGCGCCTTCTCCTCTTCTGGAGTTACGGCATGATGGCGCCGTATCAAGGCGACACCTGGTTCAACGACGATCTGCGGGCCGAGGGGCAGCTCCCGGATGGATCCTTTGAACTGATCTCCCTCGACCCGTACATCCCCACGGGGTTCGGCGAGAGGAACGTGCGCAAGCACTTGAAGACATTCCAGCCCGATCACGATACGTACCGGCGCAAGTTCACCGCGTTTGCGCGGGCACTCCTGGAACGAGAACGCGCTCGGGGAAAACTCTACGACGCGGTCCGGCTTACATGGCTCTCGTGGCCGCGCTCACCGGAAGGCTATGACGCGCTCAAGCATCCTCCTTTCCTCACGGAAGAATTCATTACGCAGGTCACATGGCAGTGAGGACGCTCCAGTACCTGGCGCTCGGGCTCAGCCTTGAATTTCAAAAAGCGTGGAGCCGCTTCTGGTTTCGCACGACGCATCCCCATGCACTCGCGCTCTTTCGCATCGCGTTTGGCGGCTTCCTCCTCTTCTACTGGTCGCTGAAACTCCCGCACGTCGATGCGCTCTTTTCAGAAGAGGGGATCGTGCTCCCGCTCGTCTGGCGAACAAATGTCCCCCCGGCGCTCCTCTCGCTCTTCTCTCCACCACCCTATCCCATCGCACTGTTGATCTTCCTTGCTCTCCTTGCCGTCTTCGTCTTCCTTGTCGCCGGTCTTTTTTCCAGAGCCGCGGCCGGCGTCGCTTTTGCTCTCTCCGTTTACTACTGGATCCTCTCGCTGCACCTGTTTGGTACATCCTTTGATCGACTGTTTATCTTCATGCTCCTCGTGCTCGCGTTCAGTCCCGCGGACCGCGCGTTCTCGCTCGCGATGAAACTCAAGCACGGATCCTTCCTCGCATGGGAACCCATCTCCATCCTCCCGCAGCGCATCCTCGCCGTGCAGGTCGCCGCCACGTACCTCGGCGTCGGCTGGCAGAAACTGGTGCTGCCCGACTGGCAGAGCGGCGAGATCCTCGCGCTCGGCTTCATGGGTCGCTGGGCGACCGCGCCCGCGTGGAGGGTGATCCAGTGGAACCTCCCTCTCTGGATGTATGACGCGATGATCGCGGTCGTGAAGGGGTTCGAGCTGCTCCTGCCCTTTGGCGTCTGGATCCAAAAGTGGAAGATCCAGTGGTGGTTCTTCCTCGGGACCGCCCTCTTCTTTAGCAACGTTGCCCTCTTCCTGGCAATCTGGTGGTTCCTGGTGCTCATCCCGGCAAACATCCTCTTCCTGGATCCCGATGCCCTCTATCGGTGGCTCCGGGAAAGGGCGAACGGCCAGATTCATTGAAAGGGGAGGAGAATCTTACCTTTCCGAACAATTTGCCCCCGAAACAATAAAAAACGGTTGCTTTCATCCGGCCTTCCGCTTAGATGTGCCCGCTTTTCCCATCCATGGCAGTTTTGCATAACGTCGGGCGTCAAATCGAGAAGATCGACCAGCAGCTGATCACTCTGATCGAGCAGCGGGTCGCCCTGTGCCAGGATGCGGTGGAGGATGACCCCACCGCGCTCGGGCCGGAGCATGAGGGAGAGACGATCGGTTATTTCCAAGAGGAGGCGGAACACCGCGGCCTCGATGAAGGCGACATGATCCGCATCGGGAAATCCATCATTGCGATCTGCAAGAAGAGGGCTGCATAGCCAAAGAAGAAATTTGTACGAGTAATGACTAATGGATGAGTCGTTCTTTTGAGGGTCGGAACTATTTTTGCCTCTGAGATTAGCCGACTTTTGCGAACACATTTTTTTTCATGCTCAGGGGTATCTACTGGGCGCATGGCAAAGGGAATTGAATGTGAGTGTTCTTTCCCCCTCGCTTCCCATGAAATCTTTTGAAGTCTCAGAAGACCCTACACTCCGTTCAGAGACAGCCGTACCCGCTGATAATTCCTCTGCAGATCCCCTGATGCGCAATCAAGAAGCGGTTGCAGGTGCATTTCCCACGAAAGAATGGTTCGATGTGGGGTCTCGCACTCTCTGCCGCGACGTTCTGAACGATTTTTATAGGAAAAGCCCGCAATCGAGTGCTCCCAAAAAGGATTCTCTTGAGCCAATCAGAGGGAAAAAAGACAGGAATCCGCGCCGGGGTAAGCGCCATCTGGCTCTCCAGGGCTTGGAAGGGCGCGAATTCATGGATGGAGCGGGTCTCGCTGCGGAGGTTGGACAGATGGATCCGGGACAAGAGACGGTTGAGGTCATTACTCCTTCCTTTTCATTTTCTGCCTCCCCGGACAATACCCTCATTGTCATGGAATATAAAAACGTGGAAAGAGACAATCTTCGTCTCGACCTTATCCAAGTGTGGGAGAGGCGCCCCAATTGCCGCATCGCAGTCGCAGACATCCCTTCGGGATCTGGAACCGTAACCATCAGTCCCCCGAACGATCCCGATCGCGCTGCAGAGCTGGTGATCTCCCTTCGTTCAACTGGAGAGCATAAAAGTCCCTATATCACGCTGACGACGAGCAGTTACAAAGTCACGTCTGCTCCGAGCGGCTCGTTTGAGCTGCCGGAATTCAGTGTCACGCGCGTGATCGCCGCCCCTCCCGCACCTGTCGAAACACCCGTTGCAGCAGCTCCAGTGCCCATCGAAGAGCCGATTGCATCTGAGCAAGGTCTTCGTCTCGATCTCATGGATGTTTCAGCCACTCCGTCCGAATCTGCGCTCTGGAACAACGCCATGGCTCTTCAGCAGCGTTGGAATACGTTCAATGCGTCCGGAAATTATGCCGACGGCCAGGTCCCCGGCGCGAAGTGGGTCGAATCTCAAGTC
>JACPYA010000032.1 GCA_016196295.1 Candidatus Peregrinibacteria bacterium | reverse complement strand
GGTTTCCAGTTGGGCGACGAAGCGAAGAAAGAGGAAGACGAGTACGAAGCGAAGTGTCAGGAAGTCCTCGCTGAACTCAAAGACCACTTCCGCCCGGAGTTCTTGAACCGCGTCGACCACTTGATCGTCTTCAATGCCCTGAACCAGCAACACATCCGCCGCATCGTGAAGATGCACTTGGAAGAGCTGGGAGAGAGATTGAAGAAACAGGGTTTCTCGCTCTCCATCGAACAGAAAGCGGTGAATCACCTCGCGGAGGAGGGCTTCGACCCCGAGTACGGCGCGCGCCCCGTCCGCAGAGTCGTGCAGGAGGAGATCGAAGCGGAAATCGCGGAGCACATCCTCAAAGGCATCTTTCAGAAAGGCGACACCATTCGCGTGACGCTCAAAAAGGGCAAACTGGAGTTCATGCCCTCCGATGGAAAATTCAAGGAACCGGAAGAGGAAGAGGTGGAAGAATTGGCGACGGCATAAATTCGAAATCCGAATTTCGAAATCCGAAACTGCCTTCCAGCAGAGCCGCGCCTGTACATCTCCAAACATTGGATGCTTCGGATTTGTTTCGAATTTCGCCCGCCCGGACGCCGGTCGGACGGGTGCTTCGGAATTCGTGCTTTGCCGCTGGAGAATGAGCAATGCAGGCCTTCCTCAGAACACGATTTTCTGCTATAATAATTGGATTTCCCTGAATCTCCTTTCATGGCCATCGATCCCGTCAAAATCCCGCAGAACGTCTACATCGAGGACCGCATCGTCGGTCCGCTGACGCTCAAGCAGACCCTCATCATGGCTGCGGGCGGAGGCTTCAGCTACGCGCTCTACGGGACGATCAGCAAGGCGTACGGATCGGTCAGCCTCCCCGTCACGATCCTCGTGTGGATCCCGGCGGTCATCGCCGTCGCCTTCGCGCTCATCAAGATCAACGACTTAAGCCTCACGCGCATCTGCTTCCTGCTCCTCGAGAAGTTTCACAAGCCGGCCACGCGCACGTGGACTCCTCGGAGGGGCATCTCCATCAACATCCGCACCCACGTGATCAAGGAAGACACCGAGAAGCTGAAGGAACACGCTGAGGAACAAGCGAAGAGCGACCGCACGAAGGAACGCATCAAGGAACTCAGTTCCATCTTGGACCAGGGCACCGAGGCGCTGGACGAAGAGACGATCCATGAATTTGACGACGAACCGCTCCCCCGCCGCCCGGTAGACCCGGGACGCATCTCCATCGATGATCCGGAGGACGAACCTCCCGCCAGTGGCATGAGCGACCTCTCTGTCTTCCGCGATATTTTCCCACCGCACAATTAATGGACTTGAAGAACGCCATTCCCGGCATGCCGAAAAGCACGGTGCGCCAGCGCAAGAAGAATACGCTCAGCTCCACGCAGCGCTTCGTGCCGATCGGTGAGATCCGCAATGATACGGTCCTCCTGAAGAATGGCGGTTTCCGCGCGGTGCTCAGTGTCGAAGCACTCAACTTCAACCTGAAGAGCGAGACGGAGCAGCAGGGCATCATCTCCGGCTACGAGTCCTTCGTGAACACGCTGCACTTCCCTCTCCAGGTGGTGCTGCGCTCCAGCAAGATGAACATCGACCCGTACCTGACGCAGCTGCGGGCGATCGCCGACAAACAGCAGAATGACCTCCTGCGTGACCAGACCAACGCGTACGCGAGCTTCGTCGAGAAACTCGTGGATGTCGCGGACATCATGCAGAAGCGTTTCTTCGTCATCGTTCCGTTCGACCATACGATCCGCAAGAAGAGCCTCGTCGAGAAGTTCTTCGGCTGGATCAGCCCGGACGACAGGTCCGCGAAAGCGAGCCAGCGCAATCGCGATTTCACCGAAGCGAGCAAGCAACTCAAGGACCGCGTGAACTTGGTGACGACGGGCCTCGAAAACATCGGCCTCACGAGCCACCGCCTCTCGACCCATGAACTGATCGAACTCTACTACCAGATCTACAATCCCCAGACGAGCCAGGAACAGAAGCTGCCGGGGGATGAGGGAAGGCTGAAGCTCGAAAAAACGGTGCTTTAATCTTCGGAAATCACCGAAGAAACAAAAGACCCTCCTTCGTCCGCCGCGGGCGGGACTACGGACGGGCAGGCAACGAAAAAACCACCCGACCAAAATTCCAATGATCTCGAACATTGATTCCTGATCTCTTGGCATTATTCTTTGTCCTTTGTGACTTTTCGTCATTTTTTGACAGTCTTTCCTAAAACTGTCATCATTCCCCCGAACTGTTGCTCGTGCGAGGACCGTTCTCCTTACTTCTTCCTCTCGCACCCCACTCTTTGTATGCCAAAAACCGCGAAGCGCCCCATGCGCAAAAATGAACTGATGGAACAACTCCTGAAGGATTCCCCGTCCGTCGTCCAAGTGAAGCCGGGGGAACTCGTGAATGGACATGTTGTTTTCCGAGGGAAGAATAAATTGCTCCTGGACATCGGCGGTGTCTCCACGGGCATCGTCTCCGGTCGGGAACTGCGCGACTCTTTCAATACGTTTAAGGAACTCAAGACCGGTGACGAAGTGACCGCGCTGGTGCTGGAAGAAGAGAACGACGAAGGCATGATCGTGATGAGCCTCCGCATGGCCAGCCAGCAGCGCGCGTGGGACCGCTTCCACCGCCTGGTGGAGACGGATGCGACCATGAAATTCACGGCGCAGGAAGCGAACAAGGGAGGCCTCCTCGCGAACATCGACGGCATCCGCACGTTCTTGCCGGTGAGCCAGCTCGCGCCGGTCAATTACCCGCGCGTGAACAATGCCGACGCCTCCGAGATCATCAACCGCCTTCAGAAGTTCATCGGCCATACCTTCACGGTGAAGATCATCACAATGGACGAGGAAGCGGGGAAGATCGTGGTCTCCGAGCGCGAAGCGATGGCCGAGGAGCGCGCGAAGTCTCTGGAGAGCCTGGCAATCGGGTCCAGCAAGGACGGCATCGTCAGTGGCATCGTGAAGTTCGGGCTCTTCGTCGCCTTCGACGGCCTCGAGGGTCTCGTGCACATCTCGGAGATCGCATGGGGACACGTGAAGAACCCCGCGGAGTTCGCGGAGATCGGCGATAAAGTGAAGGTGAAGATCATCGGGATCGACGGCGACAAGCTCAGTCTCAGCATCAAGCAGCTCACGAAAGACCCGTGGGAGGAGATCGCCGAGCGCTACCCGGTCGGGAAGCGCGTGCAAGGCACGGTCGTGCGATTCGCCGACTACGGCGCCTTCCTGAAGCTCGAAAAGGACATCAATGGCCTCGTGCACCTCACGGAGCTCGCGCACCACAAGGTGACGGATCCGGGCGAAGTGCTCACCATCGGACAGAAAGTGGATGCGCAGGTCATCAATATCGACGTCGATGAGCGTCGCATCGGGCTCTCCGTGAAGGCCTTGAAGCCGATCGACAAGGAAACGATGGAGCGCATCAAAGCCGAGCGCGAAGAGGAAGAACGGCTTGCGAAGGAGAAGGCATCTGCGAAGGAGACCAAGGAAACCGTTCCTTCGGCTTCGCTCAGGACAAGTGAGACCAAAGAGACCAAGGAACCTTCAACTGGATTCATCGCATCTAAAACTGGCAAGAAATACTATCCGGCAGGCTCCACGCAGGCAGGGAAGATTAAGGAGGAGAACCGCGTGATGTTTAAGACCGCTGAGGAGGCTGAAACAGCAGGTTACAGTGCGTGAGACCAAGGAAACCAAAGAGACCGATGAGACCGAGGATTATCCTTGGTTTTATTGGTTTCCCTGGTCTCATTGGTTTCCTCTCACAATTGCTCTTCTGACAGAAAATGCAGGTGGAGATAAAACACCTCCTGCCCCCCTCCCGCCCCCACGTGAAACGTGAGCTTGTAGCCACGGATCCCCTTCTGCTCGGCAAATTTCTGCGCCTTCAAGATCAGCATCCCGGGGATGTGCGCCGTCGCGGGAGTGAGATCGGCGATCGAAGGGACGAAGTGTTTCGGGATGAAGAGGAGATGCGTCGCCGCCTTCGGATGGATGTCTTTGAACGCGAGGACTTCGTCATCCTCATAGACGATGGACGCGGGGATTTCTTTGTCACGGATCTTGTGAAATATCGTACGTTCCTCCATGGAGAGACTGTATGACAAAGACGACAAAGAAGACAAGGACGACAAGGGGTCGTTGTCATCGTTGTCGTCCTCGTCGTCCCCAATTTTCCTCTAATGGAAGTCATTTTCTTCAATCCTCATACCGAGATTTCATTGTGGAAAAGCCAAAAGAACGATATACTAGATGAGTATGGGTTCCCTGGCGTCGAAGGAAACGGGCGGCTCTGGAGGGCTCGAGAAAGTCGAGCGGAGCAAGTTGATCGTGGCGCAACCGAAGCAGCTGAAAGAGCTCGGGCAAATCCTCGACACCATCGAGAGCCTCAGTCAGCGCGTCTCCGAAGGATCGGGGGAAGATCGCTCGGGAGACATGGGCAGCGCCGGCACGATGGTCGGTGCGGGTGCCGGGACGACCGGGATGTCGCCGCGAGATGAAGCGATCGCACATCTCCCCGCTGCGGCCGTCATGCAGAAACAGCTCGAAGAGCATATCCGCAAAGAAGTAAAGCGGCTCAATCGCGAAGCGAAGCTGATCGCAAAGCAGGGCAAGCCCGGTGCGGCCTACGCGCTGAATAATCTCTACGCGCGCATCCGACGGCTCAATGCCCTCATCGCAGAGCTCTTCGAGGCATCCGTCGAGGTCCTCAAGCGCCTTTTCATCAGAGTCTTCATCGACAAGCAACCGGTGATTTAAGAAGTTCACAACGGACTCTTTCGGATCTTCTTTTCGCGATCCCGACTTTGCACCAGGACTCGGCCTTTGAAGGGAAAGTTACCCTCATGCTCTGTGAGCAATCTCACGGTCTCCTGGATCAGATCTGCCATCGGCGTACTTTCGTGGGGCAAAGAATTCTCGAGACGGAACTTGGCTTGGAGAAAATCCAATTCATCGGCGCTCTTCGAAAGAACACTGGCTGTCGTACACGTTGCTAGCAGTAACTCAAAAGCATCCAGTTTTTGTCTGTGTTCATCCACTAATCCAAGCAAAGGCGTATCACCGCCATCTCGCATGCACACTTCTCGCAAAAATTTCATCAATTGTTCTTCCACGCTCGTAATTGTCTTGGTAAGAATCAGTCATCCATCCCACGCTATCCCACGGGAATGAGACGGATCAAGGTCATTTGCGCGAGTCGATGAATTTGATCTCGAGTTTCAGCGGCGTGTTGTTCCGTCGAAACAGAAGGGTATGCCCGGGGAGGTCGGGCATCCCTTGCGCGCAAGTTGGCCGAACCGGGGAAAAAGCTTCCGCAATGTAGGCAGCCATGTCGTTCCCGATCTCACTCGATGGCGTGAACCCCTCCTTCGGCAAGACGATGACGTCCGATTGTCCGAGCCGCTCGATGGAGAGATCCAGGAACGTCTGTCCGTACTGAATGGCATTGTCGATTTGCCAGAAGAGCGAATGATTGAGCGGAGAGTGCAGCGTGAACCCGTAGATATTGACCTCTGGCCCGATCACGGAGAGGTACCGATCGATGCCGCATTCGTCGAGCATGGAATCCAGAATCGCGGCGGACGTCACTATTTCCCGGTAGCGATTCTCCGCATACCGGGGATCCGGAAGATGGGTCGGAATCAAGAAAACCAGAGACAGGACCGTCAGTAACCCGAGAACTGCAAAACGCGTTGCTCTCGCTTGCAGGAGGGCGGGCGTCTTTTGCAGGAGGATGAAACAGAGCGCAAAAAACGCGGGAGCCATGAAGACGAAATGGTGCGACTGGTAATCGCCGGCGATGCCCATGGAGAGCATGGCGATGTAGAGCGCGAGCACCGTGCTGAGGACAGTCCATACCTTCCGTGATGCCATGCGGATGTGTTGTAGGCGTGCGAAGAGCCCCAGGCCCACGAGAAGCAGAAATGCAAGCGGGGCAACGGGTGACACTTTTGCGATGTTGATCATGAGAATGTTTCCGCCCAGTCCTCGCATCCACACAGGATCAAAATCCCACCCTCGATAGAGCATCAGGGAGGGCAGATAGTAGGAAATGTACGGAAGAAGAATGCCAAGTGCCCCCATCACGATCACCCCGATGACACACGTCACGATCAAAGGAACAACGAACCGCTTCAGAAACTCTTTCGGGGTCGGAGAGGTAAGAAGCGCCGCAGCGGCGCACGAAAACACGAACGGTTCTTTCATCCCAATGGAGCCCATGAGACCGATCACCGCGAGCGAAAGCTGCCAGACCCGATGCCGAGAAGACAGAAAGAGCGAAACCGTATAGAGCAGCGCGAAGACCGCCCCAAAGGGTTCCGTCTGCCAGGGGCCGCCTTCCATGGCCTGAAACGAAGACCAAAATGCCCCGAGCAACAGTGCAAGCAAGGCCAGCGTCATGCGCGTGCGTCCGCGCGTGTGGAGGAGCGCGGGACGGACGAACAGTACCGTCGAGAGCGGGAACACGAGCAAGGCGAGCGCGCCAAAGATATTTCCCAAGCGGCCATCGCCAAACAGAGCCAGCGAGAGAGCGCTGAGGAAGAACACGCCCGGAGGTTTCAGGTCAAAAATGTCTTTGTAGAGCGTCAAACCGTTCAACAATCCTCTCCCCATCGCCAGATAAATACCGGCATCCCACAAGAACGCTCGCGGACTCAGAAAGTAGAAGACATGAAGAGCAATCTGTCCGAGTGCTGCCACTGCACCGATCACCGCTACCATCAAGAGGAACAGCGATCCCATCGTTGGACGGGGGGATACCGTAGAGTTCTTGCGGAGCGGCACGATGCGGAGCATACAACTGTTCACCGCATGCGTCTTGCCCCAGGGGCTACCGAGGTCGATAGCCATGCGCGAACGCCGCCCTTCCTTGGCGCGCGGCTTTCCCCTTCGCTCCCCTGCCCCGGTACTTCTTGCCGTGTTTGCCCCATTGGTAGTACTCCCCTTTGCTGTCTCGTCCTTTGTGAACCGGCATGACGACTCAGTATACAGGATGTTCGAGGAGCGTCAAAGTTCCCTATCCTTTGCCTCCTTCATATTTTCAAAATTTTCTGTAAACAAACATTTGAAAGGTTTTCTGTGTTTAAAAAAAGTTGAAGAGTCAATTATATGATCGTCAAAATTTATTTCTAGCTTTCTCATCCAATGCTTCAAACACTCGTCCTTGGCACAGAAAATGGTCCAAGGAGTGCTATTGAAAATGGAGACCTGGTCAGTCGAGAACGGACTGACCAGGCCTCTCGTGCTTCCTCATGGTTATCTGCTACTGACAGACAAGACCTTCATCGATCGATCCGTCACAATCATCATCGGCACCGTTACAGGTTTCAGGAGAGGAAGGGCCCGGTGTGCAGGAATTCACAAAAACGCCATTCACACAGGACGACGTTCCATTTGCCTGACAGGCACCCGTACCGCACGAAGTCGGCGTTGAGGGGATCCCCTCGTCCACGGCTCCATCGCAGTCGTCATCGAGATTGTTGCAGGTTTCGCTGCCACCAACCCCAGGAACGCATTGCTGCGGCTCGCCGGCGACGCAGCTATTGACCGTTCTCTGGCAGACGCCAACGCCGCACGTCGTCTGACCGAGTCCTTCATCGGTGGATTCATCGCAATCATTGTCGAGACCATCGCAGACTTCCGGCGTGGGGATGCATTCCGCAGGCAGCAGCGTCTTCACCGTCGGAAGGCAGAGCTCTTCCGTCCGTACGGGCTTCAGCGCCTTGACGCCGAACTGATCGTGCGCGAGCACATGCCGGTTCACCGTATTGTGCGGGATGACCTCGTAGCACATCACGTGATTCTTCTCATCAACAATGTTGTAAACCTTCTCATTGTGGGTTTTTACCGTGGGATTGCAGAGATAGAGCGCCCGGATGACTTCAACCTGCCTGTTTTGGAACTGATCCCTCAAAAAGACGCCCTTGGCGATATCATACGGCTCGATATCCCAACAGAGGTAGTGATTGGCATTCTGCGGCACGGGCGGAACGAGTGCGTTGATGACCTTCTCTACGGCGTTCGGTGGCAGTCTATCAATGGGAATACCGATTTTCCTCTTGCCGGTTGGCGTAAGCAAATAGCGGGGCTGCGTGACGACGATCGGCCGTTGCTCGAACTGGTTCTGAATGAAGACAGAGCGCGGCGCAAACTGGGCGGCAGTCTGAAGCCGATAAGCAAGGTAGTGGAGAGCCGGCCTTCTGGGGCTGAATATAATGCCCGCATGAAGCTTTCTCACAGGATTCAAGAGCCTTTCGATGAGAACGAGCGTGAAATCCGTTTGGTTGATAAACTGGTCTTGAAGAACGACGCTGATGGGATTGATCGGCTTATCGAGGAGGTAGCTCAGGTAGTGGTCGCAGTTGACACCATCATCGATCACCCCGTTGCCATTATCGTCCTTCCCGTTACAAATTTCAGCAGGCGGCGTCCCTTGGGCAAACACAGCACTCGCCCACCATAGAACTGACAGCAAAAGAGCGATGAGAGTCGCGAAGAGGACCCTCCCGAGAACGTTGTCAAAGACCCCAAAGGGATGCCGTGCAGAGTTTTGCATAATGAGTGTTGGAAGGAAAGGAATGAATGTTACGAAATGCACCATTGCTAGTCAATTGTATGGTAATGGAAAGTGTGTCCTGGAACAGCCTGGCCTGCCAGCCGAAGCGCAGCGACCTGCCCAAAGAAACCAACCTGCTGCGCGTAGGCTGGAGCGCGAAACTAGAGGAAGTTAGAACTCGAATGTTGCGTTAGAACTGCCCGGCTTCGTCTCGCTGCGGCTCGACTACGCCGCGGCACCCGGCATTATTGGTTCTTTTGGGCAAGCGAAACCTCGGCGTAGCCCGCAGGCGAAGCCGGGTGGAGCGGG
>JACPYA010000031.1 GCA_016196295.1 Candidatus Peregrinibacteria bacterium | reverse complement strand
TAGCATGATCCAGAATGCTGACGCGGGGTTCCCCGCTCAGAGCCAATTCTTAATCCTCGGCGAGCGCAGCGACCCCATTGCTTCCGCGTCTTTCTTCGCTCGGTTGGAGCCTGCCCGGGTTCGAGAAGTGGAAGTCGTGATGGAAGATGAGTTTGAGTCGATTGATATCATGTACCTGGTTGATGGCAATGGAGAGCAATTGGGTCAGTTGAGCCTCGACCCCTTCGATACGACGGACAAAACATGGACGAGAACGTTCAGTGCCGGCACAGGCAAGAGACTCGAGAAAGATGCCGAGACGGTCCTCGGCATCGAGATTCTTCTCAAAGGCCGCAACGCAGGCGGGACCTCCGAAGAATTGATCGAAGTCGATACATTCACGCTGACAGTCGAAGGTGAATGGTCGCAGAACACGTACGAGAACGTCCCGGCGCAGATCCCCTATCCGATGCACCAGACCGCTCAAGCCGAGTTCACCATTATTACGAATGCTCTCTCTGCGACAGACGGCTTGCCTGTGGGGACCAATCAGCTGGTCGCCGGATTCTCGTTCGATGGAGACGCGGTTCCCCAGGCCACGCTGGCCATCGAAACACTGGAGTTTGACATCGCGAAGTCCTCATCGGTCACGGTCTCCAATTTTCAATTGGGTGCAACAGACACGAGCACGCGCACACCGTGCACACTCAGCAGCACGACGGTCACCTGCTCCAGTATCCCGGCGGAACTGGGCGCTATCGGCAGTTCGCCGAGGCAACTGCGGCTCTTCGCAGACGTCGCGCTTGCATCGGGGGCGCAAAATCCGTTCCTCCAGATCTCGCTGAACCAACCCGGTTCCATCGGCTCCAACGGAGCGGTGCGATGGACAGATGGAACCGGGCACTTCACGTGGGTCGATATGGAAGCGCCGGTCGCACGGAGCACTAGGTTTGAATAAGAAATAAGACGAAGGAGATCTAAGCCTTTAGAGCGGCTTGGATCTCTTTTGACATGGTGATCGCCGCTTTTTCCGCCGCGTCTTTCCAATCTTTGCCGCCCGACGCAAAGATGATGCTGCGGGAGGCATTCACGACGGCTCCCGTGCCGCCCGCCCGGCCCGGCCGTTCGGACGGGTCCGCGATAAATCCATGTTTTACATCCTCTGCCTTGCCTCCTTGCGCGCCATACCCGGGGATCAAGAACGGGATGTGAGGCATCAAGGTGCGGAGATATTTCATCTCCTCCGGATACGTCGCGCCGACTACCGCTCCGACGAAAGAGAAGTTGGTCTTCGGCCCGATGTGATGCATCCCCCAGCTCTCGACGAGTTGTGCGAGGTGCTCATGGACCGCTTCATCGCCTACCGGAAGGTCCTGGAGCTCTCCGGAACTCGGGTTGCTGGTCTTCACGAGGACGAAGATCCCTTTATCATTCTTCACGCAGCGTTCGATGAACGGCTTCACGCTGTCGGAGCCGAGATACGGCGACACGGTCAGCGCGTCGATCGGCCGATCCTTCGCGAGGTATGCATCGGCGTACGCTTCACACGTGGTTCCGATATCGTTGCGCTTCCCGTCCGCAATCACGATCAATCCCTGTTTCTTGGCATAGTCACACGTTTCGAAAAAAACTTTCATTCCTTCCCAGCCGAGGGCTTCGAAGTACGCCAGTTGCGGTTTCACGCAGCAGGCGACTGCCTTCGTCGCATCGATGATGCCTTTGCAAAATTCGAGAACGCCCTTGGGGTCTTTGGAAATGCCATCGGGGAGTTTGCTTAATTGAGGATCAAGACCGACACAAACGGGTGATTTTGCCTTAGTCGCAGCCGTCAGCGCGTCTCCGAAGTGCATCGGATGTCATTGTATATTAGGAAAACCAGATTTCCATGGGATCCAAGAGATGCGGGTAATGTACCGAGGACCACGGCCAATCATTCATTTCACCCGTCATCCCATGTCGCCAGGCGTTGTAGGAGACGTATGCGAGCGCGTTGTTTCGTTGTTGTGTGTCACGGATGAATTCGTCGTGGAAATTCCGCTGCCATTTAATCTGATTTATATCAGCAGGCGCCGATTGCAATCGGCGCCTCCGGATTAACATGGTTCGGATATCTCGAATCGCATTTCGTTTGAATGATTTCATGAACGAGCTCAGATCTTTTTCGTTTGTTTCCAATAAAATGTGCATGTGGTTTGGTAGTATGCAAAATGAAAAGATCTTTGCCTCATGAATATTTCTTGAATTGAATAAATTTTGGATCAATATCTCTGGCACACCTTTGAATGTACACCATGGAATTTTTCCTCGGGTATTTGTCGTGACATGGAATGTTCCAACCTGCGCGTAATGCTTCTGCGCCATATCATTCCCCGATGTTCTGTCTGTACTGCAACGCTTCCGCCACGTGCGCTGTCTCTATCTGTTCCGATCCTGCCAAGTCTGCAATGGTTCGTGCAACTTTAATCGTGCGGTGATAACTCCTTGCCGATAGCCCCAGCATATCGACAGCTCGGAGCAATAATTTTTCCGAGGCTGTATCCAACGGACAGAGCTCATCGATCTGCTTCACGCCCATCTCTTTATTCGTCTTGATGGGCAGATGCTGGAAGCGTGCACGCTGACGCAGTCGCGCAGCAAGCACGCGTTCCAGAACCCCCGCCGATGTATCACCCCCCTTCGGCTTCTTCTTTTGTAGATCTTCAATGGGAACAGGCTGCACGTCGATCGTAAGGTCGATGCGATCGAGCAGCGGCGCGGAGATGCGCCGATGAATCTTCTGCGCGCCTCCAACGGAATATTTGGGCGGGTTCATGGCTGCGATCATGATGAAGTCCGCGGGGAACGTGACGCTCCCCTGCGCGCGCGTGATGGTGATGGTGCGATCTTCCAGCGGTTGGCGCAGCACCTCTAGCACTTGCGCCGGGAACTCCGCGAGTTCGTCGAGGAAGAGCACTCCTCTGTGTGCCAGGCTGATCTCGCCCGGACCGGGCATCTGCCCTCCGCCGACGATGCTGACGCCGCTCGCGGTGTGGTGCACGAGGCGAAACGGCCGCTCGACGACGAGCGGCGCATCTTTTGGAAGGAGATTGGCGACGGAGTAGATCTGCGTCACCTCGATCGCTTCGTCTTGCGTCAGCGGCGGGAGAATTCCCCGAAAGGCCCGCGCAAGGAGAGTTTTTCCGGACCCTGGCGCGCCGCTCATGAGGACATTGTGACCGCCCGCTGCGGCGATCTCGAGCGCGCGCTTGGCTGCGACTTGCCCCCTGATGTCCGAGAAATCGACATAGTCTCCCGTCGAGCGGCTGATGCTGCTCGCCGGCGGCGTCACGGGCATCGCGATCTGTTCGCCGGAGAGGATCGAGATCAATTCTTGGAGCGATTCGGGTGCGATCACTTCTATGCCCGGAATCAGCGCCGCCTCCGGACCATTGATTGCCGGGACCACGAGCGTTTTGATGCCGCGCTTGGCGCACGCGATCGCCGCCGGCAGCACCCCCGAGACGTGACGGAGCGATCCATCGAGTGCGAGCTCGCCGAGGAAGGCGATGTTTTGCAATCTCTCCTCCGGAATATCGACCAAGTGATGAGCGACGAGGAGGCCGAGTGCTACGGCCAAGTCGTATCGCGGTCCTACCTTGCGGATGTCCGCCGGGGCCAAGTTCACCGTGATCATTTTCCCCGTTGGAAAGTGATACCCGCTCGTGCGCAGTGCCATGCGTACCCGCTGCTTGCTCTCCTGCACGGCGGTATCGCCGAGGCCGACAATGAAGAAATTACCCTGCCCATCCGGACCGCCCCGGGTAGACCCTACTTCCACGATGATTTTCTCGCTTTTGAGGCCAATGGTCGCAAAGGAGAGCAGTTGCGTAAGAATACTTTCTGGCATCTGGAAGAGGAGGAGGGAGGATAGTAGTGTACTTACGTACACCATTCTACGTCCATCAAATAATATGGACGAACGTACACCTTTATGGTGCATGTGAGGGACAGGCTGGAGTACCCTTTTCTGCCGTGTTCGTACCTTCCTCAAAAACTCCACTCGCGCCGCATCTTGCCCTCGGGTCCTCCGGCGAAGAACTGGCAGTAAAATTTTTGATGTCCCTCGGCTATACAATTCTCCATCGCAATGTACGGATGGGCAGGGACGAGATCGACATCATCGCGGAGGATACAGAAGATGAGGTGCTCGTGTTTGTGGAGGTGAAAACACGTGCGAAGCTGGATGAAGATTTTCTCCCATCCATGAATGCCGGGCCGCGCAAATGGAAGAAACTTCGACGCGCGGCATGGAAGTGGACCGCCGAACACAGTTACGACGGCGGCTGGCGGATGGACCTCGTCTCCGTCGCGGAAGGCAGCGTGATCGATCACGTGAAAGAGATCGGCTCGTGGTTTTAATGCTGGAGGTGCCGATTGCAATCGGCACCTGCTGTTTACCACCGCGCAAACACCGTTGCATTCGTTTGTTCCAGAACGGCCTTTGCGGGCCAATGACGCTCATCTTCTTTGCTTGCCATCATTCCTTTCCATATTTTTTTCTTCCCATTGCCAGAGAGAAGAAACATCGAAGTGTTCGCGCTCGCGATGGTGTTCAGACTGAGGGAGATACGATCGCGCACGTCGAATCGTTCTGTTGCCGTTGCAAGAACTAATACTTCGTCGCTGAAGGCCAAATCCGAGAGCGGTGGGAAGAGTGATGCGATGTGGCCGTCATCGCCCATTCCAAGC
>JACPYA010000030.1 GCA_016196295.1 Candidatus Peregrinibacteria bacterium | reverse complement strand
AAAGTGGTGTATTCAGCCTATACCCTTGCGAAGGGGCAATCCTTTGCGATGGGGGTGAAGACTGCTTTCCAAATTCTGCTACGATCATTCCTCCGCTAAATGGACCTCACACCGTACCAAATCGTTGCGCCGGTCTTCTCGCTCCTCGCGATCCTCTACGCGTGGAACCTCGTGCGGCGCCAGAAGAAAACCATCTGGGAGGCGTGTTTCTGGACGCTCTTCTGGGGACTCATCGCCTGGATCGCCCTCTACCCCAGCATGCTCTCATACCTGAGCGCCGCGACGGGCATTGCCGATCAGGAGAACGCTGTGCTCGTCACCTTCTTGGGCATTCTCTTCTTCATGGTGTTCTATCTTGTCATCCGTCTCGAGGAACTTGAACAGCGTCACGCCAAAATAGTGAGAGCGCTCGCTTTGCGTGAGGCGGGTTTAGAAAAGAAGTAAGCGATGGACAATTGACGATGGACAATTGACAATAATGGAAGAAATTCAAGATTCTGAGCTATCACCGCATTGTCCATTGTCAATTTTCAATTGTCCATTTCCTTTCTCAAGCTTGAACGTAAACGAACATCACCGAGCCACAATCCTCCTCATCAGTCCGTACTGGAAAGAAGAGCACCGCTGGATGGCGAGCTCTGTGAAACTCGCGGAGCTCTGGCAGCGGCTGGGGTATCGCGTCGTCGTCGCCTGCATGAGCAAGGAAAGCGGCGTCGATCGGGTCTCCGACACCCTCACGATCCATCGCCGCAAAGATTTCTTCCTGGCTGATCCCTGGAACTACGGGATTTCCTTTGGATTTGCCGGGTACGTTCGTCATCTCGTGAAAAACGTGAAGCCCGATGTGATCGTCGTGAATAAACTGCTCTTCTGGTCCTCGTTTTCCACGATCTCGCTGCGGCTGCACGGATACCGCGTGATCCAGCTGACCGATGCATTCGTCGGGATGACGTGGTGGCCCCGGAGTATGCTCCCGAAAATCGGCGCCGCGATCTACGCGTGGACAGCGGGATGGATCATTCTCCTCTGCGCCTCGCGCGTGGTGACATTTCATCCGCAGCCGGAGAGGCTCCTTAAACACTTAGGCATTGCGCAGAAAACGCAGGTGATCCCCACCGGGATCGATCCGGCTCCATACGAAGTGGAAAGTGCCCGCCTGCCGGACGGGCAGGGACGGGCAGGGAAAGTGGAAAGCAAAATTACAATTACGTATGTTGGACGATTGGAATCCGTGAAAGGTGTGGATGATTATCTTGCTGCAGCGGCCCCGCTCGCATCGAATCACGTGACCGTGCAGGTCGTGGGCTGGTACAAGGAGGGGCATCCATTGGTCGCGACGTACAAAGATCGTGTGCGATTCACGGGCCTTCGGCATGATATTCCGGTCGTGCTTGGGGAAACGGATATCTTCGTGCTGCCCAGTTACAGCGAGGGGCTTTCGAATGCATTGATGGAAGCGATGGCGAGCGGGTGCGCGTGTATAGCCTCCGACGTCGGCGGCAATCGCTTCCTCATTCAGAACGGCGTCTCGGGCTTTCTCTTTCCGGCGGGGGACCGCGCCGCGCTCAGCGCGCATTTGAAGCGATTGATCGATGATTCTTCGAAGCGTTCTTCCATGGGGGAGGCGGCGCGCAGGCGCATCGCCGATCAGTTCAGTTGGCGGAATGTCGGCAAACAATATCAGGAGTTATTTAGCTCTTTTGTCGCGTGAAAGAGGGCTCCGCCCGGGAATTCCTTTCGGTAGAATGTCCCGCTATGACACGGCTTCGCGAATCACCAACAGGCAGATTCCATCATTTCATATACTTGATGACGGCGCAGCGGTTCGGCTGTGTCTATGGACTTCGCTGCGACAAGTATCGCTATGCCGCTGTCACTCTGCATTACAGTAATCGTAATTTATTCTTTCACCGCGAAGACGCATGAAGCCTCGCATTGTGATCCTCTCTGCGTTCGCGACCCCCCGGCGAAGCGGTGCCGAGGCGTGTGCGGAGGAAGTTGCGCGTGAGCTGGGCGGACGGTATGACATCGTGTTTCTCACGGCGCGGTTGGATCGATCCGTCCCGAAAAAAGATACGTTTCCCGGCGGTGTGACCGTGCGCAGGCTCGGGATCGGCACGTCGGTCGATAAATGGCTCTACCCGTTCCTTGCTGCACTCACGGCACGGAGGCTTCGGCCAAAGATCATCCATGCAGTCTTGGAGTCCTACGCCGGAGCTGCTCTGATCTTCTGCTCATACCTCGCCCCGTCTGCGAAGCGGATGCTGACATGCCAGAGTACGAACACGGACAGGATGCTCAAGGCCATGCATCGCGCCGCGCACAGAGTGACGGCTATCAGCACGGTCCTCCAAAAACGGGCGAAAAGATTTGGCAAGAATGCCGTGCTCATCCCAAACGGTCTTCGATTGGGCGACATTCCGCGCATGGAAAAGATTCCCGGACGCATCGTCTTTGTCGGACGGCTGGAGCCGATGAAGGGAGTGGATGTGCTCCTGAAAGCATATGCGGGGCTTCCCGCGCTCGTTCGCGAGAAGACGACGCTTCGCATCGTGGGTGAGGGATCGGAGAAGCCGAAACTGGAGTCTCTCGCCGCATCGCTGAAGCTCGGCTCCAAAGTTATCTTCGCAGGATTCATCCCCGTGCCGCAGGTGTACCGGGAGTTTGCAGAAGCGGAGATCTTTGCGGGACTTTCGCGCAGCGAAGCGCTCGGGAATGTCTTCTTGGAAGCGCAAGCCGCGCGGTGCGCCGTCCTCGCAACGAAGGCCGGCGGGATCCCGGACATCGTGAAAGATCGCGAGACAGGACTACTGGTTCCTCCGGATGACATCGATGCCGCTCGCGAAGCACTCGAGACGCTCCTCATCGACTCGGGCCTTCGCAATCGATTGGCTGCCGCGGGGAAATTTCACAGCGAAGACTTCAATTGGTCTACCATCGCGGAACGATATGCGGAAGTGTATGAAGAATTGTTAGCCTAGGGGAGACCAAGGAAACCAAAGAGACCGATGAAACCAAGGAACTTCCATATCCTTGGTCTCATTCGGTCTCATCGGTCTCATCGGTCTCTTTTATCTTTTCGTTCACGTACCACAACAGCAGCTCTATGTAGACTTTCAAATGTCCCGGCGTCGATCCACTCGTCCTTGAGGATCGTCGCAGTGAGCTCGCCCCTCTCCAGATACCAACGGCTGACATCCGTGATCTCCAGTTCGCCGCGGGCGGAGGGCTTCATGGTGCGAATGACCTCGAAACAGCGGTGGTCATAGACGTAGCACCCCGTGACAGCGAGGTCGCTTTTCGGTTTTTTCGGCTTCTCTTCGATGGAGAGGATCTTTCCCTCCCGCATCTGCGCAACGCCGAAGCGCTCGGGGTCCGGCACTTTCTTCAGGAACACATGCCCGCCTTTTTTGAACGAGCGGATTGCGGGGGCGAGATCGTCGAAGTAGACGTTGTCGCCGAGGATGGCACAGACATCGTCGCCATCGACAAATTCCTGCGCGAGGCCCAGCGCCTGGGCGATGCCTCCCGCACGTTCCTGAACTTTGAAGGCGAACGCGCATCCGAATTTCGATCCTGAGCCCAAATACGCGGCGATCTGATCCATGTGCTCGTTTCCCGTGATCACGGCGATCTCCGTGATGCCTGCCGCCCGCAATACATCGAGAGGATGATGGATCAACGGCCGGTCGTAGACCGGAAGCAGGCTTTTATTCGTGATCTCGGTGAGGGGCTTCAATCGCGATCCTATGCCGCCGCAGATAAGGACTCCTTTCATGGAGTCACTATAGGGCTCCGCCTACGCCAAGGCTACGGGCGGACAGGTAGGGTAAGGGCTAGGGCTAGGCTGAAAGGATTGCTGTATTCTAGGATTGTATGAACATTCTCGTGACTGGCGGTGCCGGTTTCATCGGCTCCCACTTCGTCCTGCGGCACGTGGAGAAACACCCGGAGGACACGGTGGTCGTGCTCGACTCGCTGACGTACGCGGCCGACAAATCGTTCCTGGATCCGGTGCTCAATCGGATCCGTTTCATCCAAGGGGACATCGCCGGCTTCGAGCTCGTCACGACACTCATCGATCGCTACGACATCGAGGCAATCGTAAACTTCGCCGCGGAAACGCACGTCGATCGCAGCATCAAGAATGCCGTCCCATTCATGCACTCCAATATTCTCGGCGTGCACGCGCTCATCGAAGTCTGCAAGCGGTCGCCCAAGATCCTCCTCGTGCACATCTCCACCGATGAAGTCTATGGAGACCTCCAGGACGGCGAGCCTCCGTTCAATGAGCGAAGCGAGCTTCGACCGAGTTCCCCCTATGCCGCGACGAAAGCTGCGGGTGATTTGCTCCTCAAGGCAGCTATCCGTACCTTTGGTATCAGAGTCCGCATCACACGATGCACCAATAACTACGGTCCGCATCAAGATAAGACGAAGCTCCTCCCCGTGATTATCCTGAATGCACTCCAGGGCAAAAAGATTCCGATCTACGGGCAGGGGAAGCAGAAGCGCGACTGGCTCTACGTCACCGACCACACCGATGCGGTCGAGTTCATTCTCCAAAAAGGCGAAGATGGAGGGCTCTACCTGATCTCCGGCGACAACGAACGGGAGAACATCGTCGTCGCGAAGACCGTTCTGAAGACCCTGGGGAAGCCCGAGAGCCTCATCGCATTCGTTCCCGATCGCCCGGGACACGACTGGCGCTACAGCCTGGACAATCGTTCGATGAAGAAACTGGGGTGGAAGCCGACGATGAAGTTTGAGGAGGGGGTCGCCCGTACCGTCGATTGGTACACGAAGAAAAAGGGGCTGTAGTACGGTTTCGCATGTGAGCTTCGCCGCTATTCAAAGCCAAAACTTCCGCTATCCTGTCTGTATGAAACTGGGGATCGCAACGGGCATCTACCCCCCCGACATCGGGGGGCCAGCGACCTACGTGCGCGCACTTGCGGAGGAGCTGACCAAGCGCGGCCATGAGGTGACGGTGATCACATACGGCCGTCCGACGGAGGAAGAAGAAAAGTGGAAGGTCGTGCGCGTGTCGAAGCGCGGACTTATCATCCGGTGGATCCGCTATGCCGCCGCTCTCAAGAAAAATCTGGCCGATGCCGATGCGATCATCGCATTTTCGTCCGTCAGCGCAGGCGTTCCCCTGTGGCTTGCCGGGCTCAGCCATCCGAAGAAAATTCTCCGGCTCGGTGGGGATTTTCTGTGGGAGCGCTACACAGATCGCGGGGGCAATCTCAGCCTCTCCGAGTGGTATGAGAAAGCAACCTTCTCGAAGATGCTCATGCGCAGGGTCCTTGGCATCTTCGATCATCTTGTCTTTTCGACGCATTACCAGCAGGAGCTCTACGAACGATCCTACCGACCGCTCCCGCCGCATTCCGTCATCGAGAACGCGTTCCCGGCGAAACCGAATATGGCCCACAATATGCGGCTGCTTCGGACCGGCGGCCTCAAGGGTGACACGATGCGGCTCCTGTTCCTCGGGCGCTTCGTGCGTTTCAAAAATGTCGCGAGCCTCTTGCGTGCGATCGCAAGCCTGCGACGGAGCGGGACGTGTCGCGTGACTCTCAGCATCGTCGGAGATGGGCCCGAAGAATCGCACTATCTGTCCTTGATCCGAGAACTCCATCTCGAACAGTGCGTGACTCTGCGAAATCCCGTGCACGGGCAGGAGAAGCAGCGCCTCTTTGCCGAGCACGACCTCCTTGTCCTGCCCTCCCTTACGGAGATCAGCCCCAATGTGGCGCTGGAGGCCGCGATCAGCGGGCTTCCGGTGCTCCTCACGTCCGAAACCGGTCTCAGTCCTGCCCTCACAGGAGGTATGATGCTGCGTCCGCTGCGCACCTCCGAGCAGATCGTGTCTGCCATCCTCGATGCCGAGCAGAACTATGGGTCGCTCGCGGGTGATGTTCACAGCCCGCTCCCGCAGCGCAGCATGCGCGACGTTGCGGACGCGTTCCTCTCTATCGCGGCCAACCCTCCTTTGCCTCTGGGCTTCGGACGGGCTGGGGATGGCCACGCTCTATGAAACTGCTCATGATCAGCGGCGACCCGACTTCGCCCCGCATTCGCGGGGCTACGCCGGGCGAGCATTGCATCATTTTTCCTCTTCATAGTTCATGCGTTTGTTAATGATCTCTGGCGACCCGACTTCGCCCCGCATTCGCGGGGCTACGCCGGGCGGTTTGTTAATGATCTCTGGCGACCCGACTTCGCCCCGCATTCGCGGGGCTACGCCGGGCGAGCATTGCATCATTTTTCCTCTTCATAGTTCATGCGTTTGTTAATGATCTCTGGCGACCGCTCCATCCTTCAAGGGAAGAAAGGGGCGTTCTTCTACACGCTTCAGGAGTTTTCAAAACATTGGGAGAGGATAGATGTCATCTGCCCACGTAGCGCCCCCATCACCCAGTCCCTTCCCCCGAGGGGAGAAGGGGAGTCCGCATTTCAAAATGTGTTCTTCCATCCTTCACCGCGTGGACTCTGGTATCAGCCGTGGTGGATCCTCCAGAAAGGATCGGAGTTGATCCGAACATATCGACACGACGTGATGACGGTGCATGAGTACCCGCCGTTTTATAATGGGATCGGGGCCAAGAAGCTCCACAAGAACACGGGGATCCCGTATGCGCTCGAGATCCATCACATCCTCGGATGGCCGCGGGCAGGGAGCTTCTTCGAGGTCATCGGACGGATCCTCTCGCGCAAGTTTTTGTGGATCGACGCATGGCATGCCGCGTCCGTGCGAACGGTGAATGCCGACACGAAAGAGCGGCTCGCGCTGTGGGGAGTCTCCCGAGACAAAATTCACGTCGTCCCGTCGTTTTATCTCGATCGTTCACTCCTGCGGCCGGATCCCGGTGCGCACAAGACGTACGATGCCGTCTGCTCCGCTCGCTTGGTTCCCAATAAAGGACTCTTTGAAGTGATCGATGCCGTCGCGTTACTTCCCGGCATCACGCTCTGCATCATCGGGGACGGCCCGCTGCGTTCGACGCTTGAGAGCCATGCCCGCAAGATCCGCAATCGGATCACATTCACCGGTTGGCTCAATTCTCAGGAAGAAGTGCTGCGGACGATCCAGTCCGGTCATGTGTTCGTGATGAACTCGAAGAGCGAAGGGGGGCCGCGCAGTGCCCTCGAAGCGATGGCGCTCGGCATGCCCGTGATCGCGACGAAGGTGGGCGTGATGCCGGAAGTGATCGTGGATGGTCAAAATGGCGTCTTTACCCCGGGCACGGCGAAAGATCTCTCCGAAAAATTGCATCGATTGCTCTCGAACACGGGGGAGCGCGAACGAATCGGTCGAGAGGCCAAGAAGATCGTCGATCAATTTGAGAAAATTGCTTTGATCAAAGATTACGCTCAGTTTTTACAATCCATCCCCACTCGGTAGTAGCCGATTGCAATCGGCTACTACGTATATATATGAAACTGCTTATCGTCACGCAAAAGGTCGATCGCACGGACCCCATCCTGGGATTCTTCCATTCCTGGGTCGAGGGGCTCTCGAAGCGCGCCGAACACGTCACCGTCATCGGGCAATTCGTCGCAGATCACACCTTTCCCTCCAATGTCACCGTTCTTTCCCTCGGGAAAGAAGATGACGCGACTATTTTTGCGCAGATCTTCCAGTTCTGGAAACTCATCATCCGATATCGCGACTCCTACGATCGTGTGCTCGTGCACATGGTGCCGATCTGGGTCGTCCTTGGGGGGAAAATCTGGCTGAGTCTGCGAAAACCCATGTACCTCTGGTACGAAGCGCGGGGCAAGCGATGGCCGCTGCGGGTCGCGCTTCACTTCGTACGGAAGGTCTTCAGCGCATCGCCTCATGGGATGCCGCTTCGGACGGCGAAGAGCGTGATCACCGGGCATGGCATCGATACGGATCATTTCCGGCCGGGCTCATCGCGCGAACCAAAGCTCCTCCTGACGGTCGGGCGCATCACGCGGGCGAAGCGTCTGGATGTTTTGATCGATGCCCTGCAGACACTCGGCACGGGGTACTGGCTGCGCATCATCGGCGGGGCCATTACGGGTGATGACCGAGTGTTGGAGTATGAACTGCGCGAGGATTTCCGCAAAAGAGGCCTCGCGGCGGAGATGGGTCCGCTGGAGCCCGAGGCGGTGGTCCCGCTTTTACAGCGAGCGGATGTGTTTCTGCACGCATCCGAAACGAGCCTCGACAAGGCGGTCCTCGAGGCGATGGCCTGCGGCTGTCCCGTGGTCTCGACGAGTGCCGCATTCAAAGACGTGCTCCCCATTATCTGTCAGGCGACGGATAGTGCATCGATGGCAAACCATGTCGGCCGCATTTCGGCGATGTCCCCGGATGAAAGGAAGGGGCTTTCGGAGAGTTTACGAAAGATCATCACAGAAAAGCACAGTCTCACGAAGTTGCTTGACCGTCTTGTGAAGGAAATGGCGTGAACGAACTTCTATGAACGGTTAGGATGGAATATGACATGTTTGATGAACCCTCACCCCAGCCCTCTCCCTTCAGAGGGAGAGGGAGGTGCATCACTGATTTTCTCCGTGTAGGCTTTCTCAGCCATGCAAAAGCCAAGCCTCAGCATCGTGATGCCTATTTTCAACGAGGAACGCACGCTTCGCCAGATCATCGGGCGCGTGCACGCCGCATGTCCGGATGCCGAAGTCATCTTCGTGAACGATGGCTCCACGGATGGCTCGCTTGCGATCCTCCAGGAACTCGCGCGACCTGCCTCTGTGGAGTCTGGCAGGCCCCAGGATCACGTCCTCATCAAGGAGAACGGAGGCAAAGGGTCGGCGGTGCGGATGGGGTACAACAAAGCCTCCGGCCGCTACGTGATCGTCCAGGATGCAGATCTGGAATATGACCCAGAGGAAATCCCCGCGATGCTTCGGACAGCGGAAGAAAGCGACTTGCCGGCGATGTTCGGGTCACGCCGCATCATCGATCAGCACCAGTATGCGCACATCAAGTTCTACATCGGCGGCGTCATCCTCACGGGCATCTTCAACCTCCTCTACGGCACGCGCCTCACGGACCAGCCGAATTGTTACAAGATGGTTCGGCGAGACATTTTGCAGAGCCTGCCGCTCATCGAGAATGATTTTCGCCTCGACTCCGAGCTCGCGGCCCTCCTCGCGCGTCGCGGCATTCCCATCGCGGAGTATCCGACCTCGTACCATCCTCGGTCCGTTGCGGAGGGTAAGAAGATCACGTGGGTGGATTTTTTTAGAGCAATTGGGGTTTTTATGAAAATAAGACTGCGATCAAGGAAGAATTGTTAAATTGTTACATTGTTGCATGGCTCGCAAATCGATTTACCGCGTTTCATTCGAGATCGTCCAACTTGCCTAGCTAACAATGTGGCAATGTAGCAATGTGTTCGGGTTCGCATGAATTCCCTCCTTCAGCATCGCTCTTTCTCATGGAGTTTTCTCTTTGCCGCGTGCGCGATGACGACGCTGCTGTGGCTTCCTTCGATCGATTATCCCATCGTCAGCGACACATCACTCTATGCGCTGCTCGGCGAGAGCTTTTGGACGAAGGGCGCGTACGCAGTCCTTGGTGAACTCCACGGCAAGCACCTTCCCGTACACGCGATCTTCTCGTATCCGCTCGTTGCTGCATTCGGGTACAGCATCGGCATGAAACTTTCGACGCTCCTTGCGGGATTTGGCGTCTTGATTGCGTCCTTCATGCTCTTGCGACGGACGTGGTCGCTCGAAATTGCCGTGTGGACGACCATTGCGATCGTTTTCCACCATGGGTTCATCGGGATGACGAGTCTGGGGAGCGCGGATTTGTTGCTCACGTTCTTTTTCTTGCTGACGCTGCATTGCTATCTATCCGCGGGTAGCAACCCGCGCTGGTACCTTGGAATGGGCCTCTTTCTGGGACTGGCTTGCCTCACGCGCTACAACCTCGTTCCGCTCTTCGCGTTCTTTCCGTTCTATACTCTCTGGAAGCGTCCGAAGCATCTTTGGAATCCCTGGTTCATCTCTGGGATGCTCCTCGGTGCCGTGCTCTTCTCGCTCTGGTTCATCCGCGCGTTCGTCGTCCTCGGAGGATTTCAGAATGACTACACCGAGGATCTCACCGGGAAATCCGCAGGGCTGATTCAACAATTTTTCATCAATGTGCAGTACTATCTGCATCCGCTGCGAAACATTCTCCCGATTCTTCTCGTCGCATCGGTCTACGGCGTCTGGAAAGCAGGCAAGAAACAACCGTTTCTGCTGACTTCCATGCTTGCGGTCTGGTCGCTCTTTGCGATTTGGCCCGTGCTGAATCTTCGTTATGCATTTCCCGGGTACATCATCTTGATTGCGTTTGCCGTAGCTGGCTTACTGGATGCGCTCTCTCGTCTCGGTCGCTCGTTCCCCGCGGGTCCCCGCCTGCCAGTCGGGCAGGGAAGACCCGCCCTTATCCTCATTATGTTGGGGTTGATCCTTTCCCATGGTCTCGCGCTCTGCCTCTACCAATACGGCTCGTGCAATGCCCTCTGGGAGCGCGCGATCGACCGGATCCCGAAGAACCTCGGCCTCGCGATGGAGGGTTTCTATACATGGGACCAAGCTCGTGATTACGTGAATCGGTACGCGCGGCAGGGTGCGCAGGTTGTGGTTGCGGGAAAGGTCAATGCAATCGTGATGGGAGAAGGAATCTTCCGGTCCGATCTCTCGGTTGTTGCGGACACGCCGACCGCTTGTCCCAGTTACGAGATCGTCTACGTTCCTGCAGACACCCGTCTTGCCTCCCCGGCGACGGTCTTCCAAACGATCGATGCACCGACGGCATACGTCATGCTACAGCGATGCGCCCCCACCTCCGCCTTCGCTCCGTCCATTCGCGGAGCTACGGCGGACAGGCCCAGCCCCTCCCCCGAGAGGGGAGAGGGGTAGATGGTTCAGCGTTTAGACCTCTACAAGCAAACGATCCCGTACCGAATCGAACCATGTCATGGATTGATCTGGCCGCAGGTATTGCTGATGATCGGATCGGATTTTTTCGAGCACCGATCGAGGGGGGAGCGAGGGGATGTCATAGTGTTTCCCCGTGATGCGCTCGTAGACCTCGAGGATCGTGCAGATCGCGAGCATGGAGGAGAGCGTCCCGAAGAGGACATTGCCGCTCCACTGTTTTTTCGGAGGTGTCAGGTAAAAATCGAGGACCTGCTCCGGGGTTCTGAAGTAATCGAGGAGGATGACCGCGCCGCTGATGCCGGAAAATCCGGTGAGGTACTGCTCACGCTTCTCTTTCGGGACTACCAAGCAGCGATATCCCTTCTGGAGCAAGATCTCATTCGCTTTGTCGAACGTGTCGTAGCGCCCCGGGACCTTCCCGATGTGAGAGGGATGCGTATTGCCGTTTTCCGGCGCGAGCGAGAGGTGCTCTTTGCCGATCAAGATCTCGCGGTTGAACGCGATGCAGTAGCTGCTGCTTGGCTCATAGGATTTTCCGTCGATGTCGAAATGCCACCAGTCGCGGGGGCGGAAGCTCACGGAGACGGTTTTCGGATCGAGAAATTCCCGCTCGAGCACGCTGAGCATCTCATGACTCATCGGGAACATGTCATCATCGCAGATCCAGCCGATTTTTCTATGTTTCGCGATGTGCTGCAGGAATTCATCGGACTTCGTCGCGGCGTAGAAATTTAAAAACTTCTGCACGCGCGCTCCCGGGAAATCGTTCGGGTTCAGTTTCCCAGAGCAATCGAAGATCGTGAGGTCTACGTTGTCTCCCAAGTTCTTCCGCGCGAAGTGATACCAGACCGTTGCGAGGGGAGGCAGGATATTCATTGTGAAGAGCGCCGGCTTCTCGCTTGGCGGAAGCGGCTTTCGGGTGATGTAATAGCCGATCGTTGGGATCAGCGTGCGGACAGCACTCTTGAGGCTGAAGAGTTTAAAGCCATAGGGAAGGATTTGGTGGTAGGCGCGAGCCATAGGAAGAGGATACAAGGTGGCAGCCTATTTTGGCAGTCTTCCAAGATGGAGTGGAACAGGAAAATTGGCTTACATATAACAAAAAGTACCTAAGAAACAAAAAACAAATAAATTCCCCAATTCCACAAGCAACACGTCAGTTGCATGCTGAGTGTATGACCACAGTCGGTGCACCGGCCCGGTCAAAGTATGATCTCGAAGATCGAACGTTGAAGTTTGCAAAGCGAGTCAGAATTTTTGCAAAAAAGCTGCCGAAGTCAGTTGGTAATGCGGAAGATATCCCGCAGTTGATTCGATCGTCCGGATCCGTAGCTGCCAACTACATCGAAGCCAACGAATCTCTCGGACGAAAAGATTTTTTGATGCGAGTTCGCATTTGTCTCAAAGAATCGAAAGAGTCGGCATTGTGGATCGGCTTATGCGAAACTGGCGGAGTCATGTCCATCAATACGGAACGAGACGCTCTTTATGATGAAGCAAAACAACTGGTGAGGATATTCAGCACGATTCTTCGGAACGCCGAGCGCAATGCAAGCGCATTGAATGCTGTTGCTTGAAACATTTCTTTGCAATTTGTTTCTTCGGTACTTCTGCTACAGAGTCCACGCTTTCAAAAGTGGATTTTCGATCGGATCGCACATGGCGCTCTGGGTTCCCGGTGGGCTGCCGGTTGCGACCGTGTTTTCGACTGTTTCTTGATCGATAACCTTCTGGAGCCCCGGATCTGCGAGCATTCCCTTCACAACGCGCGCGAAGGCGATGTGATCGCCGTGCGTCGCATCGACGAACTCGCAGTCATTGGTGCCGATTGTCTTCGGATCATGGAAATTGAAGAAGGAGAATTCCGTTTTTGCGAATGAGTCGAAGATCTTTTGCAAGAACGCGTACTCCTGCGGCCGTGCCTCGAGCGCATCCTGGAAAATGGGCGGGAGCGGCGGCACGAAGATCGTGACGTGCGTGCCCCCTGCCTTCACCGACCCCAGCAGCGTGAGGAAGCGCTCCACTTCATCCATGCGCACGGTCTGCCGGTGACGATAGACATCTTCTCCATTTCGGATCATCTCCAACGTGCGTCCGAAACGCTCTGCCGTTTTTATAGATGTGCCTGGCCGATAGATGGGGTCGTAGTAGTGCGATCCATCGCTCCCAAAGCCGCTGCGATTGATGATCGCGCGCACGCCGATAGCGCAGGTACCGCGCGCCTGCGTTCCATGCAGGAGCAAATTCGTGTATTCCCGGAGGTTCAGCCTACCCTCCCAGAGCCACGTGAAGGGGAGTGCAACGGAGCTTAGGTGTCGTCGCGGTTTTTCCTCCGGAGGTTTCGGCGTCTTCACAGGTTGGCGAGATTCCTCCAGGAACCACCAGTAATCGAGCCCGACGATCAGGTGATCCGGTCGATGGTCCCGGAGCATCTCGCGGATCAAGTGCTCCGCGCCATCCACGGAGGTGATGCCCCCGCCGAGATTGTAGAACGGCTCTGTGAAGTAGCTCTGCCGCAGCTGCATGACGCGCGAGGAGCCCACCGCGGCGATCTTCGGTTTTGTCTGCCTGTATCCCTCCAGCTTGTAATGAAAGAAGTCGGAATGGACGGCTGAGCCGTAGAGGCAGGGACCCGCGTGTTCTCGCTGGCGGGCAACGATTTCCCGGAGCGGCAGATATTCTCCCGAGCGCTCGAGCAACACGTAGTTTCCAATGAGCGGCAGAGCTCCCAAGGCGAGGACCAAGAGGAAGATCAGCAGGTAGCGGCCGCAGTGTTCATGCATCTGCGCCGACACGTCAGAATTGGAAGTAAAGGAATTCATGCTCTTGATAGAGAGTGAGGAATATGAGGGAGATGATCGTCAGCATTCCCGTGAGCACCGCGAAGATGGCCGTCGGTTTCCAGTGAAGGTGCAACCACTTCGGCGTACGATCTCCCGCAGGAACCGGTTCAGTCTCTGGATGCTCGAGCGAAAGGATCTGATGCGTATTGGGAGCGAAGAACACGATCAAAGAGAGAAGTGCGAGGAGTGCGGTTCCATAGATCCATTCCGGAAAGCGGATCCCCGCGATGTCCGGCGCCCACCACCAGAGAAACTCTTGGATATACGGCCAGGGTGAGATCGTTTCGAAGGAGATCATTCCTTGCAGGACCGTGAGCGCGGCCGGGAAACTCTCCGCGCGGAAGAAGACCCAGCCGAGAACGATCGCGAGGAACGTGAGCAGCCACGAGAGGAATCGTGTGAACCTCGTGGAAGAAGCCCGTTCACCCCGCAGCGCGCGCCAGCCGTGATTGAGGATCAAATACATCCCATGGAGCCCTCCCCAGAAGACAAATGTCCAGCCTGCGCCGTGCCAGAGCCCCCCGATGAGCATCGTCAGAAGAAGATTTGCGTACTTGCGCGCCGATCCCTTCCGGTTTCCTCCGAGCGGGATATAGAGGAAGTCGCGGAGGAAGCGCGAGAGTGTGATGTGCCACCTGCGCCAGAAGTCGATGATGGAGAGGGACTTATACGGCGAGTAGAAGTTCAGCGGCAGGCGGATATTGAAGAGGAGGGCTGCGCCCGTCGCCATGTCGATGTAGCCGGAGAAGTCGAAGTAGAGCTGCATCGTGTAGGAGAGCGCGCCGCCCCATGCCTCGTAGAAGCCAAGTGTTTGGCCTGCAGCCCCCGCATCGAACACTGCATTGGCGTACTGCGCGATGCTGTCTGCCGCGACCGACTTCTTGAAGAAGCCGATCGCGATCGCCGTGATGCCCATGGCGACGTTGCGAAGATCGATCCGCGAGAAGGCATCGCGCGCGAATTGTGTCACGAGTTCGCGGTGCTTCACGATGGGCCCGGCGATCAGCTGCGGAAAGAAACTCACAAAGAGCAGATACTGCAGCAGGTCATGATCTTCCTGTTCTTTGCCTCGGTAGAGATCGACCAGATAGGCTATTTGTTGGAAGGTGTGGAACGAGATCGCGAGCGGGAGGATGATCCGGCCGATCGAGAAATCCGTTCCCGCAAAATCATTGAACGTATCGAGGAAGAAGTGCGTGTACTTGAAATACCCGAGGAGAGCCAAGTTCAGCGTGACTCCCGTGATCAGTAACGCTTTTCGGTGTCCGGGCCAGCGCATCATCGCTCGACCGAAGAGGAAATTGCCGAGGATCGAGGCGACGAGGACGGGCAAATACCACGGGTTCCACCATCCATAGAAGAAGAGAGACGCAAGAGTCAGCCACGCGAGGATCAGCCGGTGCGAGCCCGTGCGCGTGAGCATCGCGAAGACGCCCCACACGATTGGCAGGAAGAGGAACAAGAACTCGTACGAGCTGAAGATCATGGAGGGACGGGGTTATGTGAATTGTATCATTGAGACAGGGGCAAATCCGAAGGACCAAATTCGAAATCCGAAACAAGCATGAAATTCTAATGTTCAATATTCGTTATTTGCGGTTCGAATTTGTTTCGTGTTTCGTGCTTCGAATTTCGGATTTTTCAAAGAGGCTTCACAGCTCTCACCAAATAGTTGTACTTGGGATCATGCAGCCCCAGATCCATCGGAATTTGCTCAACTTTTGTGAAGCCAATCTCTCGCAGCGTTTCGATCATCTTTTTTGCCGGGAACATCCACCGATGCAAGTCCAGGTCATCGGTTTCATCTCCTTTGTACTTGCCGAAGAAATGTTGATTGACGACATCCAGATCGTCGCCGGCCAGAAGTCCACGTGCGATTGCTTCGATGTCCGGGGTGGAAACCCGTAGGAGCCCTCCTGGCATCAGGATCCGATAAAATTCGCGCAAAATGTGCAGGTCATCTCCTTTTCGGAAATGCTCGAGAGTCGCCGCGGAGAAAATTTCTGCGATCACATTGTCGTCGATCGGGAAACGTTCCCGAAGATCGAAGATGAGATCGACTTTTGGCAGCGGCGCGAGATCGACATTGAGATATTCTTTTGGATTCAGCGGATTTCTCCCGCCGCAGATATCCAGCTTCGCTCCACGGAAGCCTTTTTTCCGCCATTCTTCCGCCCTCGCAGAGCATTGCATGCGGCTGTAGCTGTCTTTTGCCCAACCATAGAGAAACCGATAAGGCCGGATGTATTTGTAGTAGCGATCGAGCAATTTCATGGAAGCATCATAAACGAAAAAGGAGAGCGGCCATACCTGGCCGCGGGCATGTATGCCCGCTCTCATTTTCTGGGAAAGGGCATGGTTGCGACGATGAGCTTCCAGGCATACCAGAATCGCACGAGTTCGTGGCGTATGGGAAGCCTCCTCCCGGGCCGGGGGATCCCCCAAATCCACAGGAGCTTCACAAACGCGATCAGCCTGGAGCGAAGCGTATGCAGCAACCGATGCGCCAACCAATGTCCCCACCCTTTGCCACGGGATTTTTGGACTTCCAGCTCGATGTAGCGCTCATTTTTCCTGCGATAGTCCTCGAGCGTCCCGAGTGGCGCGAGTGAAGCCCCCCCGAGTCGCTTGATCTCTATCCCGGGACAAAGCTCAGGCCGTTCGTGTACCGGCTTGATCCATTTCGTCACGGCGTCTCGATGGAAGAAGTAGAGTCGTTCGTTCGGGTAGGTCGTTGCGTAGCGGATGACGGTACCATCGGGCAGCACGTACCGCCGTGGGACCAAGAAAGCGCATGGCACTCCCGCGTGAACCGTTTGTGCGATCTCCGCCATGAGCTCGGGCGATACATATTCATCGCTATCCATCGACAAAATCCACGGCTGCGCCGCGTGCTTGAGTCCAATATTGCGTGCGGCCGAGAAATCTTCGAGCGGGCGGCCTTGGATCGGTTGGGGGATGACCTTCGCGCCGAATTCTCTCGCGATCGTAAGCGTGTCATCCGTACTTCCACCGTCAATCGCGAGAATCTCTGTACAATCTTTCACGCTCTCGAGTGCCCGGCGAAGAGTTTTCCCCGAGTTCCACGTGAGGACATGCACGGAGATCGGCAATTTTTCACCCCTCGACAGGCTCGGGGTAACCCGATGCTGTGGCATCGGGTTAGACATACACCGCAAATTTATAGAGAAAGAAATTCCACCCCACTTCGCTCCGCATACGCGGG
>JACPYA010000036.1 GCA_016196295.1 Candidatus Peregrinibacteria bacterium | reverse complement strand
AGAGAAAAGAGGCTTGTGCAGACATGCGAATTTGGGGAAGAGGATGCTAAAATCCTAGCGTCACCTTCCTCAAATTCCGAGTGCGAAAACCCCTGATTGTGGCTCTGTTATGCGGAGAGAATATTTTTCAGAGGTTCCTTAGAAAGGAGGATGACTCAGTCGCAAGGGATGTTTGATATGACTGTTACTCTCAACTCTTTCTTGAAGGGCGAACTCAAATGGACGAACAAAGAGCTGTCGATAGCCACCGCCGTACGATTCGAGACCACGTCGAAAAGTACAAAAAGTACCAAGGGTCGGAGAAGAATACTGCACTGAGCACCATCCAGAATGCTCAGCAGCAAATCAGCCACATTCGTCGCAACAAGCCGAGCATTTCCAGCAGTTGGGAAGATTCTTGGCGCCCGTAAGCCTCTCATCTAGCCTCCACTTTCATGGATCTCAGACCCCTTGCCCTGCACACGATGTGTGCAGGGCATTTTAACAATTCTATATTCCAAGATTGATGGTGGGCCGGGATGGAGTTGAACCATCGACCGCAGGTTTATAAGTCCTGAGCTCTAACCAACTGAGCTACCGGCCCGACATTCCAAGTATATCGTCATGCGCCTCTTTTGCAGATGAATATCTTTTGCCAGATCTGATGGCTTTTTTGACTTCTCGGATTATCAGCAGTTCTTGATCGAAAGTCATATCATTCTCAGTTAGGAGCTGTTTATGCTTTACTCTCTTCATAGTAGAATTATACCTTATGCAAATTACCATTCGCACATATCGGCCGAGTGATCGCAAGGGTCTCGAGCGCTGCATAGGACTGCTGGAGGATTACATTGCCTTGCTCGACCCGCTCCATCGGATTCGCATCCTGAAGGATTTTGACACGAAAAAATATGTTTCCCGTTCGCTTCGGACCGTGCGCACACACCAAGGCGTCATCTATGTCGCGGCGGACGAAGGGAACATCATCGGCTGCATCGTCGGCATTCTGGAAGGGAGAGGCAGAGCCGGGGATCTGGAAGGATATTCATCCAAGGACGGGAAAATCCTGGAATTGATGGTGCTCTCTCCGTACAGGAAAAAAAGGATCGGCATCCAGCTGATGAAAGCGATGGAAACATATTGCAAAGCGCTGCGCTGCGAGGGTATCAAAGTAGAATGTTTTGCTCTCAATGCGAATGCGCACCAGTTCTACAAAAAACAGGGATACGTCGATCGGAGCATTTGCATCTATGTTTGAACGTTATTCAGTGTACTCGTCGAAAAAGACGGACATCAAAGGGCAAGAGGGATCCGTTAGGGGTACTCCTTGCTCATTTTTGGATCAGGCGTATGAAATTGCTGAACAATATCGTACCAACAATTTTTTGCTGAATATTTTGATTGTAGACCAGTACAAGAAACTTGTTGAGGTTATCCAAGGATGTGTGGGGCCGGAGATACTGAGTTGGTTGAATAAGTATCAAAAAAATTGGAGGCACGTGAATCGCCTTCCTCCCCTATGAAGATTTGAGGTTGGGTGAAAAATGGAGGCATATTTTTCAAAGCAACATAGATTCTTCTGAGTTCAGAAAGCAACAATTGTGCCCCATCACACTTCGCTCGCCGCGCCGAGCTTCGCGTGGCAGGCCACAACAAGCCTGTCAGTATTTCCGAAGAGAGGTGTGCCCCGCGGAGCGCGCAGTGGGGCATCATAAATGGCGCATCCCATTGGCTCTTAACAATTGAGCGGGAGTTCTCTGGCTTCCAGAAAACTGCGTAATGTATGTAATGGAATTCTCTTCAGTAGGATGTAAATAACTCGTAGTTCAGAAAAAAACCATCGTGCCCCACCATCACCGGTTCATAAAAGGGGATGATGAAATGAAGATGTCATGTCCATGCGATGGTTAGGCAGAGGGCTTTTCTAAAAGTCCGAGGAGAGCAATGAATGAGCCGATCACGAAAATCCCTGTTGCGAGGTAGATTGGTCCCAGGTGGCCAAGCGTATCGAAACCGTTCGGATAATGCAGCGGGAGGGCGACTGCGAGACCAAGGACGGGGGTTGCGACCGCCGTCACCCATGCCCACATTTCGCCACGCCGAACGCCGAACCAGGAGAGCCCTGCGACTGCCAGTCCCGTGGCTGCAATGAAGCCGGATACTGCGACATGCAGATGACTGATGTACTGGAAAAGGGAGGGGCTGAATTCTAAGATCTCCTCTCTGCCCACATCAACCTGTCCCCTTGTGATGCCGAGTTCCAAGAATTGACTACTGAAGTTCATGAAAAAGAAAACAGCCGCGTAGCCGATAAAGGCGATGGCAGCGATGAGCATCAGAACAGAGCCAGTGTTGAGTTTAGATTGAGCGATCATAGAACGGGTAGAAATTAAACCCAACGATACGGCCTTACCGATATGGTGGCAATTGACAAGAATAAGAAATCCCCCGGATCGGTGTCAGTACTTCTACGCCCGTCCGCATTGCAAGGAGAGGCTGCGTCCGAAGGGGCAGAATTATTGCTTTTGCTCTTATGGAGACAATACGTGCCTCTTGATGAAACAGATCTCTTATCGTGCAGCCATCTGTATCGAGAACAGAGGTATATTCTTGAGTGCAAGATAAACGGCGCGCAGTTCAGAATACAACCATGTTGCCCCGCCAAAATCTCCATGAAGATTCTCATTCGCACATATCGGCCGAGTGATCGACGGGGTCTCGAGCGCTGCATAGGACTGCTGGAGGATTACATTGCCTTGCTCGACCCGCTCCATCGGATTCGTATCCTGAAGGATTTTGACACGAAAAAATATGTTTCCCGTTCGCTTCGGACCGTGCGCACACACAAAGGCGTCATCTATGTCGCGGAGGACGAAGGAAACATCATCGGCTGCATCGTCGGCATTCTGGAAGGAAGAGGCAGAGCCGGGGATCTGGAAGGATATCCATCCAGGGACGGAAAAATCCTGGAATTGATGGTGCTCTCTGCGTATAGGAAAAAAAGAATCGGCATCCAACTGATGAAAGCGATGGAAACATATTTCAAAGCGCTGCACTGCGAGGCTATCAAAGTAGAATGCTTTGCGCTCAATACGAATGCACACCAGTTCTACAGAAATCAGGGCTACGTCGATCGGAGCATCTGGCTTTTGAAGACTCTCAAGAAAAAGCGATGATAGACGCGGTATAGGCGGTGCCCTACCATACCAACCATGTTCCGCCGAGCGCTCGTCGTTATTCTCGCCCTCTGCGCTTCCATCGGCGTCGGCGTGTACTTCGCGTTGCTGGCGCTAGGAGACAGGGATGCCGAGATACCTTCCGAAACAGCGAACTTCGGCGTCTTTGCGAACTCCACGCGAGGAGGTGTGATCAATGCCGATGAGACGTGGGAAGACACCATTACTGTCACGGAACCCGTCATCGTCGAAGCGGGCGTAACGCTTACCATCCGCCCGAACACGACCGTGAAGTTCAAGAACAATCGCAACTACAAAAATCCGCAGAAACTGAGCATCGACGTGCGCGGAACGCTGAAAGCCATCGGCACCAAGGATGCATTGATCACGTTCACGTCCGATGCCTACCGGCCGCGGAATGGCGACTGGGGGGCCGTGAAACTCATCGGGAAACAACAGAGCGAGATCCGCTATGCGATTGTCGAGTTTGGCATGGACGGCGTGATGCTGGAGCAATCGGACGCGACGATCTCGCACGCCATCGTTCGTTGGCACAACCACGACGGCATCACGGCGTTCAACTCCACTCCGGTCATCGAGGCGACGCGCATCTACGAGAACGGCGAGAACGGCGTTTCCGTCCTCCAATCGAATGGCGGCATCCTCCGCAGCAACCTGATCGAGAAGAATGGCTCTGCGGGCGTGCACCTGGATTCCTCGCAGTGGTCTGTGGAAAACTCGGTGATCAAAGATAACCACATCGCGGCGCTCTGGATCGAGAACGGCTCCGCTTTGACAGCCCTCCATAACTCCATCGGCAACAGCGGCGTGACGGAGATCCTCTGCGGACGCGGCACGAACACCATCGACGCGTTCGAGAACACCATCGTCAGCAAGAGCAAAGAGATCGAGTGTCCGGAGCAAGCGATCGTCCGCATGGTCGGCGGAGCAGGCGTGCAGGAGAATAAATTTGAAGTCCTCGATACGCGGAAGTTCTACCTCCTCTACACTCCGGGCGACCTCGTGCGAGACCGGTACCAGTACGCGTATCCCGCGAAGGACGACACGCGCAAGATCGTGCGCAAAATAGGGAAGAACCTGGGACCGGTGCGGGGGATGGCCGTGGACGGCACCGACGTGTGGACGCTGAGCGCCAAGGGCATGATCTACAAACTGGATGGGGATACGGGGGAACCGATTCAACAATGGCGCGCAAGCAGCAGGAATCCCGTGGCGCTCGCCTTCGACGGCACGCGGCTGTGGGTGACGGATCTCGACGAGAAGCGCACGTACGCGCTGGACCCGAAAACAGGCATCGAACTCGCATCGTTCAACAATCCCGACCCGCAGCACGGGGCGACGGGCCTTGCGAGTGATGGAACGATGCTGTACCTGAGGGAAGCGGACACGAACAAGGTCTACACGCTGGAGGACACCGGCGCCCTCGGAAAGACGATCGAACTCTCTGTCGCGACGTCCGGCGGCATCGCGTTCGACGGCAAGTATTTCTGGGCGCCGTGCCGCGGGGGCATCTGCCGCTTCGGCAACGACGGCTCTCTCCTGGGGAAGATCTATGCCCCCAGCGAAGGGATGCACGACATGGAGTGGGCGCCGGCGACGAACCGCTACGGCGGCTACCTGTGGGTCGCCGGGAAAACGCACGATCGCTGGAACGACGAGAAACTCTTCAAGATCGAGGTAATCAGCGACTCGCTGGTGCGACGGCCGTCCTACGTGTTTCCTTGAGCATATCGCGGATCATCTTCCGCGCCGCCTTGTGATGACAACCGTGGATCCAGTCTGCTTTCAGGAGACTATTGCGGCTGAACTCGACTTCCACGATGTCCCCGTCGTGGAGAGGCGTGTCGAGCGGCTGCTCGCGCCCGTTGATGCGCACGCTCCGGAGCCTGCTGCAGCGCTTGCCATGCGTGATGCACGCGAAGTCCATGGCCGTGGCCGGCTTTTTGATGTGGTAGAGGTGATTCTCCGCGTCAAAGAGCACGATGTGATCCTCGCGAAAGTAGGTGCGAAGCGCTTTCTCGAACTGCGCCGGCGAACGCGTCTCTATCCGCAGGCTTTCGAGGTTGCGGAAGAGCGATGCCCGCGTGGGGCGGGCGCGCAGCGTGTAGCGCCACTCCTTGTAATCGATGTGCGCGGAACTCCCCTCTTCGGACTCGCGGTGCATCTGCTCGGTGCGGATCTGGATCTCGATCGGCTGCTCCGTGACGCCGGGGAGCGGATAGACGACGGTATGGATCGAGCGGTAGCCGTTTTCCTTCGGCGCGCCGATGTAGTCCTTCAGCTTGCCCGCGATCGGGTGCATGCAGCCGTGCACGAGCCCCAGCGTGCGATAGCAATCGTCGATGGACTGCACGATGATGCGGAGCGCGAGGCGATCGGAGAGCTCGTGAAACTTGCGACGTTTCACGATCATCTTGCGATAGGTGGAGTAGAGCCCTTTGATGCGTCCCTCGATGCGAGCCGAGATCCCCTGCTCCTGAAATGTCTTCTCTAAGAAGCGCTTTGCGTGCTCCAGACACGTTTCGTCGAGCACTTTGGCTTCTGCAAACATTTTCTCCAGGCGCTTCGCCGTCGCCGGGTAGAGCGTATGGAAGCAGAGATCCTCCATCTCATAGCGCCACTTGTCGAAGCCCAAGCGTCCCGCGATGGCCGTGTACATGTGGAGCGTTTCATTCGCGATGTTCCGTCGCAGCGCCTTCTCGAAACGATCGAGGTGACGGATGTCATTCAAACGGTGCGCCATGCGCAAAAACAGCATGCGCTCGTCGTGCAAGAACGCGTCGAGCACGCGATCGAGATCGTGGTTGTCGGCATCTATGTGGAGGCGTCGGAGCTCGTGCATGCGTCGCACGACGGCCTTTTCTTCATCATTGATCGGCGCGTCGTCCAGCAACCGTTCGCCCTCGGGGTGCACCAGCACGTCGTGGAGCAGCGCGATGCAGAGCAGAGAGGGATCGCTGCTGAGTTCGCGCAAAATCAACGCCACTTCCAGCCCGTGATCGTCGTAGCGCTCACCGGTGCGGCGGGTGAGAGACGCGAGCGTGTCATGCGCAAAGGACCAGGCAAGTTCCACCTTGCGGCGATCGTCGAGGGGCATCTTCGCTGTGAGCTCTGCGGGGCAGAGTGTCGCGTTCATGTGCGAGAAGTATGAGAGCGCTCGATGAAAATGCAAGCGCACACACTTGTCTCCTTGCCTGCAGATCGGTGGAGCGTACAATCACGAAGATGCGTTGGACGCGATCCACACCACAGCACTGGATTCCCGCAATCGTTCTCACGCTGGTCGTTCTGTGCGTGTTCGTTGTAGCTGCGTTCTGGAAGACGATGCCAAAGACCTTTTCCTGCGAACAAGGGGGACAATCTGCCATTCTTGCCGATGCTGTCCTCACGTTCAGTTGCTCCGAGCCGCGGTTCATGATCAGTTGCGACCAGCGCACCCTGGCCTTCCATTCGCAAGCCTTCCGGTGCTCATCCTTCGACGGCACGAAGTACAAGTTCGTCGGTACCTACGCGCAGGCAGGAGCGAGGTAAATCAGCGCGATTGCTGCAGGAACGCCCGTGCCTCCGCTTTCGTCGTGATCTTCTTCTGGATCTGCGCGTCATGGAGGCCCTGGAGGATCTTCCCTACCTCCTCTCCCGGCGGAAGCCCGAGGATCTCCATGACCTCATCGCCCGTGAGGAGCGGCTTCGGCGGCCGCGGATGGGAGTCGAGGAAGCGGTTGTAGTCCGCGAGAATTTTTTCGTAGAGCGAGAAATCCGCCGGTGTCGTCCCGGCGATATCCAGGTAAAAGACCGCAAGCAGATCCGGAAACCACGGATGGAAATACCAGTGCGCTTTGCGCTCTTCGGGCATTTCAAAAAATGAGCCCATCATCATGTGATGCTTGATGATCCACGCAATTTTCTCTCTGCGCTTCTTCTCGATCTGCAATCGTCCGAGGATTTTTTCCGCAAGGTCCGCGCTGACGGTCGCATGGTGGTCGAACCGGATGCGCTCTTTGAGCGAGAAGGTCTGTGTTTTGCCAATGTCGTGGAAGAGGGCTGCGAGGCGAACGTCGAGGGAATCATCCTCTCGGAATGCCCTCGTCACCGCCATCGTGTGCTCCCACACATCTCCTTCGTGATGATAGTCCGCCGGCTGAGGAATTCCCTTGCACGCGTGAAGTTCTGGAATGACGTGGAGAAGGATCCCGAGTTCCCAGAGATCTTCGAAGGCGCGCGCGGGGTCCGGTCCCAATAAAATCTTCTCGATCTCCTCCAGCTTGCGCGTGCCGGAGAGCCCCTCCAGTAGGCCCGCAAGCTTACGCAGAGCCTGATACGTCTCCGGATGGTATTGCCCGGCGAACCGCGCGCGAAAGCGCACGACGCGCATGAGACGAAGCGCATCGTGCTTGATGCGGACAGCCGGATCGCCGATGAATCGGATCAAACGTTCCTTCAAGTCCGCTTCGCCATCAAATGGATCGTACAACTCACGCGAAATGGGATTCCAATACAGAGCATTGATCGTGATATCGCGACGTTTGGCATCGCTCTCCCTCTTTCCAAACACGACGGACTCGGGGTGCCTCCCGTCCGACGCGGCATCATCCTCGCGAAACGTCGTCACCTCAAACGTATGGCCCTTGAGCGTCACGCGGACACTCCCGAGTGCTGCGGACGTCATGTTCGTCTTCGGAAAAATCTTCTGGACCTGCTCGGGCAGCGCATCCGTCGCGATATCAATGTCCTCTGGGATCAGGCCGAGCAGCATGTCGCGCACGCAGCCGCCCACCCACCACGTGTCGAAACCGGCATCATGCAGCTTTTCCACAATGTGATAGGCCTGTTCGCCGTGGGGTGTCGCAAGTGTGCGATCAGTGATTTGTTTGGAGAGAGGCATGAGTAAGGGTTACATTGTTACATTGCTACAGTGTCACATTATTGAACATCCGCAGACGTGGATCTCGCTTGCGAACAATGTAGCACTTTAGCAATGTAGCAATTCCTGTCCGAAGAAGAATGTCATACGGTACAATTTGTTCTATGTTACATTTTGCAGTAGCAGGCGTTCCACGTTCCACTCCGCGTCCCGGTGGAACCGTCGAGGGCCTCAAGCACGCGCACAGGCTCGGCATCACGGCAATGGAGATCGAGTGGGTGCAGAACGTGCCGAAGAACCCCGATCGGCTGAAAGAAATCCGCGAGACAGCCGGGAACTTGAAGATGCCGCTGACCGTCCACGCACCGTACTTCGTGAACCTCAATTCGCAAGATCATGCCAAGCTCGCCGCGAGCAAGATGCGCGTCCTCACGGCCCTCTCGATGGCGGAGCTCGCCGGAGCGAGGTCCGTCTGCGTCCATGCCGCATTCTACACGGGCATGCCGCCCGCGCAGGTCTACACGAATATCTATCACGCCACGGAGGAAATCATGGATAAGAAAAAGAAGCTCTTCCCGCACGTGAACCTGGCCTACGAAACGATGGGCAAGACAGCGCAGTTTGGCACGCTGGAGGAAGTGCTCGCGATCAGCAAAGAATTTGATATTTTTCCGTGCATCGACCCCGCGCACATGCATGCGCGGACGAATGGCAAGGTAAACACAGCGGCAGAATGGAACGAGATGCTCGATACCTACGAACAATATCTCGGAACGAAAGCTCTGAAGCACATGCACCTGCATTTCTCCGGGATTGCCTACGGAGCCTCCGGAGAAAAACATCACCTCCCCATTCAGGAGAGCGATGCGAACTGGAAGGATTTTCTGAAAGTGCTGAAAGATCGAAAAATCGAAGGAAACCTGGTCTCCGAATCACCCCTGCTCGAAGAAGACACCCTCCTGCTCAAAAACACCTTTGAAAGGCTTTGAACCGGAAGCACAGCCACTTTGACAGTTCACTTTTTGACTCTCGGAATGGCGAGAGTAGAACGGGGACCCATGCGGACGACCAACAGACTGCCGCGCAGAGAGTTCTTGAGCGTTGCCCTGGGCGCTCCTGCGGTGTTCTCCGCTGCGATTTCTGACGCGCAGGAGCACACACGCGGATCTCTGCGGCCGATCATCTTCGTATGGCTCGACGGGGGCCTCACGCAGTTGGAAACATTCGATCCCAAGCCCGACGCGCCCGTGGAAATTCGGGGAGAGGGGAAAGCCATCCGATCCAAAGAGGGCACGCTCTTCGGGGAGCAGCTTCCGAAACTCGCGGCACTGGAGAAGGAGTTCACGATTCTGCGAGCAGTGCAGAACACATCCGGCGAACACGAGACGGGAACGACGGAGTTCATGGGAAAAACCGCGTTTGCCCGATACGGAGGAAGCGGGGGCCTCCAGTATGGGTTCATCCACCCATCGCAAGGAAGCCGCGTCTACGACAAGGCACACCAAACGGCTTCGGCGGATTTTCGCTTTCAATGGAAGGGTGGCGCGTTCAATTGCCCCAATCTTGAAACAGCCGTCGATGCGCGGCGACACACGGAACGCCGAGCGCTGCTGAAAGTCTTCCAGCGGGGTGCTGTGGATCCTCTCCAGCACATCGCGATGGATCTGCTCTCGGGAGACGCGGAAAAGTTGCACAAGGCATTCACGCTCAACCCACGCGATGTAGAAGCCTACGCCCCAGAGGGAGCAAACCCGGAACCAGGAATGCCCGAGGCATTCCTCTTGGCACAGCAACTTGCCGAGCAGGGATTGCCATTCACCACGCTCCACTACGGAGGATGGGATTACCACAATGCCATGCGTTCCGCACTGGCGAAGCGGCTGCCTGTTTTCGACCACGCGCTTGCAACGCTCATCCGGCAAACACGTGAGAGAAGAACCGTGATCGCGGCATGCAGCGAATTTGGACGCACGCCGAAGATCAATGATTTTGGCGGACGAGATCACTGGCCCAATGCCGGCAGCGCGCTCATCACCGTCGGCAGCGGGGTGTTCGGCAGCACGGATCGGTCGGGTGACGCCGCGTCGGGCATTGTCACGCCCGAGAAACTCCGCAAGACGATCCTCGCGGCGGCAGGCCACACGTTCCCCCTCCGGGAGTACGTGTGGGAAATCGTGAAGTCATAGGAGAATCATCGGTTGGAGCGGATATGGCTCACTGCTAAAATCCTGGCACTCCTCTCTTCTTATGAATCTCGCCATCAACGGGTTTGGACGGATCGGCCGTCAGGCGCTGCGCATCATCCTCAGCAAGCACACAGACATCAACGTCGTGCTGATCAATGACCTCACCGATGGCGAGACGCTCGCGCACCTGTTTGAATTTGATTCTACCTACGGACGATTTGACTGCGGCGGTGCATGTTTTAAGGACGGGATGCTTTCGACGAAGTACGGGAAGATCCAAACGACCGCGGAGAAAGATCCATCAGCACTCCCGTACAAGAAACTGAAGGTAGACGTCGTCCTGGAGTGCACGGGAAAGTTCACGAAGCGCGAAGAGGCGGCCCTGCACCTGAAGGCTGGCGCGAAGAAAGTGATCATCTCGGCGCCGTGCAAAGACAAGGCGGACGGCACCTTCTGCCTCGGCGTGAACGAACAGGAATACGATCCCAAAACGATGGACGTGATTTCCAACGCCTCCTGCACGACGAACTCCCTCGCGCCGGTCGTGAAAGTGCTGGATGACACGTTTGGCATCGAGCACGGGCTCATGACGACCATCCACAGCTATACCAACGACCAGCGCATCTTGGACTTCCCGCACAAAGACTGGCGCAGAGCGCGCAGTGCCGCCGAAAACATCATCCCGACGACCACGGGAGCGGCCAAAGCCATCGGACTTGTCATCCCTTCCCTCGCAGGCAAGCTGAACGGTCTTTCCGTTCGCGTTCCCACACCGACCGTGAGCCTCACGGATTTCGTCGTGGTGCTGAAGAAAGAGACGACGCCAGAGGCGATCAACGCTGCCTTCAGGAAAGCCGAATCCGGCAGGATGAAAGGCATTCTCGGCGTCGAAGATCGTCCGCTCGTCAGCTCCGATTATCGCGGTGATGCTCGCTCCAGTATCGTCGATGCACTCAGCACACAGGTGATCGGCGGCACCCTCGCCAAGATCTACGCCTGGTGCGACAACGAGTGGGGGTATT
>JACPYA010000034.1 GCA_016196295.1 Candidatus Peregrinibacteria bacterium | reverse complement strand
TTTCCCGACGCTCCGCTTGCTTCGCGAGGGTAGACTGCGTCCTCGCTCGGCTATCACCGTTTCCTGATTCCTCATGATTGTTCTTCAGCCTGACCGAATCCTCCTGCGCCGCCAAGTGTGCGCCCTCGCGCCGAAACTTTCCGGGGACATCCTGGATGTCGGTGGTGCGGGCGGTAATCGCTATCGTCACATGTTCACGCACGCGAAGAGCCTTCGCTCACTCGATATCAATCCGAACCTGCACCCGGACATCGTGGGTTCTGCGGAAGAGATCCCGCTGCCGGATGCTTCCTTCGACGGGGTCATCTGCACACAAATGCTCGAACATGTGCCGCACCCATGGAAGGCGCTTGCCGAAATGCATCGCATCCTCCGTCCTGGAGGAAAGGTGCTCCTGACCGTGCCACAATGGAATGAGCTGCACGAAGAACCGCGCGACTATTACCGCTACACCAACTTCGGGCTGAAGGTGCTTTGCGAGGAAGCGGGCTTTGCTATAGAGGAGATACACCAGCGGGGAAAATACCATTCCTTCATGGTGCAGTGCCGCAATCGTCGGTGGATCGACCTTCTGCATCCGTATCAAAACTTTCTTGCGATGCTTATCCTCTCGCCGCTCAGTTACGTCTGCTCGCACGCCGGCATCTGGCTGGACGGGCTCGACTCTTCGCTCTCCGCGCAAAAACACGTGATCGGATGGGCGGTGCTTCTGCGAAAAGACCGATGAATATTGCGCTTCTCAATGACGAAATGCTCCCCGCCGGGCTCGGCGGGGCACCGGTGGTCGTCGATCGCCTGCGGCGGGGTTTCGTGGCCCGCGGCCACATTGTCACACTAATCACGACGCACCAAGAGGAGAGCCGCGGGAGCATCATCCGTTCGCAAGATGACGCGGGATCGATCATCAGCATCTATTCGAACGTACCACATCGCGATCGACATCGCCGCTGTGTCCGAAACCCCTTTGTGATGAAAGTATTGAAGGAAATCTGGACCGAAGACAAACCCGACGTGGTCCACGCTCACAATCTCCACACGAATTTATCGTACGGGGCGCTCACGATTGCGCGGAAGTTCACGGACAAAGTGTTTCTCACAGCTCATGACACGTTCCTCGTCACGTTCGCCAGAGTGAACTCGGAGGCCTATCGGCGAGCGACCAGGGCCGGGCATCCGTACAGGATGCGCGTTATAGACCATGTGAAGGCGGTCGGCCGTCGGTACTGGCCATTTCGCAATGCCGGCATCAAAAAAACGTTGCGCTCCACCGGGACGCGGGTCATCGCGGTCAGCCGCGCGCTGGAAGATTTTCTGCGCGCGAACAGGATTCAACATACCGTCGTGATCCCAAACTGCGTCCCGGACCGTTCGCTTCCCGATGGCACCGCGGTCGAAGCCTTCCGAGAAAAATATCGCCTCGACGGTCCGACGATTCTCTTCGCCGGACGCATCAGTCGCGACAAAGGCATTGATGCATTGCTCGCGGCGGCCCCGGACATCCTCGCACAGGTCCCGAATGCGCGGTTCCTCATCGCCGGGGAAGAAAAACGGCTGCAGCCATCGCTGGCAGGGATTTCTGCCCAGGTGCGCGCGGCGGTCCGGACCACGGGATGGCTGGATCAGGAGGAAATGCCCCTGGCGTATGGCGCTGCCGACGTCGTCACGACGCCCTCGATCTGCCTGGACTCATTTAATTTGACCAACATCGAAGCGATGCAAGCGGGAAAACCCGTCGTGGGAACGATCTTTGGCGGCACGGCAGAGATCGTGAAGGACAGCGTGACAGGGATCCTTGTGGATCCGACGGATACGCGTTCCTACGCTTCCGCGCTGGCGGAACTTCTTCGCGATCCCGCACGGGCAAAAAAAATGGGAGAGGCGGGACGTGCCCGCGTGCACGATCAATTTTCACTTGAGAAGCAGATCTCCGCTCACGAGACATTGTATCGATCAAAATAAACCGTAGCGCGGGTTCGGCCTGTGGTGAGCGAAGCCGAACCATTACCCGCGCGATGCCGAGGTATCCAAACCTCGACTACCGAATGGTATGGAGCAAATAGCGAAGGATTGCTGAATGTTCGGGCGGCTTCGGGCCCGGATGCGGATCTACGAGGACCGTGATGTTTGCAGCCGCTCTCATGCGTCGTGCACGTTCATCATCGTAGCGAAGCACGTGCGTCACGCCGTACGTGCGAAACGCATCATCGAGTTTCCCCTCGCTAAGGAGTCGCTCCACGGTTGGTTCTTGAAAGAGCACGACGGACTGACCGCTCAAGAGTGCCAGATCTTCGGCAATGCGCGGGTGAAGAGGAGCTGCGACGACGGCCTCAGCTGGAAGTTTCTCCATCACCTCTGCCGCGGCGACCGTATCTGCGACAAGCGATCGCGCGTAGAATCGGGCAAAGCGCGTGCGGTTCGCTTGGATCATCTGCACGGCAAGGATAAGGATGATCAGCGATGTGATCGTGGCCGCTGAAAATTTCTTCTGGGATGCAGAGAGTGAGTCCGCGACGAAGGCGATGCCGACCGCGACGAGGAGCCCCAGCGCCCATCCATAGTCCATCAAGTGTTCGCGGGAGTAGTGGAGGACGAAACTCGTGAGGACATGTACGGAAGCGATCGTCCCGAGGAGGAACAGGAGCAAGACCCTGCGCCGACGCAGCACGTAGATTCCCGGGAGAATAAACAACCAGAGCACGATGCCACCCATCACGTCTTGCTGGAAGAGGGAGGTTACGCTGTTGCCGAAGAGCCACACACCGTTGAGGACACTGTCGATCAGTGACGGCCCACCGACCCCGTAGCGAATGAGCACTTTCTGCAGCTGCGTGCGCTCGAGAAACGAGAGGGTTTCACGACGCGCAAGGAGCTCGCGATCAAACCGTTCACGGTCGAAGAAGTAGGTGTAGGGATCCGGGTAGAGGTGCAGGTAGGTTTTCTCTTCGATGTCCGCTGCCCCGGGCCACGCGCGCGCGATGTTTTGGTTCACCGGGTATCCGACAGAGCGGATGTCGTCCGCATACGGAATGAGGTACACGATGCCTGTGCATGCGAGGAAGAGCGCTGCTGCCACAATCCCCCTCTTCCAGGATCTCTGCACGGACACGAGCAGGACCAAAAACCACGGGAGAAAAATAAGAAACGCATCTTTCGCGCTCGCCGCAAGTCCGAAGAAAATGCCGGAGACGATGACAGCGGCGATCCATGATCGATCGAGGAGCCATGCCGCGGCCGCAAATCCTGCAAAGAGGAAGAAGAGCCCGAAGATGTAGCGGTCACTGCTGAGCGCGATCTGCCAGTAGATGGGCATGAGCGCCGTGATCACGATGGTCCCCCATGCGACGCGGATGGAAAACAGCCGCGCGACCGCAAGCCAGAGAAAGAGAAACGAGAGCGCGAAGACGGCTCCCGTCATAGCAGTCCAGCCGATGGCATTATTCCAGGGAATGAATCGAGAGAACGTAGCCAAGATCATCGTGCTCAAGCGCTCCGGCTCCGGACTGGTTTCCCCTTGTTCCTTCAGGAGTTCCGGCGCGAGCAGCCGGCCAAGGGAATCCGTCTCGCGAAACATCCCGGTCTCCGCGAAGTTTCGAGCGGCAAGAAGGCGCGGGATCTCCAGCGGCATGCCCGTCGCGACGATCGGCATCATCCAGAGCCCGAAGAGGGCGAGACACCCGAGCAGGACGAGTGGCAGTTGGACGCGCAGGGACTTGAGAGCAAACGGCACGACGCACAGTCTACACTGCCTTTCTTGGGCCAACTGCCGGGTTGATAAAACCCACAAAAAGCCGCATAGTGATGAGGTGAAACTGAGCATCGTCATACCGGCTTATAACGAGGAACAGGGCATCGTCTCTGTGCTGCGGGAGCTCGTTGCCGAGCGCGACCGGCTCCATGCCGACTGGGAGATCATCCTCGTGAACGACGGCTCAAAGGACCGCACGGCGCAGCTCGCACGCTCCGTCCAGGGCGTTACGGTTATCTCACATCCCTACAATAAAGGATACGGCGCCGCGCTGAAGACGGGCATCCGCGCGGCAAGTGGCGAGTGGTGCATGACGTACGACGCGGACCATCAGCACACGCCGAACCTGGTGACGGCCCTGCTCCCCCACTGCACGCCGGAGAACGACATGGTGGTCGGGAAGCGCGAGGGATACCAAGGCCCGTGGATCCGCCAGCCGGGCAAGAGACTCATCGCTGCGGTTGCAAACTACCTGACGCAGCAGAAGATCCCCGATCTCAACTCCGGGCTGCGCGCATTCAAGCGGTCCCAGTTTCTGCGCTTCCTGCATCTCTTCCCAAACGGCTTCTCGCTCTCGACCACGAGCACCGTGTGCTTCTTCAAGGAGCACTTGAATGTCATCTACGTGCCTATCACGATCCAAGCGCGCGTGGGAAAGAGCACCGTGAAGATGCGTGACGCCGTCAAAACCGTGATGCTGATCGTCCGCCTCATCATGCTCTTCTCACCGCTGAGGATCTTCCTCCCCGCAGCGGTCATCTCCGGTATCCTTGCCACCGCACTCCTCATCTACGAACTCGTGATGTTCCAAAACGTGTCCGATAGCGCCGTCGCGCTCCTCTCCCTCACCGCAATTCTCTTCTTCTTCGGGCTGCTCGCAGACCAGATCGCCGCGATCCGGCGCGAATTGCATCACTGATCACACTTTTCCATGCGACCTCCGTCCGCTCTCCTCACCTGGGGACTCAAGGCGATCGGCGTCGGTCTTTTTCTGTGGATCCTCAGCCGACTCGATGCCGCGCAGGTCTTTTCGACCCTTCGGAGCGCTTCTCCTCTTTACGTTGCGATCGCCTTCCTATTGTTCCTGCCGATTTATCTCGCAAAGGCATGGCGGTGGCACGTGCTCGTGCGAGGGGCTGGCATCGATGAATCGTTTCGCAATTCGTTCGCGCTCTCGTGTGCCAGCATGTTCCTCGGGGTCGTCACGCCCGGGAAGATCGGCGAAGCGTATAAGATTCCGGCGCTTCGAGCGCGTGGAGCATCGCTCAAGACCGGAGTGGAGCTCACAGTCCTCGACCGGTTCTTCGATGTCGGATGGATCGCCGCGCTTGCAATCCCTTCGGTCGGCCTTCTCTTCGGCATGCAGTGGGCGGGGTTCACTCTTGGCATTGCACTGGTGGCCGCTGTCGCAGGATTCCTGCACCCGCGCACGCGCGGCTGGCTCCTCGCATCACAAAAAATGCTCGTCCCGGCGCTCGTGATCACGACGATCACCTGGATCCTCTATTTTCTCCAGCTCTTCATCCTCGCAGAAGGATTCGCGCTCGCGATCGACCCCGTCACATTCGTCGCCATCATGACGATCGTGGGCATTTTAAGCATTCTTCCCATCGCTCCGTACGGACTCGGCACACGCGAGGCAGCCCTCCTCTTCTTCCTCGCTCCTCTCGGCGTCGAGCCCTCCCGCATCGTCGCATTTTCCTTTTCGATCTTCCTCCTGACGCTCATAGCATCGCTCCCCGGTGGCTTCTATTGGCTTACAATGCCTCATCCCGCCCCGTGAGCCCGCTATACTAGATCGGTGCAAGCAAACGCCTTTTCCATCGGCCAGGTGCGCGCATTTTGGAACGGCGTCGCCGCGGAGTACGACCGCATCAACGCGAGCCTGAATTGGTCGCACACAGAGCGCTTTGAAACGATGAAGCGATTCTTGCCGGATCGACGCAGCCTCACGATGGTGAATATCTGGTCGCGCACGGGCAATGCCATCCCGGCAATCCGAAGCCGATGTCCGGATGCGGTGATCGAAAACTTCGAAGCATCGGACCAGATGATCGCCATCGCAAAAAAACGCTACCCGCAGGAGAAGTTTTCTCTCACGGATCTGCACGATCTCCCTTGTGACACTTCTTCGATGGACGTCGCCGTGTCGCTTGAAACCCTCGAGCATGTGCCAGATCCTCTGCACTTCCTCTTGGAATGCAGCCGCATCTTGAAACCGGGTGGACGACTGATCCTCTCGACCCCGCCCGCCTGGGCGGAGTGGCCGCTTCGCCTCTATGAACGCTTCTTTGAAAACCATGGCGAAGGGCCCCATCGATTCAGGACCATTTCGGAGATGCTCCGCACGCTTCGCCGATGTGATTTCGATATTGTCGATCATCGCGGGACGGTCCTCCTCCCCGTCGGACCGCGTTGGCTCAAAAAGGCAGCCGAATATCTTCAAGAGCATTTCTTGCGTCACGTCCTCACGAACCGCTTCACCATCCGCCACTTCTTCGTCGCGGAAAAGAAAGCAGGGCGTGACCCTGTCTGGGCGAAGATCGAAGAAGAAATCATCCGCCCCGGGCTCTCGATGCACTCCGGGACCGAGATCGGCCTCTCGAAAGGAACGCTGACACTTTCCGATCCCGATGGAGCGGCGCTGCCCGCCCCGACTGGCAAAGGACCCATCCCGCAAATCTGCTACGACGCCTCACCGGAAGTGCGGCCGTCCTATCCTGCGATGAATCGCGCCGTGTTTGGAAAGAGCGAACCCAAAAGTCTGCTCCTCGGCGAGTACCGACGCATCGCGATCGCCCACAGTACGGATGAAGCGATCCGGCGCAATGCGGCGAGCGGCGGCGTCCTGACTGCGGCGCTTATGCACCTGCTCGAAGAAAAGAAAATCCGCGGCGCGGTCGTCCTCACGATGGACCAGAAGCACCCATGGCGCGCGGTTCCGATGATTGCTCGAACGAAGGAGGAGATCCTCGCATCCGCCCAGAGCAAGTACGCCGTCTCGCCGGTCAATACCATCCTCGATCGTCTGGAACAGGAAGAAGGCCCGCTCGCCTACGTGGGTCTTCCACATCAAGTCTTTGCAATTCGGAGATTGCAGCAGCTGAAGCACCCGTCGGTCGCAGCCATTCGCTTTGTGTTTGGTCCGTTCTTCGGCAACGAGCTCTCCGGAAGTTCCATCGACAGTTTTCTGCGCAAATTTGGAGCGAAGAAGTCCGACCTTGTCTCTCTCTCCTACCGCGCGGGGGAATGGCCGGGCTCCATGGAAGCGAAGCTGAAGGATGGCCGGGCGTTCCGCATGCCGAAGTTCCATGCCAACTACTTGATCCCGTTCCACATCACGCAAAATTCCCTCCTCTCGCACGATCTCACGAATGAATTCACCGATCTCTCCGGCGGCGATGCGTGGGCGCCCGTGTATGAAGAGCGTGGAAAAGGATTTTCGCTGCTCATCACGCGCACGGAGGGCGGGGACGCGCTCATCGCAGAGATGGAACGCGCGGGAAAGCTGTGGATCAAGGACATCTCGGAGGAAGAAGCGTGTGCCATGCAATCGCACGGGCTCGACCTGAAAAAAAGAGGAACGTTTCTCCGTCTGGAGCGGCGCCGGAAGAACGATCTGCGCATCCCGGACTACGGCCTTCGCCTCGTCTCTGTTTCGTTCCCCCGACGCATATTCGAGTCACTTCTCGGCATTGTCTTCTCCGTCTGTGCGCACCCGGTCAGCCGCGCGATTGCGGACCGCACGCCACACTGGATCATCGGTCCGCTCTTTCAGCGCTTCCGCATCCTGTGGAAGACCGCGACCAAAGACGTGAAGAAGAGCTCGAAACCGGCCCTCGCAGTATCGCAGGAAGGAAACTGATACGGCTTCGCGATAAAGTGTTCGCTTGGTTTTGCCGCATTAATCACAATATCGGCGTAGCGATCCGACTTCGTCCTATCGCATGTGCGGGACGGGACTTCGCCGGACAGGTATCGCTACGCCGATATAAGGTTCAAAAGGCAGACGATCGATGTCTTTTAGATCGCGTAGCCGTATGAGCGTATCCTCCAGACGATGCTGAGCGTCATCATTCCCATCTGCAACGAGGAGCACGCAGCCGAGCGCACCATCCGCGGTGTCTACGACGTGCTTCGCCGCGCGAAAGAACAGTTTGAAATCATCGCCGTAAACGATGGGAGTACAGATCGCACGGCGGAGCTTCTGCGCACGATCCGTCTGCCGCACTTCCGTGTTCTCACGCACGAAATTAACCGCGGCAACGGCGCCTCCATCATGACCGGCGCGAACGCCGCGCGTGGAGAGCTCCTTGCCACGATCGATGCCGACGGCACCTACCCGTACGAAGATTTTCCCGCACTCCTCGCACTCAAGCGCACGTTGGATGTTCCCATGATCGTCGGCGCGCGGACGAAGAAGGGTGCCGCTATTCCATGGATCCACGCAATCGCAAAGCGCATGCTGCGCGCGGTGGCGGAGCACATCACCGCGCAGCACATCGCAGACATCAACTCCGGCCTGCGCATCGTCGATCGAGAGTTGTTCGAGTCCTTTCTCGCCGCGTATCCGCAGAGGTTTTCCCTCCACATCACCCTCACGGTTTCTGCGCTCCTCGCCGGCCACACGATCGCCTACGAGCCCATCGACTACTTCCCGCGCATCGGGAAGAGCCACATGACAGGAGGGCTGCGCGGCATTCGGCATTTCTTCCTGTTTCTCCGGCAAATGAAGAGAATCTCTCAAACGCGCGTTCCGTCTGCTACACTTGCCACATGTCAAAATTGTCGATCTTCTCCGACCTCTGGGCTTTCATGCGCGTGCGTAAGAAGTGGTGGCTGATGCCCATTCTCCTCGTGATTATCTTCTTCGGAGCGCTCCTTGTCTTCGCACAGAGCTCGCCGCTCGCTCCGTTCATTTACACGTTGATTTAGGACGACAAAGACGACAAGAGTGCGAGGATGACAACGATTTTTGCCGTCCTTGTCGTCTTTGACTTCCTTGTCCTCTGGTACACTCTTCTCATGTCTAAACTCAGCATTTTCACTGACCTGTGGGCCTTCATGCGGGTGCGCAAGAAGTGGTGGTTGTTTCCGTTAATCCTCCTTATCACGCTCCTCGGACTTATCCTCATTTTCGCTCAGGGCTCGGCGCTCGCCCCTTTTATTTATACGGTATTTTGATCATGATCGCATGGACTATGAAGCACGAAATCGCAAGCGCGAAGCACGAAACAAATTTGAAGCACGAATCACAAATACGTAAGTATTTGAATTTCATGCTTGCTTCGGAATTCGAATTTCGAATTTCGAATTTCTCCTCACTATGAATCTTCCTCCGCCATTTTCATGGCTCTGGTCCGCATGGATGGCGTTCAGCCATGCGCTCGGGATGGTGATGAGCAAGATCATCCTCACGATCCTCTGGGTCGTCGGCTTCGGGTTGTATGGGATCGTCCTGAAAGTGATCGGGCTGTTTCAGAAGAAGCCGACGAATCCCCACACCTACT
>JACPYA010000033.1 GCA_016196295.1 Candidatus Peregrinibacteria bacterium | reverse complement strand
AAAACGGGTGCTCGTTCGCGTCGATCACAACATCGAACTGAATGAAAAGGGCGTGCTGAAAAATGACAAGAAAATCCGCGCGACGCTGCCCACCATTCAATTGCTGTTGGACAAGAAGGCTCGCGTTGTTTTGATGACCCACGTCGGAAGACCGAAGGGCAAGGCAAGCCCGCAGCTTTCCACCAAGCATGCGGCTGGCAAGTTGCGCACACTGCTCCCGGGCGTTTCCATCACGCACATCGCGGAAGCCGCGGGACCGAACGTCGAAGCCGCCGCCGGGAAACTGAAGGACGGCGAAATTCTCTACATCGAAAATGTCCGATTCTATGCCGAGGAGGAAGGAGAACCGCAGCAGCAAGCGGATTTTGCGAAACGCCTCGCGAAGGCGGGGGACCTCTTCGTGAATGAAGCCTTCGCCTCGTGCCATGAGTATGAAGAAGCGAGCACGTGTGCCATCGCTCGTTTGCTTCCGGGCTGCATGGGAATCCATTTTCAGAAGGAGATCGACATGCTGTCTCCCATTTTGGATGACCCCCGCCGGCCGCTCGTTCTCATCATCAGCGGTGCGAAAATGGAAACGAAAATTCCGGTCGTCGAGTACTTCCTGAATACCGGCGACGACATCCTGCTCGGCGGCTGCATTGCCAATACCTTCATCGCAGCACGCGGATTTGACGTCGCAAAGTCGAAGTACGAGAAGGAGTACATGGCGCAAGCACAGGAAATGATGCTCGAAGCGGACAAATTGGAGAAGGCAAATATCCATGTCCCGCGGGACGCCGTCGTTGCTTCGGCACCGACAGCGGAAGCGGCAAGGGTCGATCTGCCGGTGGAAGATATCGAAGGGGACATGGCGATCTTCGATGTCGGCAAGGTCTCGGCGCAGCGCTACGCAGACGTCATCGAGAAAGCGGGGATGATCCTTTGGAACGGGCCGCTCGGCTTCTACGAAGTGGAACAATTTTCCGGCGCGACGAAGAAACTGGCCGAAGCCGTGGCAGCCGCCACGAAGAGGGGAGCGGTCACGATCGTCGGGGGAGGGGATACGATCGATTTTCACACGCGGTACGGATACAGCTTGGATGCGTACACGTTCGTGAGCACCGGTGGGGGGGCGATGTTAGAGTTTGTAAGCGGGAAGGAATTGCCCGCCATCAAGGCGCTGGAGAGATAAATGCGACATTGCTACACTGTTACATTGTTCGCAAAGCGAATAAAACGCCGTGTTCGCTATTCCATTCACTTGCTTTGCGAACAATTTAGCAATTTTACAATGTAACAATTCGCCCGTTCGAATATTCTATCCACCCATGCCGGAGATCACCGTTCTGTCACCAAAGGAAGAAGAATCCTGGAATGGGTTTGCTCGTCGTATCCTCGAAACCGAGGGCACGGTGGTCGCCATCATCTCCGGAGGCGAGCAGGCGCTCTTTCCCGAGCCTGGGGACCGGGAGAGCTTCCTCGAGGAAGTCGGGAAGATCCGCAGTCGTCTGCGGCTTGCGACGAAGCAGAAGGATCTCGTCGCGGGCGCACGCAGGCTTGGCATCCGCGTGCTCGACCGGCCGCGACTCTTAAAAGAAGCACTGGCAGACCACCCAAACGCGGAGGAAGCGATGCGCCTGTTCTCGCCCCACGTGTGGCGACAGGAACTGCGGTCTCGGCTGCAGGCGATGGGACTCCTCTCGCTCCCGAAGATTCGCATCTGGCTCCTCATCGGCGTCAGCACCACGCTCTTTCTCTTCGTGTTCTTCCGCCTGCTTCCCTCGGCAGACGTGCAGATCTGGCCCCGCGAGGACGTGATCTCGCAGACGGCAAACATCTTCCTCGTGCAGGAACAGCAGTCGGGCGCGACGCTGGATATCCCGGAACGCGTGCGCATCATGCCGCTCATCCCGATCACCGTGAACGTCACGCGCGCCATCACCTTTGACCAGATCAGCAAGGAATTCCTCGGCACGAGCGCGGAGATGAGCGTCACGATCATCAACAAAGCGCAGGAGCCGTACTCGCTGCGGACGGGGACCCGCCTCATGAACCAAGCGGGGATGATCTTCAAGACGCTCGAGCCGCTGAATGTCTCCCCGGGCGAAGAGGTGACGCTGCGCGCCCGGGCGGACGACCTCGATCTGTACGGAAAAATCATCGGGGATCGCGGCAATGTGCCGGCCGACGTGAAGTGGGAGTTCCCGGGGCTTGCGCCCGAGGAACGGGTCCTCGTCTACGGCATCAATCGCACGCCGGCGCGGGGCGGCACGAGCTCGTTTCGCACCGTGCTCCACCAGCAGGATCTCGACATCGCGAAGAAGCGCCTGGAGGAAGAGCTGATGGCGACCGCGAAGCAGCTGGTCGATGAGGAACGCATCGTCCGCAACATGAGCCGCGCGGATGAAGGAAAGCTGGAGATGCTCTACTACGAGGAACTGACGAAGACGGAATTCAAAGATTTCCTCTTGCCGACGCAGTTTTTGGGCGAGCCGGTGAACTCCATCCCGGTCGAGGGCTCCGTGACCTACACGACCTACGCCTACGACGCACAGGCGATCCTGACGATGCTCAGCGAAGAGCTCAACGCGCACGTGGGAGAAGGCAAACGCCTCTTGAAGGACACGATCGGCCTGGAGCGCATGAACGTGCACGTCATTTCCTTCGACGATAACCTCAACTGGATCAAGCTGACCGTAGACCTGAGCGCCACGGAGCAATTCATCTTGGATCCGCTGTCTCCCACGGGCGCGAAGTTTGGCAAAAAGGTCCGAGAGGCGATTGCAGGGAAGACAGTCGAGGAGGGGAAGCGCATCGTGAAGAACTTCCCGGAGGCGGAGAAGGTCGATATCAACCTCTGGCCACCCTGGGGACGCTCCGTGCCGCACATCCTCTCGCACATCACCATCGCACCGCAGAACTAGAGCAGGTCTTTTTACACTGAGCTCGTCGAAGTGCGACCCGCGGGCGGAACGAACGTATACCTCGTGTGGATGCCAAATAAACGATCAGACCATAGCCTGAATACAGTCAATTGAATATTCAAGATAAAATGCATTATCTTGAATTACGTAGATATGCCCAAAGCCCTCTCCCTCTCTCCCCTCGAGCAGGCGACACGAAGGTATCTAGCGTTCCTACAATCGGAAGAGAATAAATCCCCCCTGACGATTAAAAGCTATCGTGAGTCTTTAGATCTTCTGGTGCGACTATCCCCCATTCGACGCCTTCAAGACTTCGACAAGGAGAGCATTCGATCCTACAAACAAAATCTGCATGAATACCGCTCAAAGAGCGGCAAAGAGCTGACCGTGCGGTCTAAGAACCATCACCTGACCATCCTACGAGCATTCCTTCGCTACCTAGTGCAGGAAGAGGAGTTGAATATCTATCCCCCAGACCGTGTGAAGCGCTTTAAAGAGGAGCAGAGGAAGGTGAAAGTCCTCTTTGCCGAAGAATTGGAGAGATTGCTGACCGCTCCGGATGACAGCCCGGAAGGGAAGCGTGACTCCGCCATTTTATGGCTCTTCTTCTCCACAGGACTGCGATTGGCTGAGCTGAGATCTTTAAATCGCCGCGATCTCAATTTCCAGACCCGAGAAATAAGCGTTCGTGGGAAACGCAGGAAGCTTCGTATCGTCTTCCTCTCCGATGGGGCGGTTAAAAAGCTGAAAGAGTATTTGGACGTGAGGATCGACTGCTTGGAGCCCCTCTTTATAAATTACATGCGCAACATTGCTAACGAGTTGCCTCCCGGAGAGAAGTTTCGGATGTCAATGAACAACATTTATCGCATCGTAAAAAAGTATGCATTGAAAGCTGGTATTGTCTCCGGTCCCTCCCCTCATACTCTGCGTCACTCCTTTGCGACGGACTTGCTTCGGAACGGCGCGGACCTGCGCTCTGTCCAGGAACTACTCGGCCACAAAGATCTCTCGACGACGCAAATCTACACGCACGTGACTAATCCCCAATTGAAGGAGGTGCATAGAAAATTTCACGGATCAAAGAAATAAGTGCGAAGTTCGAAGTGCAAAAGAAAAAACCATTCGAACTTAGTACTTCGCACTTAGAACTTTCGTCGCGCAAGGGGAATGAGTTGCAGTCTTAGGTGTACGTCTGTACACTACGTACATGCAAACACTCACCTGTCAGGAACAACAGCACGAAGCCTCGAATGCCGTGCCCCGCACCGTCCCGCAAAGCGGGACTGGTGCTGCGGAGGTGACGGTCGATTGGACGAACATTACCCCGGAATCCCATATCGATGATCTCATCGCATGGGCAAAAGCTTCCGTGTTGGCCCAGAAACTCCACGTGCTCATCCCCTCCTCTCGCAGCCACAGCCAGGTGCGCATGCTGCATCACACGCTCCAGACCCTCGGCTGCCGTGTCACGAGGAAAACATTACAAATCCCCTCCCCTGCCACGTCGTTCGCGAACGACGTGGCCTGTTCAGCGTAAAAAATGTATGTCGCAAGAAACCAAAAACGTCGGCGTCGCCATCCTACTCTCCGCAGTATTCGTCACCGGTGCCGCGTTCCTGTCTTCGTGGGTGAGGGAGTACCTTCGAAACGCGGACACGATCGAACGATCAGATCGTTCGGGCGGGTCAGACCATCGCCTTCGCAAGCAGAATGATAGCATCCAGGTCGCCTGTCCGCCGACCTGTCCCTCAAAGCCCGTAGGGCGACGTGGGAAGCCCCGAGAGGGGCGAAGGCGGATTGATCTGCACGACGAAGAAATTTAAACAGTGGTCTTCAGGCGCTGCAGAATTGCCGAGGCTTCTTCATACACGCCTCCTGTCATGGATCGCACTCTCTTCAAAACTTCCTGCATGATCGGATAGCGCAAGGATTCCAATTGTCGAAGTTGGTCGATCAATTGCTGATCCGGCAATGCCAGGATGGCCCGCCATTTTTGGGGCATTTTATTCATAGCGACGGATTATAGCTGATCAATCTTGGCGGCGAGGATGAAGTCATTTTCACTTAAGCCCCCGATGGCGTGGGTCCAGAGCGTGAGGGTCACTTTGCTGTAGGAAACGTCGAAATCCGGGTGATGATTTTCCGCCTCGGCAAGATCCGCCACTTTATTCACGAACTTCATGGCTTCGACGAAATTCTTGAACTTGAACATGCGAGAGATCTTGTCATTTTCTTCGATGACTTCCCACTCCGGCGTTTCCGAAAGAAACTTCTTTACCTCCGCAGGAATGAGAGGCGGCACGCCGCCCTCGCAGGGGACGCATTTCTTGTCGAGGAGAGATTTCGCTTTCATTCCAGGATTATACCACGACCAATTTTACAAACTTCCTCTTCCCGACTTTTAAGATCCCATTTTGCACCCGTCCATCGATCTTCTGCACCGTGTGATCATTCATCTTCACGCCTCCTTGCTCGATCAACCGGCGAGCTTCTGCCTTCGAGGGTGCAAGCTTCTCCTTCGCGATCACGTCGATCAGCAGATCGTCCTTCTGGACTTTCACGTTCGGGATGTCATCCGGGACTCCTTTGTCCTTGTGAACCTTCTGAAATTCCGCTTCTGCGTCTGCGGCATCCTCCGCACTGTGGTAGAGCGTCACGATCTCGCGGGCGAGGCGCATCTTCAGATCTTTCGGGTTCACAGAGCCCTTTTTGAGGTCCGCTGCGGCTTTCTTCACCTCATCCATCGGAATATCCGTGCAGCATTCCATGTAGGTCACGATCAGATCATCCTTGATCGAAAGTATTTTGCCGTACATATCCTTCGCCTCGTCCTCCAGGAAGATGCAGTTGTCGTACGTCTTGCTCATCTTGCGACCGTCCGTGCCTTCGATCAGCTTCGTCGTCAGGACGAATTTGTCGCGTTTTTTAAAAACGTGTTGAAGCGTACGTCCGGCAAGCATATT
>JACPYA010000026.1 GCA_016196295.1 Candidatus Peregrinibacteria bacterium | reverse complement strand
TCGGATCCGACAGCACGAATGAGACGCTCACGTTTCTGAATGCCGCCGATCGGTTTGAGTTCAGCGATGATGTCGCCGTCACGGGAAACCTCACGGCATCCGGAACCCTCACGATTGCCGGCGCAACGGTTCTGCAAGGCGCTTCGACGTTCATCGGCGCCGCGGTCTTCAACGAGCCGGGAGAAGACATAGATTTTCGCATCGAGTCGGAGAACAACGAACGCATGCTGTTCGTGGATGCATCGAAGGATTTCGTCAGCATCGGTCTCGCCGCTACTGCGAATGCCGCTCTGCACATCATGCCGACACTCGCCACGCATGCCGCGCTGAAGGTGCAAGGTCAGACCGGCCAATCTGCCAATCTTACGGAATGGCAAAACAGCGACGGCACGGCTCTTGCGAGCGTTGGTCCAACAGGAAGCGGCTCGTTCCCTGTGCTTGCTCTTGGCTCCAGCACGTTCCAACCAGGTTTACATTTGGAAGTCATCGGCACCGCTTCTGGTCGCAGACTCCACGCCCAAGATTATCTCACGTCATCCGGAGGGCTCTCTGTTCTCGGGAATATGTATAGCCGCGCAGATAATGCCAAGCATTACTTTGGAGCTGACAATGATGCCAGCATTGCCTATAACGGAACGAATATGATACTGAAGACAAATGAAGCCGGTGGAGGAAATTTGCATGTTGATGCGCCTGACGGATTGTTCTTCACGAAGAGTGGGGAAAGCCAAGTATCCTTTGGCACCGTCTTCGCTAGCTTTATAGCAGGCTCTTCGGAGCATCTCTATATGCGCGCGGGAAACAGCGCAGATTCAACACTCGCAGTTCTTTCCACGGGGTTCGCGGGCGTGAATACCCTTACACCCGAGACAGCATGGGAGGTTGTCGGCACGGCATCCGGTCGCATCCTCCACGCGCAAGACGAACTCCGTTCCAGCGGAAGCTTGGTCGTGGATGGCGCGACAGTCCTCAACTCTACCGTCCGCATCAACAGCGTCACCTACACCTTCCCAGCCTTCGACGGTTCGGCCTCCGGCAAAGTGCTCAAGACCGATGGTGCGGGCCAACTCTCGTGGTCTGCGGACAATGACACCGGCGGCAGCGGTATCACGTACGCGTCGGTCGTCGGATCCTTCGTGAACGTGTCGGGCGACACGATGACGGGCTCGCTGATCTTAAACGGAGCGAACGTGGGCCTGACGGCTTCGGGGCAGATCAAAACCAAGAGCGACATCATCGGTTCCGGTGCGCTCGTCATCGGCGGGGCTGGCACCATCAAAGGCGACCTCACGATCAACTCCGATGCAGGAGCCGCAGACACCGTCCTCACTTTCGGCAGTGACTCCACGAACGAGACGCTGAAGTTCCTGAACAACGAAGACCGTTTCGAGTTCAGCGACGACGTCGCGGTGACGGGAAATATCTTGGGTTCGGGCGCGATCATCCTCAAGAGGGCTTCGGGAACTTCCACGGGAAACATCCTCGTCATCGATACCAAAGGCCTCGTCTACGATGCGACAAACAAGCGCGTGGGTATCGGGACTACGAGCCCGGAGACGATCCTCGAGATCATCGGCATCGCCTCCGGTCGCATCCTCCACGCTCAAGACCTGCTGCGTTCTTCCGGCGCTCTGTCGATTGATGGCACGGCAACGTTCAATAGCGGCGGGACCATCACGAGCCCCGGTGCGGGACTCAACAGCGAGAAATACGGTCAGCAAGCAACAGCAGGTGGAGCGAGTGCCATCGCAATTGGATATCAAGCTTCCGCCGATGTAGTAGATGCGGTGGCCATCGGGCACGGCGCAATCGCCGATACGACATCGAATGGCGTGGCCATCGGTGCAGATGCCCAATCTCTTGCGCAGAACGCGTATGCGCTTGGTTCCACGTCGCGAGCGAGCGGTATCAACTCTGTTGCCATCGGTGTGGCGGCAAACGCCGCAGGAGGCGGAGCTGTCGTGATCGGTGCTGCCGCAGCGGCGGGAAATGCAACGGACATCGGCGTTGCCATCGGAGCAGGGGCCGTCATCACCGGCAGCATCGATGGAACGGCTGTCGGTCTCAATACAGTGTGTACAGCGGTTCGATGTATTGCGATCGGAAATGGTGCGAGTGCAACCCATAACTCATTCGTCTTTGGTGTGACCGCCAACTCTACAGCGAATAATCAGTTTGTGGCTGGAGACGAGAACCTTGCTATTCTGAATGTTTATTTCGGAGAGGGGGTGGTAGACGCCTCTCCTGTTGATTACACCATCAATGGAACAGGCGGAAACGGAACAGACATCAAGGGGGGAGCGCTGATCCTCGCGGGAGGAAAGAGCACCGGGAGCGCGCAGGCCGGCACACTTCTCTTCCAAACCGGCACGCCAGGCGCCAGCAGCACCACGCTCCAAACGCTCTCGACGCGTATGGTTCTCTCGGGAAGCAACGTCGGTATCGGATCGCTGACGCCCGAAACCAGCCTCGAAGTCGTCGGCACGGCATCCGGTCGCATCCTCCACGCGCAAGATGAACTGCGCTCGTCGGGCTCCTTGGTCGTGGAAGGCGCGACGGTTTTGAACTCCACCGTGCGTCTCAACAGCGTCACCTACACCTTCCCAGCCTTCGACGGTTCGGCCTCCGGAAAAGTACTGAAGACCAATGGGGCGGGACAGTTGGCATGGTCTGCGGACAATGACACCGGCGGCAGCGGTATCACGTACGCGTCGGTCGTCGGATCCTTCGTGAACGTGTCGGGCGACACGATGACCGGTTCGCTCATTCTCAACGGAGCGAACGTGGGCCTGACGGCTTCGGGGCAGATCAAAACCAAGAGCGACATCATCGGCTCCGGCGCTCTCGTCATCGGCGGAGCAGGTACGATCAAAGGCGACCTCACGATCAATTCCGATGCAGGAGCCGCAGACACCGTCCTTACCTTTGGCAGTGACTCCACGAACGAGACGCTGAAGTTCCTGAACAACGAAGATCGCTTCGAGTTCAGTGATGATATTCACGCAACCGGCAGCATCACAACCTCCGGTGCGCTCGTCGTGAACAACGCGTCGCGCATCAAGAACAATCTCACGGTCGCAGGAACCATCAGCGGCGCGATCATGACGCTCTCGAACCTCCGCAACTGCTCGACGCTCAAGACGAACAACGCAGGCAACCTCTCCTGCGGGTCGGGCTCGTACATCATCGAGAAAAACGGGGACGAATCTGTGACAAGCAGCGATGTGCTGCAAAATGACGATGATTTGAAGTTCGCGATGGCCGCCAACACGGCATACTACGTTGAGATGCAGGTCTGGTTCACGGCAGATGACCCCGACGCGCTTGGCAACGGGGGGTTCAAATACACCTTCACCATTCCCACGGCCGCCCAGATGAGGCTCAATACAAGTTACAATACGGGAACGGGAGCGGGCCTTACGGATTGCGGCATCAGGACATCAGGTCAAGTATGCGACGCAGCTACGGGCGAGTATGACGGCTTCATTACCGTGCACGGGACCGTCCAGACATCGGCAACCTCGGGGAATTTTCAATTCCAGTGGGCCCAGAGCGCCGTGAACACCGACCCGACCGTTGTGCGGGCGAATTCGATCCTCAAATACACGACACTCTCC
>JACPYA010000025.1 GCA_016196295.1 Candidatus Peregrinibacteria bacterium | reverse complement strand
GATGGGATTTTTCATTTGTCTCTATTATACCAGAAAACGCCTTAAATGTCATTATTTGAGTGTCTTCAAATTCTCGATGCTACGGCGAAAGTGCATGCCTTTTTCCTCGAAGTTTTTGAACATGTTGTAGCTCGGCGACGCGGTCGAGAGGAGGCAGATCGTTTCTTTGGGAGTGTGCGTTCTTGCGAAAGTCACTGCTTCATCCATGCTTGCGGCGAGCCAGAACTTCACGGAGGCGCCCGCTGCGTCGATCGCTTCGCGGATGCGCGGGCCGCTTCCCGGAAAGAGAATCACATGAGCGATTTTCGATGCAGCGATCTTGCGGCCGAGCTCGGAAAAATCATTGCCGCGGTCCTGGCCGCCGAGAATGATAGTGCTCACGCGGTCGCCGAGCGCCTCGAGCGCCGCGATGGCGGACTCGGGCGTCGTGGAGATGGCGTCATCGACCCACTCGATGCCGCCGTGATTTCCGAGCATCTGGAGCCGGTGCGGCAGCCCATCGAAGTTGCGGATGGCCTCCTGGGCCACCGGTTTCGGGATCTTCAAGAACTTCGCGACGGCGAATGCGGCCGCGATGTTGCTCAGGTTGTGATGCCCGAGGAGCTTCGTCTCCTCGATCCTCAGCGGCGCCTCCTGCCAGGAGAATTTGATCTTCTTCCCCTTCGACGTCTTCGCGATCTGCTGGGTGACCGGCGCAAACTGGTTGTAGAAGACGACGTCGCCTTTCTTCTGGAAACAGGCGATGTGCTTCTTCGCTTCTTTGTATGCCTCCTCCGACCCGTGATAGTCGAGGTGCTCGGGGAAGAAACTCGTGATGACGGCGATGTCCGGGCTCGTCTTCAGGTCCTTCAGCTGATAGCTGCTCATCTCCATGACAAAGATGGTTCGATCCGGCTCATCGCGAGTCGTCCCTTTCTTCGCTTTCTCCAGATACCCGAGCGCGGGAACGCCGATGTTGCCCACGAGATGCACGTCCGTGCCCGCCGCTTTCAAGATTGCGTAGATGAGGGACGCGGTGGTGCTCTTGCCCTTCGACCCGGTCACGCCGATGACCATGGACTTCGCCTTTTTGACGGAATCGAGGAAGATTTGGGTTGAATTCGTGAGTAGTTTGTAGTGGGTAGTGCGTAGTTCGGAGGGTGGAATTCCAGGCGATTTGATCACGACGTCGAATCGATCAAGATCGGTAAGCCACTTCTCTCCCAACTGCGCGTCCATTTTTTGCACATCGATGTCCGGGCTCTTGTCTGCGATCGTGATCTTCGCCTTCGGCGCGTACTTCTCGATCGCCGCGAGGGTTGCCCGGCCTTCTTTCCCGAAGCCGAGGATGCAGACTCGTTTTCCTTGGAGATCGCGTATATGCATGGAATGGATTGTGATGAGAAGGACTTAGTACTGAGGACCGAGGACTTTGGGTCGTGGGAATTCCTTCGAGATTGCATCATTATCATTTGATTCGAGTGTTTCTTTGACGAGGTTCTTCGGATCATTGATTCCAGGAAGGATTTCCTTCACAAACATCTTCATCACGGCTGTGTCTTCCAGGTCTCCGCGCTTATGGGCCAACAAAAAGGCCGCCTTCGTTTCCTCCGGCGTCCCCACGCACTCAAACGGTTTGAAGCCTTGGAGTCCCAGAAGTTCCCGATAAAGAGGCTCGAGTTCCTTGCGATCGAAGAAGTTTGACCCAAAGATTCGTTCGAGCTCTTTCTTGGGCAGGAAAGCTGCATACAAAGAAAACACAAACGCGCATTTGGGGCAGGTTCCGCACCACGCCCCCACCCCCTTACCCCCTCCCCCCGCCCGTACCGAACCGGTACGTTTGGGCGGGCCGAGGGGGGAAGGGGAAAAGCCTGTCGATTGATCACGCAGGATCTTCCAGTTTTTGTTGCAGCTGGTCGCGAGGGCGAAGTACTGCGGGTACGTGGTAAATCGCTCGACGATCGAGAGTTCACTGAAGGGGCGCAGCGCGCTGAAGATCTCGATGTCCGTTCCAATGGACTGCTGCAGATGCGTCCGGAGTAACCGTTCGAACTCCGCGCTCTTGCTCCACTGGTGATTAATCTCGCGTCCCAGGTAGGAAACATTGCCGATGTTTGCGCTGCGCTCGTTGCTGAGCGCGACGGCGTCGAAGTCATGGAGCATCGCGACGATCAGCGAGACGAACGAAAGGTAGGCCGTGATCGGAATGTGGCCGTTGAGCGCACCCTGCGCGTTCAAATCAAACAGGGCAGGGGACAGGTGGCGATCGACGGTGATGAGCGGCAGGCCCGCCATTTCCGCGATGCGGTCGATGACCGGGTGGTGACCCATCCGCAGCAACGTGCAGTCGAAGCCGGCGGCCTTGAGGAGTTCGATCGTGACGATGGAGTCTTTGCCGCCACCAACTGGGATGAGGATTCGTTTTTGGTTTTTCGTTTTTGGTTTCTCGGAATGCTTATCGCTGACCGCTGGCCGCTGACTGCTCGGGAAGCTAATCAGTCCACGGAAATCGAGCTTATTCTTGAAGAAGAATTCTCCGAGTCCGTTCTCATACACCGCATTCCAAAAATCCGCCTCTTTCTTCGTGAGCGATCCCGACTTGAGCTCGATCTGCTTCGGGCAGCACGTTTTGTAGTAGCTCGCGCCGCCTGCGAGGTGGAGAGCGAAGAGCGCGCGATCGAGCTCCTCGCTTTCTGTGATGCTCGATCCCTGCATCGGAACGATCAGCGTTTCTGTGAAGCGGATCTCCCCGTCCAAACTGTAGTGGAGGGAAATTGTTCCAGAGGCCGGGTCAAATGCGTGCTCTTCGAAAATGAAGGTGTTGTACTTCTTCATGGGGGAAGCTACAGTATAGCGGAGTTTGGGGGATTTTCTTGTGAAAGAAGGGGAATGTGGGCTATTTTTGTTCCTCCCATGCATCTGACCACAGAACAGCAGGCCTGGCTCGACAGAGATGTTGCAGAATTAAATCTTAGCGGGCGCACACTCAATTTTGTAACTGAACGTCTCGGAATCTCTAAGGTACGAGATTTACTCATGCTCTCTCCCAATGCTCTCCATGTACGGAACTACGGAGACGCGACTCGCAAAGAAATTTATGGAGCGCTCGCGAGCATCGGCTTTTATCGCACGGGACATGAGCCTGTGAATGGCAAAGGAACGGATACTGCGCATTCCACAAACAAAGAGTAAAATAGATCCAGTGCCGGAGTGGCGGAATTGGTAGACGCGCGCGACTCAAAATCGCGTGTCGAAAGGCGTTGAGGGTTCGAGTCCCTCCTCCGGCACCATTCGTCGGCCCGCATGTGCGGCCTCCTCATGGCGAGCCATCTTTTTCTGAACTATGATGTTTTACTATGCCATTTGAGGTGTACATCCTTGAGCTTGTCGATGAATCCTATTACGTAGGTTTCACGGACAATCTCTCACGTCGGTTGGGGGAGCATAAACTTGGTGTTGCTTGCTCACATACCAAGAAGATTCCTATGAAAAGATTGTTATGGACTGAAGAGCAACCGGATCGCTTGAAAGCGCGAGCGCGTGAAAAGGAAATCAAAGGTTGGCGTCGTGAAAAGAAAGAACTTTTATGGAAAGGTAAGGGTTCGAGCTTGCCCTGAGGCAAAGCCGAAGGGTCCCTCCTCCGGCACCATTCGTCGGCCCGCATGTGCGGCCTCCTCATGGCGAGCCATCCACCTTCCATTCCCGATTACTGTATGCCCAATTGCGTCACGCATTCCTTACTGAGCATCCAGTTCATTAAAGCGAAGCGACGTTGAATTGGTTCAGCAACTTCATCGGGCATGCACCGTAGCAGTTTACAAAGCATGGCGATCGTAATGATAGTCGCGGGATCACTATCTTTGAAAAGTGGATGCGCCTCATGCACTTGTTGAAAAATTTTTCTCGTAGCCGGATCACGACCTCCAAGCCGCGCGGTATCTGCCGCTAAGCGGAGGTATTGGTTCACCGCAAAAATATCGCCGCATGCCCGTTGCATGTCGCAGGTGGCGTGCATCAACCGTGTTTGAATCGCATCTCGGTTTTCCTCAAGCAATTCCGGAGTGATGCCGAGTTTCCCCGAAATATTTTCAACAATTTCATCCCAGGGTGTGGCCTCTTGGGGCTTCATCCACTTCAGTATTTCGGGAAGCATTTCCCATGTCAATCAATGTTTCCATCTGATGAACTATTCTTCCACGCTCGAAGCCGACTCCGATATCGAGCTGCCGTCATCCTCCATTCCCGCGAACTGCGGACCGAGAGCGTCTTCCAGTGCCAGGAGCACCTCGGCATCGTTCCCCAAGTAGAGCACGAGCAAGTGGCCATCCTGAAAGAAGTGCGGCTCGCCGATCCATGTGACCTGCGTCGTCCCCACTGTGCGGCCGTCCGCCGAAATATTCGCGGCGTCCTGCTCGACGGCCTCTTCCGTCGTGTACATGTAGACCTGGACGTCTTCCCCGTTCACGCGGATCTGCTTTCCCTCTCCGGCGAAGAACGGCTGCGTGATTTCCGGTCCCGTGTCATCCACTTGATTGTTCGTGGAGCGAAGATACGCGACGAGATCTTGGTGAGTATCCATCGATCCGCTGTAGGCGAAGCTCGTGGAGGAGTCCGAATCCATCACGTCACCGGTGAGGTTGTCACAGGCGGTGAGCAGCCCGAGTACGGCAAACGAAGAGAGCGTTGCGGCGAGAGAAGTCTTTTCCATAGACCGAATATGATAGTCCTCATGTTGCAATCAGCCAAGGAGATTCTGATCTTTTCTGACTTGTTTATTGTTTGCTCGTTTTTCGTTTATTGTTACAAATGAAAAACCAAAAACGAATCAACGAAAAACATTATCGCAACGTCTGAAGAACCTCCGCATCCTCAACTTGCGGAAACTCGAGGTACCACTGGCCAACGGCATTGAAGGGAGAGGGGGTTGCGAGGATCACGACCTCGTCCGCCCGCTTGCGCAGTTCCTCCGCGGTATCGGGTGCCGCAACCGGGAGCGCCACGATGATCTTTTTCACCTTCGCTTTGCGCAGATCGTCGATCGCCGCGAAGAGCGTGCTGCCCGTCGCCGCGCCATCGTCCGTCAAGAGGATCGTTTTTCCCGCGAGCGGCGGTCTCGCCTCGACCATGTACGCCGCACGTCGGCGCTCCATCTCCGCGGTTTCCTCCTCGATCACAGGTTCCATGTCCTGCCAGTGGAGATCGTTCCAGATCATCGCTGCCTCGTTCAGGTACGTGGCTCCGCCCTCCGCGATCGCCCCGAGGCCGAACTCCCGATGACCCGGATGTCCCAATTTGCGGACGATGTACGGATAGAGCGGCAGGTCGAGCACGTCTGCCACCGCTCGGCCAATGACGACGCCGCCGCGGACGAGTGCGAGGATTAGCGTGTCGGGTTCTGCTGTGTACTTTAAAAGGGCCTTACCGAGCTCCTCTCCAGCTTGCGTGCGATCATGAAACGGAAGCGTGGTCATCCGCTCATTATACCGCATCCAAGAATGGGTGCGCTAGTTTCTTCCCGTGAGCGCCACCTTCAATCCGAGGAGAATGAGGATCGCCCCCATCGTGCGCTCGAGGCCCAGCTGAATCCGCTTGAAGAACCTGCGAATCGCCGAGAGCGAGAAGACCGATGCGACGAATGAGAACCACACGAAGGTCGCAAGCGACATGTAGACCCCGTAAAAGAGCTGAATGCCGAGCGGCGTTTCGGGAGCAATAACCTGCGTGAAGAGCGCTAAGAAGAAGAGGCTCGCTTTGGGGTTTAACACATTGCAGAGGAATCCCATGCGCAGCGACTGCCACGCGGTGATATCCGATGTGCGGTGCGGGGAATCTTCACTGGCATGCACGGGAGCTTTCGCCGTCAAGGCTTTCCATCCGATGTAGATCAAGTACGCGGCACCGATGTACTTGATGGTATTGAAGAGCACGATCGACTGCGAGATCACGAGGCCGATTCCTAAAAGCGAGTAGAGGACATGCACCATAATGCCAAAGCCGAGGCCCGCCGCGGTGTAGATGGCGCTCCTGCGCGACCGCGTGAGGCTCTGCTTCGTGATGATCGCGAAGTCCGGCCCCGGGCTCATGACGGCGAGCAGATGGATGACGGCGACGGTGAGGAAGGCGGACATAGAGAGGAGCGCTCATTGTATCATAGTCACCGTGCGCATTACTTCTCTTTCTCCCGCGGTCACAGAAATCCTCTTTGCGCTGAAGAAACAGGATGAGATCGTCTGCACGGATCAGTTCAGCAACTTCCCGGAGGAGGCAAAGCGCCTCCCGCATGTGAAAGATCACGCGAAGGTGAAGGCAGAGGAACTCCGGGCGTTCAATCCCGAAGTGATCTTCTTAAGCACTGTCGTGCAGGAGCGGCTGGCGACGGAGCTTCGTGCCCAAGGATTCGCCGTGATCCATCAAGATCCACGAACCATTCATCAGATCTACGAGAGCATCCGCGCGGTTGGGGCGATCGTCGATGCGGAGAAAGAGGCGAACGATCTGATCTTGAAAATGCAGCAGGGATTCAATGCCGTAAAGAAAAAGTCATCCATTTTGCGCAGCAGCCGATTGCAATCGGCTGCTCCCAAATTATATATCGAAGAATGGCATGACCCACCGTTCGCCTCGGGCAATTGGGTGCCGGAAATCGCACGCATTGCAGGAGGCGAACAATTTCCTATCTCGGCAGGAGAGCTCAGTAAAGAAGTAACGCTCGATGCTGTGATGAAATTTGATCCGGATTTGATCGTGATCAGTTGGTGTGGAGCGGGAACATTGGCGCCGAAGGATCTGCTCTTGAAACGATCGGGATGGGATCAGGTCCGATCGATCAAAGAGGGAAGAGTCCGTGTGATCGACGATTCGCTGTTGAATCGGCCGGGCCCGAGGCTGACCGAAGGCGCGCAGAGACTGTATGGATGGATGTTTGAGATGTTGCATGGGATGTGACCGAGGGGACCGAAGTGACCGAAGGAACCGAGGTGGTTTGTTCTTTGCGCACATCGGTCACCTCGGCTACATCGGTTCCTTCGGTGCCTTGTTGAATTCGATGTTCATCTGTTCTACCCTTGAAGTAATCTTTCCCCGCTCTCCATGAACCTTTCTCAGTTCGACTCGCTCATCGCTTCCCGAAGTCTCCTCAAGCACCCGTTCTACCAGAAGTGGTCGAAGGGAGAGCTCACGTTGAACGACATGCAGGTCTACGCGAAGGAGTATTTCCACTTGGTTGAGCGCATCCCCGGGATCGTCGCACGCGTGCGCGATCGAGCACAGGATAGGCGGCTCAAAGATCAGATCGACGAGAACGTGCGCGAGGAACAAGAACACGTAGAACTCTGGAAGAGATTTGCGAAGAGCGTAGGAGTCACGGAGCAGGAATTGCGCTCCTACGTCCCCTCGATGACCGTGCAGAAGGCAGTTGCGAGCCTGGAAGAGACAGCCGAGCGAAGTTTTTCGGAAGGAGTCGTCGCCGTGTACGCGCTGGAGCTGGAGCTTCCGAAGATCGCGGAGACGAAGAAGGATGGCCTCTGCCGGTTTTACGGGCTTGAGAATGAGGACGCGCAGATCTACTTCGACGAGCACTTGAAGGAGGAGAAACACCTCGGTGTCTGGCGTGCCATGCCCATCGAAGGATCCACTCTCAAACAGGCAGCCGAACGTTCCTTGACGGCGCAGAATCAGGTTCTGGACGGCGTGTGCGAAAAGTGCGGGATCTCGATGGTCTGCTGAAGGATTGGGGCTATCATAGGAAGAACTTCCCATCTCATCGCCATGGCTGATACCCGCGCACCAAACGCCGATTCACGGAATGCTCATGACAAGAGTGTGTCGAGATCTTCAGATGGGGCGTCGGTGCGGGGTTCCGCAGTGAGTGAAGCGAGAGCGGCAGAAAAATCTGGAAATAGTAAGTCTGGTAGCTCCACCCCGTACACACGTTTCCGCGACAATCTCGTCTTCGCGATGAAGCACCTGAAGCTCACGGATGTGCAGCAGAAGAAATTTCTCGAGCCCAATCACATCCATAAAAAGACGATCGAGATCACACGGGATGATGGTTCGAAGCTCTCCCTGCCGGCATTCCGCGTACAGTACAACAATGCGCGCGGCCCCTACAAAGGCGGCATCCGCTACCATCCGCAGGCCGACGAGGACGAGGTGAAAGCGCTCGCCGCCCTCATGGCGATCAAGACGGCCGTCGTGAACATTCCTTTTGGGGGATCGAAGGGTGGAATCCAAGTGAATCCGAAGGAGCTCAGCAAGAAAGAAGTGGAAGCGATCTCGCGCGCGTACGTGCGTGCCTTCGTCGATAATATCGGTCCGGATATCGATGTCCCGGCGCCGGACGTGAATACGAACCCCGACATCATGGCCTGGATGCGCGATGAGTACGAGAAAGCCACGGAGACCTACGCGCCGGCGGTGATCACCGGAAAGCCGCTCTCCTACGGCGGATCGGTGGGGCGCGACACGGCGACTGCGCGCGGCGCATTCTTCATCTTGCAGGAGCTTGTGGAGCGGGAAGGTTTTGATCCTAAAGAGCTGCGGGTCGTCATCCAAGGCTTTGGCAACGCCGGCGCACACATGGCGGAGAACTTGCATGGTGCTGGCTACACGATCGTTGCGATCTCCGACTCCCATGGCGGCATCTATGGAGAGGAGGGTCTCGATCCCGTACGTATCGCGAAATACAAGAAGAAGACGGGCTCCGTAAGCGGGGAGTACTGCGAGGGGTCGGTCTGCGACATCGAGAAGATGAAGATGGATAACGTGCGGCAGGTCAGTAACGAAGAACTTCTGGAGCTCCCGTGCGACATCCTGATCCCGGCTGCGCTTGATTCTGTGATCACGGAAAAAAATGCGGATAAGATTCACGCGAAGATCGTGCTGGAGATTGCCAACGGCCCCACAACGCCGGAGGCCGATGCCATCCTCGACAAGAAAAAGATCAAAGTGGTGCCGGATGTTCTCACAAACGCCGGAGGTGTAACGGTGAGCTATTTCGAATGGTCGCAGGGGAAGTCCGGTGAGCAATGGACAGAGAGCCAAGTAGACGATGAGCTCAAGCGCATCATGATCGATGCGTACCGCGAGGTTAGCCGCGAAGCGCATCGGGAGAAATTGACCTACCGTCAGGCGGCATTCGTTGTGGGGCTGAAGCGAATCGTCGAGGCGATGAAAGTGCGCGGGTGGCTGTAAGATCCTTTACGTTCATTTGGCAGTGCCGTATTCTCAAGACATGTACGACGTTTTAATCGTGGGACTGGGCGCAGCGGGCTACACGGCCGCCATTTACGCTGCGCGCTACAAGCTCAAAACGTTCATCGTGGGCTTCGAAGACGGCGGCATGGGCCTCACGGCTGCGGAAGTGGGCAACTGGCCGGGGGACATCGATATCAAAGGTCCGGATCTTATGGAGCGCTTCAAAAAGCACGCGATGTCCTTCGAGGAAGTGACGCACAAGATCGGACGCGTGGAGAAAATCGCGAAGAAGGGAGATCACTTCGCAATCACACTGCAGAGCGGCGACGTGGTGGAAGGCAAGACCGTGATCTTCGCGACGGGCAGCAAGAAGCGTCACCTGGGCGTGAAAGGTGAGGCGGAGTTCTCCGGCAAAGGCGTGACCTACTGCGCGACGTGCGATGCCTTCTTCTACAAAAACAAGGATGTTGCGGTGATCGGAGGAGGGGATAGCGCCGTGGAAGGAGCTGCCATCGCGGCTCAGGTCGCTCGCAAGGTCTACCTCGTGCACCGTCGCAAGGAGTTCCGCGCGGAGCCCTACTGGGTCGATCGCGTGAAAGCGCGAGATAACGTCATCTTTGTGCTGGAGAACCAGGTGCAGGAGATCTTCGGCGAGGGAAAAGTGAAGGGACTGAAGCTGGCAAAGCCCTTCGAAGGAAACGACACCCTCACCCTCGACGGCGTCTTCATCGAGATCGGCTCTGATCCCTCGGTGGATCTCAGCAATCAGCTGGGATGTGTGACGGATGAAAAAGGATTCGTCACAGTGAAGCCGACGCAGGAGACATCCGTTCCCGGCGTCTTCGCTGCCGGCGACAACACGAATGCCAGCAATTACTTCGCGCAGTTCACGACGGCGGCGGGGGAGGGAGCGGTCGCCGCCAACGGAGTGTTTAATTATCTATCGACGGTGAAGGTGGAAGGGGGATATATGGGCTGATTAGGTTGATTAAGTGGATTAGGTTTATTACGTTGAGAATGCTTTTCCTAAACCTAATAAGCCTCACAAACCTAATTCACACTACGAGCATATTGAAATGAAGCTAAACTCGATGCATGTGGATCTTCCTCCAGCTCTTCTCGGTGTCCCTCTGGGGCTGGATCAATGTGCTCGACTCTCTCCTTGTCCGACATTTCGAAAAGAGGCCTCCCGTCATGATGTGGTACCAGAGCCTCTTCACGGTATCGCTGCTTCTCTGCTTCGCGGCATTTTTTGATGTTCAGACAAACTGGGCGGTTCTCCTCGCTCTTGGAGGGTTCATCTCGTACCTGGGAGACAATGTGTTCTTCTACACGCTCAACCGCATCGATGTGTCGGTGACCAACGTGGCGTGGTCGTTGCTTGCGGTGTTTCTCAGCACTCTCGGCATCGTATACCTGCATGAATCGTGGTCGGGACAGCAGTGGCTGGGCGCTCTTCTCGTATTTTTCGGTGTGCTCGCGCTGTCTCTGTGGCATCGCACCATCGGCAGGCCGCGAGATCTGCTTCTTCTTCCTCTCCTCGCGGCCCTATACGTTCCGTATTACTTCGTGCAGGAGCTTGCTCTCCTTCGGGGAGAGTCGCTTTTTCCAGTTTTCTTCTGGCCGCTTTTCGCGCGTGAACTCTCTGCCTATACTATCGGTCTCTGCGTTTCAAAGATCCGCGTCATGGTGCACTCGACGCCTGCGCGCTTCTCGCCGCTGTTCCACGTGCTCAACGGCGCGGTCATCATCCTTTTTTTCACGGCGACCTACTTTACAGCAAAAGCCTATGACGTGGGTCCGCTTTCGCTCGTGTCGGTTCTCGGGAATGTGCAGCCTTTCTTCGTTCTTGGATTTGCCGGACTTGTCTACGTTGCGATGCCTCGCTTTGCCGCAAAGGAAATCCTCACGATGCAATCCGTCGGTCTAAAAACAGTGAGTTTCGCCGCGGTCTTCATCGGTTTGGCCCTTCTGGGGCTCGCTACATAGTCCGAAATTGCGCTTGCGACGGAGCCAAAAATCCGTATCCTTTCTCCGCTATGCCACGAGGTAAACGCACCGTTTTCGCCGTCTTCTGCAAAGTCGATAACTCCCGTGTCGGCACGGTTCGGCTGCACCGGCAGAACAGCAAGGGCGTTGGCTGGAAAGATTTCAAAGTCGATAAGTACTGCCCGACATGCATGAAAATCTCCGAGACGAAACTGAAGGAAGAGAAACACTCCAGCTCCTAAAGGGGAAGGGGGAGTATGATAGAGCATGATGGATGACGTGTATCGATCCGCGGCTTCGGTGTTGCTTCTGCGGCCCTCCGACGTGTGCAGTCCCGATGGCACGGTCGGTCGCGACCGACGTGCCGATGGCTGCGGCACGGCGTACCAAGTGCTGCTGCTCCATAAGCCCCGCAAGAAGGACGATTGGCAGCTGCCGCAGGGGGGCGTGGAGGAAGGCGAGACCATCGAGCAGGCAGCGATGCGCGAGTTGAAAGAAGAGGCGGGACTCTCCGGTGTCGAGGTGCTTGGCAAATCCGATTCCTGCTACAAGTACGATTTCCCACCGTCATTCCGGCGCTTTCGCCCCGACCACGTATGCGGCCAGTGCATCTGGTACGTATACGGACTCGCGCCATCCAGTGCAGCCGTGCAGGTCGATGGGCAGGAGATCGACGGACATATTTGGGCGCTCCCGGAGGAACTCCACCTATACGTCCGTCGTAAGGAATACTTGGAATTTGTGACTAAACTTCTGGATGAGGCGGTTTCTGCGGCTCGCAAAGTGGAACGGAAGTGAGTAGTTTGTAGTGAGTAGGATTCTTGACCCTGTTTTCTACCAACTACAAACTACTCACTACGCACTGACATGCGTCTCCTCTCACTCGCCCTCCACCAGTTTCGCTCGTACGAAGATCTCTCTCTCGATCTTTCCGCGAGCGATCTCCATCTGTTCCTCGGTGACAATGGGGTTGGCAAAACGAACATCCTCGAAGCGATTTCCGTTCTCTCTCTTTCACGCTCCGCCCTGGACCGCGAGGAAGGAGACCTCGTGCAGTGGGGGAAAGATTTCTACCGCGTCACAGGGCACGTGAAGGCCGATCTTGGTGATGAGAAGGGCGTGGAAGTCGTCAGCCAAATCGCTCCACGAAAGCAGAAAGCGTGCTTCGTGAACGATGTGCGTGTGCCTGTCTCTTCCTTCGTCGGGCAGCTCCCCGTCGTCCTCTTCCTCCCGCAAGACCTCGTGCTCTTCTCCGGCCCACCCTCCGGTCGCCGGCGCTTTCTCGATCACATTTTGAGTCAGGTGCATCCCGAGTACTTCGCCCTCAGCTCCGAGTATCTGAAAATCATGAAGCAACGAAACACGCTCCTCGGAAAAATTGCAGACAAGGAAGCATATCCGGATGATCTCACGCCATGGGACCTCGGCATCGCGGAGAAGGGCGCTCTGCTCACGTCGCACCGTTTGGAGATCATCGAAATGCTCTCGATGACGCTGTCTGAAGAGATGCGATCCCTCGGCGAGGAGAGCGGTACGGTCCAGCTCCTCTACGAACGCAAAGGAACGGCCCGCGACTTCGGCGGCATCCGCGATGAGCTGGCGGACTTGCTCCTCCACTACCGCGAGCGCGACATCCTCCTGCAATCCACGACCATCGGTCCGCACCGCGACGATTGGAAGATCTTCGTGGACGGGCGGGAGCTCACGACGTTCGCCTCGCGCGGCCAGCAGCGCACCGCCGTATTGGCCCTTCTCTTCCTGGAGGTCTCGTACCTCGGCCTGCGCCGAAACGAAAAGCCGGTCATCCTCCTCGACGATGTCTTCTCCGAACTCGATGATCATCATCAGGAAGGAGTGCTCCAGTCCTTCGCCGATCATCAGGTGATCATCACATCGACGCATCTTCCTCCGAAGCTGGAGGGAATGAAGGTGTGGCAAGTATCAGAGTTGAAAGGTAGCTCGGTAGCTGGGTAGCTTGTTTTCATAAACCGGTAACGAGCTACCGCGCTACCAATGCTACCCAGCTACCCATTTTTTTGTTTCTGAATGCAACCTCAGCGTCTTGTGGTGCAAAGCACCGAACGCCGCAAGTGCCAGCGCATCTGCCGCATCATCGGGACGGGGAATCTCTTTCAGTTTCAGCAGGTGACAGAGCATATCTTGGACTTGCCGCTTGTCGGCTCTGCCGTCCCCGGTGATGCCCGCTTTGAGCTCCAGCGGGGTCGGCTCCAGAAAAGGAATGCCGTGTTCTCGGACCGCGAGGAGGATCACGCCGCGCGCATGGGCGACATCCAGCGCGGTCTTCTCATTCGTCGCGAAGAAGAGCCGCTCCACGACGGCCAGGTCCGGACGGCATTCCTCCAGGAATGCCGAGAGGTCTCGATAGATCTCCTCCAGGCGCTCTGCGAGCGGCAATCCGGAAGCCGTTTGGATCGTCAGCCAATCGTTCGCGTGGAGCTGGTCCTGCGAAAGTACATCAAGAACACCGATCCCAATTGTGGCAACCCCCGGGTCAATGCCAATTATTCGCATGATGAGGAAGGGTTAGGGATAGGGCTAGGTTTAGGATCGAGATTATCCTAGCCCGAACCCTAGCCCTAGCCCCTCTTTTTTCCAAGTCATCTGTCTACTTGATCCGATTGAAGAAAAGCGACATTTCTGCTATCCTAAGAGGAAAAATGCATACACACACATTCATGCACCGTCACTTCGTGGGAGCGCCGCTCCTCCCCATCGTGCTCACCCTTTCGCTGATCCTCAGTTCGTCTCAGGTACCGCTTGCCTCCGTCTACAGCGCACCTGGAACTCTGTCTGCAGCCGTGTCGCATCCTTCCGGCGTCGAGGCACTCCTCGATCCTGAAGCGCAGGTGGAGCTCGAAACAAACATTCCCGAGCTCGTCGATGGCGGCCTTCGCCTGGCGGGAAAAGGGATCGTGCGCTTGAAAGTCGGCACTGCGGAACTCACGGGGATCTATGGAGGTTTTCATGCCGTGAAACACAGTGGAAACCTAACGGTCTCGGCCCTCACAACCCCGGTGCTCGTGCGCTACGGCACACAGTACGTGCTCGTGCCGACCGGCCGTCAGTGGCGCGGCAATCCGGAAACGCTCCCTCTCCTCTCTGCCGGAGCCCGCGTGTGGGGAGATGCCCGCACGCCGCGGACCCTCCCGGAGGCATTCCTGCGTGATGAAATGGCGCGCGTCGTGAGCCTCTCGACGGAGCTCCCGCAGAACGTTCCCGCTGCGCGCAGAACCTTGCCGCTTTTGTCTTTCAATACGGACTTCCTTCGCTTTGCCGCGGCAAATGAGCGAGCGGATCATGCATGGAAGCAGGGTGTCTATGGACACCTGCGTTTCCTCGTGGAGCAGGGTGATGCGACGGTTGTGCGCGCACTGCTTCGAAACCCGGACCTCGCATCTGCGTTTGAACCGAGCCCCGAGCTTCATGCGACTGCTTCCTTCTTCCTCTCGCTCACGGAGGATACTGCGATGCAGCTTACGCTGTTGCCGCTCCTCCATTCTTCTCCGGAGCTCATGACCGTCGCAGCTGCCCATCCCGTGCTGCGCACCATCTTCTGGAGTGCGCCTGTCCGCCCGGAAAGCGAAGAGCTCGCGGTGACAGCGCTCCTCGGTCTTCTTGCGAGTGACGTGCTGCCGGAGGCTGCTCCTGCCTACGCGATCGAGCGCTGGCAGGCGGAGGTGCAGGCATACCTCGCGACGAAGAAAGATCCTGGAGCGATGCTCAACTTCATGGGTCTTGAGATTGCGCGCCACATCGAAAAGATGGAAGCGCTCGGCTATCCGGAGCGCGCTCGTCGCTATGCAGCGGTCTTGCTCTCTCTCACGGAGGGCGCAGAGGACAGCCTGACCGGGGAGCTCGCACGCGCTCGCAAGCATGCGCATGATCTTGATGACGAAGCTTGCCGGAGCGCTCTTCACGATCAAGACCACGGTGACGCCTCTCGGCGCCACTCTTGCGCACGTCGAGTGCATCCTGTTCCCGACTCCCACAGGCGATCGCATGTTTGCGTTCGACCTCGACCTCGCGGAGGCAGAGGTGGAAAACATCATCTACGAGGGGCAGCCGCTCCCGTTCCCCATGCCGCTCGACCGTTTCGTCTCGTGGCTGAGGGATGTAAGAATTCGCTAATCTGGGAGAGTAATAATGGAGGATGGAAGGGCTAAGTAGATAGAATTCAGCAATGCCGAATCCACAAGAAGAACTCCAGAAAGCCAAGGATTTTGTTAAATTGAGGAATCAAATAGAAGGGAAAAAGAGGTTTGTCATTGATGAAGAACTCTGGATCGAAGATCAAAGTAGAGATGGTATAATTTATGATGCTTTACAAAAAAAATCTCTTCAAGTGCAAGTCACAGCACTTGTCCTTCAAAGTTTTGTGAAGCAATATAAAGATCGGAATAGTTTCGCAGAAAAAATAGCTGATGCGCTGAGGGAATCCCATTTCCGAAACAAGCGATTAATCATTCATATTCATGATTACGTGGGAGACGGGCATGACCCCTATGAAGAATTTGATGGAAGAAAAAAAGAAAAAGCAATGCTCAAAGATATCATCGAATACCTGCTGCATCGCTTTCCACCTCTGACCGATGATGGAAGGGCAAAAATTCTTTTCTTCAATCCCAAAACAAAAGAAACTTATGATGATTTCGACTTAAACCTGCACCCGTATGCTTTTGCCATACAAATATGCTCCTTACCAGATGGAGCTGTTGGTCCCATGGTGAACGCACAGCCCACTATGGCATATACCGAGTCAGAGATAATGGATGCTGCTGTCGAATCCCTCCGGCGGAAGTTTGATCTGGGGTTCAACTACAGCAAAGGGATAGATTTATTGTTGGTATATGCCCAAGATGAAATATTCTGTTCTCCTGGGAGCGTAGATGAAATCGTGCCTCACTTGAAAAATTTCGCTGCGAAAAATAAGCATGGATTTGGTGAAATCTGGTATTTGCACAATGCATGGGAATGTTTGCCTGAGAGTTCCGAATCTCAGCATTTATTCCAAATTTATCCTTAAAACGCTCCCTCGATTTGAAACAAATGGTGGTGCAACATGGCTGTTTACTGAACTGCCGACAATCTACTGCGCGATCCGCGACATTCGCATTCCATGGGAGGCTCAACCCGCGTAAATCATACGGACGCGCCCCGCTCCGCCGGAGCGCAACGTTTGACTTACTATGAAAGATAATTTCTAATATAGAACTTATGCCCGCTCTCCCCTACGATTGGTCTGCAAAAGAAGCGTGCGATGCCTATGAGAAAACATGGGAAATATCCCGGCGCGAAGTCCACTATGGCTGGCTGTCGCCGGGTGAGAATACGTTGCGGCTGCTGGAAGATGTGCCGGAACGGTCAAAAGCATTGGATGTGGGCTGCGGTATGGGCGAGAACATCGTCGCGCTTCATCGCTTGAAACTCGATGCCTACGGACTCGATCTTTCGTCCTACATGGTTCGCAAGGCGCGGAGGACGCTTCGGGAAGAGGGAATGGAATCGAAGTCGTATGGCCTGCGGAAGCGAGTGAGACAGTGCGATGCGCGCGCGTTCGCGTCGGAGTTCCGGACGAAATTCGACGTTGTCCTCGCTGTGTATTCCTTGGAATTTTTCAAGGACATTCAAGAGTTTCGCAAAGCGATCTCCGAGATTACGAAAGGCATGGTTGGGGGCGGTACATTCGTGTTGTGCATCTCGCACCCGACCACGCATCCGGACTATCCACGCATCAAAAACGAGACGGAGTTGGTTGGCACAAGCTCGGTACCGCTCCTCATGTACTCCATCCGCGACGTTGTGCAGACGCTTTGCGAAGAGAAGCTGGTCGTCGAGCGCGTGATTGAGCAGCAAACGAGGCGTCCATCCCGCCTTACATACGAGGAAGCTGGGCAGTTTCCCTACCATTTCCGGGAGGGGAAAAATCCTTTCTCACCCCTATTCGATGATCTCAACGACAAGAATCCGCACACGTTGATATACAGGACAAGAAAGGAATCCTAAAATTGCATGTATGCCGCATGACGAATTGTCTTTGTGGGGGGAAAAGATGCCGATCACTGCATCAGAGCTTGTGCGAGTGGGCGAGAAAGAGTTTCCTCTCCACCACGTCCAGGCGAGCGACGAAACGAGGGCTATTATGAGGCTATGCATGATCCAAGCAGAGGAACGCCGGAAGAGCCTAGCCGCTTACCTTCCACAAGTGTTGCGTGAACAGGGGCTGGAACCGTGCCTCCGAAGCAGAAGCGGGCACGGTTTTCTGGAATCCGTGGAGCCTGTGCATCAGAAGCTCGTCGAGATGTTCGGGGAACAGAGTATAGGAATAATCGTTCTCATCAACGGAGAGGAGCCGGGGCAGGGCAAACATTCGCTCGATGAGATGCGTGTGGAGCAAGGCGATGTCATACAGGTCATTTACAGGATTGCGTGGGCTATATCGGACAAGATCAAAAAAAGGATTGTTATTTGAAAGACGATCTCGATTCTACGACACCTCGACCCCGCTTGGTTCCATCGGCCTTGGAGGTTCCTAAAACGGCCTGTTGGTGTTGATGGTGGGCGATGGCTGACTTGAACAGCCGACCTCGACATTATCAGTGTCGCGCTCTAACCAACTGAGCTAATCGCCCTAGATGTGAAAGATAAGGAACGAACTTCCAAGCTCTACTATGCGAAGTTGGAAACTGCCTGCCCGTCCGTAGTCCGCCGCGGCGGACGAAGGCGGGAGCTAATCGCCCAAAGCCTCGAGAGGTTACGTATTTTTGGCATTTTGGTCAATAAAAAGCGGAGCTGTAGAGCCCCGCTTTTTGAATTGCTTCCGAGATTAATTGGACGATGCCGAGGAAGAAGATCCCTCGGATGCGGCAGACGAGCTGCTGGACGAAGAGCTGTCCGAGCGGTTCTCGCCCCACACGCGGCGCTGGTTTGCCAGACATGTCGCGCGTTCAAGACCGACCTTGCCACGGCAGGCGCGTTCACGCTGCTTTGATTTGACTTCTTTCGGGTTCAGCCCGCGGTTGAACTGGTGCGCGCACTCCGCGCGCTTGAGGGCACGCTTCGTCCTGCACATCTGGTTGATGTTCACGCGGTAGCGGCTGGCGGCTTCATTGGCCCTGCGCGGCGTCATCACCTGCGTCGATTGCTGGACGGTGCGATGTCGGACGAGAGCATTGCGCGGAGATCGCGCAGCGATCGCCGGGGTGATGGAGGAGAGCGCTAGCGCTCCGACCGTCATGAGGGAGAGGAACTTGTGCATAAAAAAGACAGAAAGGAGAAAGTGGGCAGATCCTAACGTATGTGCGCGCGGAGAGGGATTGCAGGAACCTCTGTATGTATTTCTTGTATATATCCGGACGCCTTCGCGATAAGGCAAAAACAAGTTGTCTGGGACGATCGTTGGCCATACATATGGTATCGCTTCGGCGCTCCAGCTTATTTTTTTTGATAGATGTCCGTCACCCATTCGACTCCGGGATCGCTCAGGGTGACCGTCTTACTTTTTTTGGTAAATGTCGGTCACGCTCTCGCCCTTCTCGATGTGGCGGATCACCTCGGCGAGCAGCGGGGCGATGGGGAGCACGCGCAGGCCTGGGAAGGCCTTGGGATCCACCGGGATGCTATCCGTGACGATGACTTCCTTGAACTTCGCCTTGCGCAGGCGCTCGATGGCCGGACCGGAGAAGATGGCGTGCGTCGCGGCGGCGTAGACCTCCGGCTTTGCGCCGCGCTTCAGGAGTTCTTCCTTCGCGGCGACGAGGGTGCTTGCGGTATCGATCATGTCGTCGAAGATGACGCAGGTCTTGCCCTCGATGTCTCCGACAACTTCCAGGATCTCCGCCTCTTGGTGATGCGGCCGGCTCTTGTGGAGGATCGCAAGTTCCGCGCCGACGAGATCCGCGAACTTCTTGCTGTGCTTGGCGGAGCCGATATCCGGGGCGACGATGACGTAGTCCTTCAGTTTCTTCTTCTTGAGGTCCTTGGCGAAGACGGGCCGCGTGTCGAGCGCGTCCGCCGGGATGCTGAAGAACCCTTGGATCTGGTCCGAGTGGAGGTTCATGGTGATGACGTGGTCGGCGCCCGCTTCTTCCAGGAGGTGAGCCACGAGCTTTGCAGAGATCGGTTCCCGCGGAGCGGCCACGCGATCTTGTCTCGCGTACGGAAAGTTCGGGATGATGACGTGGACGGTCTTCGCGAAGGAGAGTTTCGCCGCCTGGCACATCAGGAAGAGCTCCATGAGATCTTCATTGGGTTTCGGCCCTCCCGTCTGGAGGATGTAGACGTCCTTCCCGCGCACGGACTCCTCGTAGCGGACGTAATGTTCTCCGCAGCTGAAGGTCTTGAGCGTCACTTTGCCGAGCTTCACCTTCAACTGATCCGCGAGGCTCTGTGAGAGCGCCGGGTGGGAGGATCCTGCGAAGAGGTGCATGTTGGCTATCATTATAGCATTCTGGGCGGTTCATGGGAATAAGAGATTCGCCCGGTCGTTGGCTCGTTTGCCGGTTTTTCGTTTTTGGTTATAGGAGATGCAAAAATCCTGAGTTCCTCCCGAACGAAAAACCAAAAACCATAAACCAGAAACATTCATACGTTGGGTTCCACAGGCATCCATCTTATTCTTTGATATGATGTCCCCATGCACGTCCGTTTCTCCACCTGCATCGGATTCCCCGTGACGGAAGACGGGACGGAGGAGCATCTGGGGTCGCTCATCGGCATCTTGATCCACCCGGATACCGGCAAAGTAGAGGGCTTTTTCGTGCGGAGGGCGGGCCTCTTTGGGTCCGACCAGCTCTTCCTCTCGACGATGGATATCCTGCGGTGGGGGATGCGCGTCGATATCCGCAGCGAAGACGCGCTCTCTACGGTCGATGAGCACATTCGCCTGCAGCCGCTGCTCTTGGACCGCCGCCCGGTGCTGGGGCAAAAGATACGCACGGAGAGCGGACTCAAGATCGGGACCTGCCGCGACGTGCAGTTCGACACGCGTCACTTCGTCCTCGAGTGGCTCTTCCCGAAGAAGTTCTTCCGGTGGGGAACGCCGCTGCCGCTCGTGTCCGTGTCGGAAGTGCGCCGCGATGCCATCATCATTCGCGATGTTCTCGCGAAGGAACCATCGGCTCCCGCGGAGGCTGGCGCCCCGCTCATCCCGCAGTTCCCGGAGGTTGCAGAGGCGAGGACGGCGCAGAAATAACGAAAGAAACAAGATACAAGACACACGAAGTGAAGAATCATCGGGTGCGATTCAAATCGCTTGTTTCTTGTGCCTTGTTTCTTGGGATGTAACGAAAAACGCGGCCCCGAGAGCCGCGTCTTTATATTCTGAAATGAGAAGCCTCAGACCGCGTTCGCGATGGTGTCCGTGAAGAGACCGACGATGACGCGAGCGAAGAGGATGACGAGGAGACCGATGATCACGTAGAGGATGGTCTTCTTGGCCTTGTCCTTCTGTTCGTCTTCACCCTGCGAGATGATGAGGCGGATGCCTGCGACGACGATGAAGATGACGGCGAGGAGCGCGAGGAAGTTCAAGACGAACTTGAGCGCATTGAGGATCGCGTTGCGGATGGAGCCTTCGTCCGCCGCTCCCGGCGTACCCGGAATGGAGGGGATCGGCCCTGCAAAGCCCTGGGCGAGAACGCGCGACATGCCCCAGGAGAAGTTCATGAGGGCGAAGGCGGCACCGTACGAGATTCGTTGAAGCGTGTTCATAGGAGTGATGGTAGGAATTTCGTTCATTCTTACGCAGGAGTTTCCCTCTACGCAAGGACACTTGGGAATCCGCGGGGTGTGAATCACTTGACCGAAATAATTTTCTATTTCCTATTCCCCAATATTCCCGCACCCAGAAGAAGGAGAGCGGGCAGCGAAAACCACAGGTCTTGGTTGAGGATCATGATCTGCATCAGCTGGCTCTGCGCGATCACGGGCGAGAGGCTCTGCACGTTCGGGAGGTTCTGATCGAGCAGCGGCACGCCCGCGGCGTAGGTCACGAGCGTCGAGACGAGCAGGCCCGCCGTCGTGAACCCGAAGAGCGCGGTGAGCAGCGTGTGCACGACGAAGCCCGGTTCTTCTTTATATTCCACCTGCGCGCCGGACCAGATCGCGAGCGCGATCAGGATGATGACAAACAGGATCAGCTTCGTGATGGAGACGAGCTCGATGTCGAGCGAGAGGCCCAGTACCTTCATCACGGCCGAGGAGTCCCCCAGCATGCGCTGGAGGATGTTGCCCACTCCCTGCACGGCGACGATGGCGATGTAGGTTGCGATGATGATCTTTACCGACTCCGTGCGACCGATGATGAAACTGTACGTGATGATGATCGCGAAGAAGACGATGATGAACAGGTCCCAGGAGAGCGTAATATCCATGCGAGGGATCGTACTCTCCATGAGGGATAGGGTGTATTTGCAATTTTTAATTTTTAATTTGTAATTTTTAAATGCATAAACCTTCGTGGATGATTAAAAATATAAATTATAAAATTTTCTCCGATGTGCTTCCGAGTAATCGTCATTACCATCGAACTCTAAACACCGCGAATGACCCCGTGCTCGTCACCAGCTGCAGCCGGGGAACTCGCTTGAGCGCGTCGATGGGCTTCGGATGTTGATTGCGCACGACGAGGACGTCGGAAGGGACAGCGTCGAGGAGTTGCTCCGTCCACGTGCCTGCGGGAAGGCTCTCCGTTCCCACGTGCTCGAACTGAGCGATGAGGGCGTACGCCACCGGGTCTTCATCGTGGAGGAACGTCGGGTCCATGCCGGTCGCGTACCGGAGATCCGATCGCAGAGCGAGGAACGGCGGAAAACTATCCCACGCGGCATTCAGAACCGTCGCGCCCGGCGCCACCGCCTCGATGGCGCGAAACGGAGTGAGGGATCTGCGTTCGTCGCGCGAGATCTGGATGACGCCGATCGTGATGCTCTGGAGGATCGCGAGGACGATGAAGAGGTCCGCGAGGAAGGAACCTGCGAAAAATTTCGGAAGGAGGAATCGCTTCGCGTCCCGAAACACGGTCGGGTGTCTGCCGTGGAGGTAGGCGATCGCTGCGATCAGCATCGGCCAGAGGAAATCGACTGTGCGGAGCCACAGCAATTGCGCGGCGCAGAGGCCGAGGACGAGCAGCCCGAACAGGACTGTGAGTGGCAGGTCTTTCGTGAACCTTTTCTTCTTCCCAACGAACAGCGTTGCGCCGAAGCCCAGGAGGATCAGGAGCGTCACGATCGCGGAGGACGCTCCGCGGGAAAATCCAAATCGCAGTTCGGAGCCGAGAGTGAGGTCTCTTTGAAAAGGAATCTTCAGGAAGATCGTGAAGAGAT
>JACPYA010000027.1 GCA_016196295.1 Candidatus Peregrinibacteria bacterium | reverse complement strand
TGGACTTCACGTTCGCCGCGATGATCGGATAGGTGATTGTATCGTTGCGCTTCATCATGCCGCCGTTGATCGCGCCGGGTTTCAGCGGCAAGCGCGTCTTCTCGTCGATCGGCGTCGTGCGAATGCCCACGTAGTTCGAGCCGTCCGGCATCGGCCAATCCTGCAGGTTCCACCCGAAAATAGACGCGTAGAACTTCTTCGCGCGGTCCATAGTATCGACGGGGATCTCGAAATGCACGATGGGGTCCATATCGGGGCACTCTACCTGAGAGAGCCCGGAGGATCAACCAACTCGCCGAGATTCAGAAGTGTACGGAAAATGTGAAAAAAGACTGGGCAGGACATGCGCAGGTGTGTATGATCGAACGCTATGAAAATTACAACCTCTCTCCTCTCTGCAGCTCTGCTGCTCCCACTCGTCGCTGCATGCGACAATTTGACGGGCGATGTGCTCGATGGCGCTGACTCCAGCACATCATCGAGTGACGGCATGATGGAGGGTGACTCATCCTCGGTCCTCGTGATCGACCTCACGGCTTCGTCGTCTTCGGCGGAGGCCATGATGGAAAAGAGCTCCGCGGACATGGCCGAGGAAGAGAACACCTCGGGTGCGGCGTATGTCGCAGTTGGCTGCAAAGTGGCCGGATGCAGCGGACAGCTCTGCGTGGAGGAAGGCATGGAAGACATTGTGACGACCTGCGAGTGGCGCGAGGAGTACGCGTGCTACCGCACGGCCCGATGCGAGAAGCAAGCGACGGGCGTGTGCGGATGGAGGCTGGATGCCGAGCTGACAGCCTGCCTCTCTGCGGGATCCGACGATGTCCCGCCTGCGGATTCGGTGCAGTAATTGTCTTGCAAATCCAAAAGAGGAGGATAGATTGCTCGCAATATTTCTTTTTTCCATGAGTGAAACGCCAAAGGAAACTGCACCCGCCGATCTCGAACTTCTCCGTGAGATGACGGGCTACATCCCCGTGGGTGGAGAAAAAAGAGATATTCGGGAATACAGCTCACACGGTGAAATGCGAAACCTGATCACCGGGGGCAGCACGGAACCGACCGGTCCCACGCCCCATCAAATGCAACTGGAAAATTACTACCATCCGCAAGACTAAAAAATAGCAGGTTGTCCGCCCTCGCCGCCGTTGGTATGGTCGAGGTATGACGGCACGCTTGTCACAAACGGCGCGGGTTTCCTGTGTCGTCCCGGCGTTCAACGAGAGGAGGACCATCGCGTCTGTCATCTCGGCTGTTCGAAAAGTCGGGAGTATCGACGAAGTCATCGTCATTGACGACGGCTCGACCGACGAGACGTCCCGACAGGCGAAGAGGAGCGGAGCCAAAGTTTTCCGGCACGAAATGAACCTCGGCAAGGGCGCGGCCATCCAAACCGGAGCGCGGAAAGCGCAGAACGATCTGATCCTATTCATCGATGCCGACCTCAAGAATATGACGCCTCGCAAGGTGCGCTCGCTCATCGACCCTCTCATCCGGGGGAAGGCGGACTTCGTGAAGGCATCGTACAACAACACCTCCGGGCGGGTGACGAAGCTCGTCGCCAAGCCGCTCCTGAAGGTGGTGTACCCGTTCGTGCACTTGGAACAACCGCTCAGCGGCCAGTTCGCCGTCGATCGCACGAAGTTCGACTGGGATGTCATCGAAAATGGATGGGGCGTCGATGTGCAGTTGGTGCTGCAGGCTGCAAAGAAGAAGCTGCGCATCAAAGAAGTCTTCATCGGAGACATTCACCACGAGCACCAAGACATCGACGCGCTCACCTTCATGGCGGAACAAGTGATCAGCACGATCCTCTCTGAAATCAAGCTTATCGCGCACGACGCGAAGATCGTCTTCTTCGACCTTGATAAAACACTGATTACACGAAGCAGCATCGAAGTGTTCGCTAAGGAATGGAATTTTGAAGAGGAACTGCGGATGCTCCGAGAGAGATTTGCGAGGGGCGAGATTCCCGACGCCGTCATCACGAAAACACTTGCGCGCCACTTCAAGGGAAAAACGCAGGCTGACGTGAATAAGATCTGCGCGAAGATCCCCTTGGAACCCCTGGCTGAGGAAGTCATCCGGCGATTGCGTCTGCGGCGATACCGCGTGCGCATCGTGTCTGCGGCGTTCTCGCCGGTGGTTCGCCACTTCGCCGCCCGGCTGAATATCTACGATTTCCTCTGCCCGCGCATTCGCATCGACCTCCATCATCGGTACACGGGAATCTTAAAGCCGTCGAGATTCGAGGATGTCAGCCGTGCCTGCTGCGGCATGTACGTGTGCAAGGGCAAAGCCGTGGAACGCGTGCGTAAAAAGTTCAAGTGCACCAAGGAAGAATGCGTCGCCGTCGGCGACGGAAAGGGCGACCGTTGCATGTTTGATGCGTGCGGTGTGCCGTTCGGCTACAAGCACGACGTTACCAAAAAACGCATCAATCATCTGAGTGAGATCCTGGCATACTTGGACTAAAACGCACACCCCCCATAATCTCCTCGTCAGGGATTGACGGAGCCCATGTTGGCAATCTACAATGCCGAGTGCTAATGCGGCTTCGCGGTACGAGCGCCCCGGTATATTCGATCGCTCAAAGGACCGTCACATCGACACCGCTTCGCCGACATTGTTTTTCTCACTACATTTCCCATCCCAAACCGTATGGCAAAAGATGATCTTCAGCTGGCCGTTTCCATCCAACCGATCGGCGACCGTGTCGTCGTTCGGCCGCTCGAGAAGGAACAAGTGACCAAGTCCGGCATCGTGATCCCGGATACCGCCTCCGGCGAAAAGCCGCAGGAAGGCGTCGTGATGGCGCTCGGCAAAGGAGGAATGGGGAAAGACAGCGTGAATCCCTCGGAATTTTTGAAAGTCGGCGATCGCGTGCTCTTCGGAAAGTACGCGGGCGATGACGTGAAGTTAAAAGATGTAAATGGAAAAGATGTTGAAGTAAAAATCCTCCACTTGGATTCAATCCTAGGAATTGTGAAATAGCAGTCCTAGCCCCAAAGGGGCCCCTTCGGGGCCCTAATCCTATCCCTCACCCTAAAAACTATGGCAAAACAACTGCTCTTCGGAAATGACGCGCGCGACAAGCTCCTGAAAGGCGTCGCAAAACTGGCACAGGCGGTTTCCGCGACCATGGGTCCGCTCGGCCGCAATGTCGGCATCGATAAGAAATATGGCGGTCCGACGGTGACAAAGGACGGCGTGTCCGTCGCGAAGGAAATCGAACTGCCGGATCCTTTCGAAAACATGGGCGCACAGCTCGTGAAGGAAGCCGCGACGAAAACGAATGATGCCGCCGGTGACGGGACGACGACCGCGACGGTCCTTGCGCACGCCATCATGCAAGAAGGATTGAAACACCTCGGCTCCGGTAAGAATGCGATCTCAATCAAGAATGGGATTCTCAAGGCGGTCGATGCCGTGAGCAAGCACCTGGAAGCGCAGAAGAAAGTGATCTCCAAAAAAGAGGAGTACGCAGCCATCGCGACCATCTCCGCGCAGGATGCCGAGATCGGCGGCGTGATCGCGGAAGTGATCGATGAGGTCGGCAAGGACGGCGTCGTGACGGTGGAAGCCGGGCAGACGCTCGGTATCGAGAAGGAATTCGTCGAGGGAATGCAGTTCGACCAAGGCTACATCTCCGCCTATTTCGTAACGGATCCTCAGAGCATGAAAGCGATCTTCGAGCATCCGTACATCTTGATCACGGATAAGAAGATTTCTTCGATTCAAGAAATTCTCCCCCTGCTGGAGCAAGTTGCCCAAAAAGGACGCAAGGAGATCGTCATCATCGCCGAGAACGTCGAGGGCGAAGCGCTTGCGACGCTCGTGGTGAACAAACTCCGCGGAACGTTCAACGCGCTCGCGGTGAAGGCCCCGGCCTTCGGCGATCGCAGGAAAGAAATACTGCGCGACATCGCGATCCTTACGGGAGGCCGCGTCATCTCCGAGGAAGTGGGCTTGAAGCTCGAGAACGCGACGATCGAAGACCTCGGCACTGCTCGCCGCGTCGTCTCAACGAAGGATGACACGCTGATCGTCGATGGCGGTGGCAACAAGAGCGACATCGAGGCGCGCATCAAGGAGATCAAAGCGCAGGTCGAAACGACGAAGTCCGACTTCGACCGCGAGAAGCTCCAGGAACGCCTGGCAAAGCTGAGTGGAGGCGTCGCCGTCATCAAAGTGGGTGCCGCGACGGAGGTCGAACAGAAGGAGAAGCAACACAGAGTCGAAGATGCCGTGTCCGCGACGCGCGCGGCCGCCGAAGAAGGAATCGTCCCGGGCGGAGGCACGGCCTACATCCGCGCCATCGAAGCACTGGAAAAATTGAAGGTGGAACATGCCGACGAGAAAATCGGCGTCCAGATCGTCAAGAACGCGCTGACCGCTCCGACCATGCACATCGCGAACAATGCGGGTGCGGACGGAAAAGCGGTCGTCGAGAAAGTCCGCAGCGAGAAGGGCTCCATCGGCTACAACTCCACAGCGGTTAAGAACGTGTTTTTTGGCTTCGGTGAGGGAATTTTTCAAGTCCCGAATCAATAGTACGTTCTTGATGCGTTTCTAATGCCAGAATAGGAAATCATGATGAAAGCATGACCCAAAGACACTTCTCGCAAAACGAACAAAAGATGTTCATCACCACCGTCACGAAAGACCGTCGCCCGATCTTTGCAAATCCAGCGCTTGCTCGTGAAGCTGTGGAATGTCTGTATCGTGTCCAGGAATTACATCCTTTCTTCCTTTATGCATTTGTTATCATGCCAGACCATTGTCATTTTTTAGTGACTGTCCCTGAGCCTGGAACAATTTCAAAAATAATGAACGTCTACAAATCAGGCATGACATTCAATACGGGAATCCGAAGAATGTGGCAGGCAAGGTTTCATATGCGCATCGTTCGCAACGCAAATGGGGCGTTTCGATACATTCATTGGAATCCAGTAAAAGCAGGGCTCTGTGAAAATATGGAAGACTATCCATGGTCATCAGCTTGTGGCAAATGGGACGTGTCTGAATGGGAAATTTTGTAAGAACCCGCGCCCGCGAAGGGGTCCGCGCCCGCGAAGGGGCGCTCTGGTTTTATGAATTTAATGGTTCCGTTAGAGCTCAACTGTAAGATCTTCTTCCGCCATCCGTCTTACAGGAACCACGGAAGGACGCTCTGGTATCCTGCCCCGTGACATATATCTCTCCCCCGCACTTTTATGTTCGTGAAACACACGGCGGCCGCGACATTGATCGCGCTGACCGCTTCCCTGCTTCCATCGCTCGCGATGGGAAAATCGTTTTCGGATGTCTCCGCATCCACCCAGTACCGTACCGCCATCGAAGCGCTCGAAGAAAAAGGGGTCATCGAGGGCTACAGTGACGGTACGTTCAAAGCGAATAACAACATCAACCGCGCGGAATTTCTGAAGATCATCCTCGAAGCAAGATCTAAAGAAGCGGCTACAGACAAAGAGTTTGCCTGCTTTCCGGATGTGCAGCATGAATGGTTCGCCGAATATGTTTGTCGAGCGAAGATGGAGGAAATCATTTCAGGCTACCCCGATGGGCTCTTCCGCCCCGAGCAAAACATCAACTTTCCGGAAGCTGCAAAGATTCTCACACTCGCCTACTATCAACCGATCGAGCAATACTCCGCAGACTGGTACGAGCCGTACGTCCGCGCGCTGGAAGGTTCCAAAGCCATTCCTCCTTCCGTCAAAAGAATGGAAGCAAAGATCTCGCGTGGCGAGATGGTGGAAATGATGTGGCGCCTCAGTGAAGACGTGACCGATCAGCCGACGAAGGCGTACATCAACGTGAAGTACCCCGAGGTCGCGGTGAACCTGGCGCTCGATGTCCCGCAGACGGCAAAGTCCTGCGTGGATCTGCGCGCATTCGTGGAGGAAGCAAATCGTGGAGGACGTGGCGGCGGACCGATGATGCGCAATATGGCGGAAGATGCAGTAACCGCTGCGCAGCAGGGCAAGGCGGCGAATGAAACCGCCGGCATGGGAGGAGGATCGGACGGCGATTACTCGAGGACCAACGTGCAGGTCGAAGGCGTGGATGAAGCCGACATCGTGAAGACGGACGGCACGTACGTGTACTTCGTCCGGGGCTCGCAAATCCGTATCGTCGATGCCTCTGGCACGCCACGCAATGTCGCGACCATCGATATGGAGGAAGTCGGCTTTGGCCCTTCGGACATGTACGTCGATGGCAATCGCCTCGTCGTGATCGGTCACCGCTGGAACCAGGGCGGAGGTCCCGTGCAGATCATGGATTCGACAGGCTCACCACAAGTGGAGAAGCGGATGGCGACGGACTCGATGATCTGGCCGGGGTGGGGATGGCAGAAGGCAGAGGTCCGCATCTATGACATTTCCGATAAGTCCAAGCCGGAACTGGAGCGCAAAGTCGCGCTGGATGGTTCCACAGTCTCCTCACGCAAAATCGGCAACAAGCTGTACATGGTCGTCAATAACCCGGTGCGCTGGGGCGGCCCGCATCCGCTGACGAAGACCCCAACGCCGGAGGAAGTCGTTCCGCTCATGGAAGATTCCGCGGAGGGCGACAAGGAAAGGGCGGCGGCTCCGTGCGATGACGTCATGATCTTGCCGCACATCCCACAGCCGCAATACCTGACGGTCGGCGTGATCCCCTTGCATAATCCGACGGGCGAGGTGCAGACCTCCGTGGTCCTCGGCTCCGCGGAGAACATCTATGCGTCGCTGGAGAATCTCTACGTCGCCAACACCGAGTACCGCTACAGCTGGAACCCGGCAGCCGCGAATCCTGCAGGAACTTCGAATGAGAAGACGAACGTCTACCGCTTTGAGTTCACGGGTGATGGCATCGAGATGGAATCGCAAGGCTCCGTACCGGGACGCATCCTCAATCAGTTCTCGATGGACGAGCATGGTTCGACTTCGCTCACCACAAGCGAGAAATATTTCCGCATCGCGACGACACAGGGCAATAACTGGGACGGAAACAACAACCGTCAGACGAATAATCTCTACGTCCTCAACATGGAGATGAATCAAGTGGGGGAGATCGAAGAGATCGCTCCAGGCGAGCAGATCTACTCTGTCCGTTTCGTCGGAGACCGCGCCTACATGGTGACGTTCCGCAACATCGATCCCCTCTTCGTCATCGATACGTCGGACCCGAGCAATCCGAAGATTCTCGGTCAGCTGAAGATCCCCGGCTATAGCAACTACCTGCATCCGTACGATGAGAATCACTTGATCGGCTTTGGAAAGGACGCCGTGATCGCGAAAGACCCGAACTTCGCGTGGTACCAGGGCATGAAAGTCGCGATCTTCGATGTTCGCGACGTCGAGAACCCGAAGGAACTCCACAACCTCGTGATCGGCGATCGCGGGACGGACAGTCCCCTCCTCTGGAACCACAAGGCGCTCCTCTTCGACAAGTCCCGCGACCTCCTCGCGTTCCCGATCTCCGTTGCGCGGATCCCGGCCAATCAGAAAGTCGGCAATGACGGCGGCGCGTACGGAAGCCCGATCTTCCAGGGCGCGCACGTCTACGACATCACGCTCGACAAAGGATTCACCCTCCGCGGCACCATCACGCACTACGATGAGGACACGTTCCAGAAATCCGGTGATGTGTGGTACGGCTATGGGCGCGACATCGAGCGCATCATTCGCTTGGGCGATTCGCTCGTGACGGTCTCCCAGAGCGCCCTCCAGAAAAACGCGCTGAGTGGCCTGGATGCAGAGGGATCCGTAGAGTTTCAATAAATGACTGCGGATTTTTGACAAGGCATACGGAAGCGGAGAATATGGTCGCTCATGCTGGAGCTCCTCTGCGACGTCCCGCGGAATGAAAATCTTGCTCTTCTCGAGCAGGAGCTCGGGCATACCGTCGGCATTGTGGAGATCTCGCAGGATCGACTGCGCATCATGATCACGGGGATTTTGAGGCCGTCCGAACTCGAGAGAATCAACCAGATTATTGCGGAGCGTTTTGCCTTCGCCGCGTATTGCCTTATTCGAAGGCAAGCGGGGTGACAGAGCCAAAACTTTGAGTATAATGAGGGAAGCCTATGTCAGGATTTTTTATCGTTTTCGAAGGACCGGACGGCGCGGGAACGACAACGCACTCTGAGCGCCTGGCAGATGCGCTGCGCGCCGAGGGCAAAGAAGTCCTCCTGACGGCCGAGCCGTCCGAAGGGCCTGTTGGAAAACACATTCGCGATGAACTGAAGTCGCACTCCGGGCTCTCCCCGCGGGAGTACCAGGAGCTCTTCGTCAATGATCGCGCGTGGCACCTCGAGCACGTCATCAAGCCCGCGCTCCGAAAAGGGATCATCGTCATTTCCGATCGCTACATTCCCTCTACGCTCATGTATGGGGCATCGCAGGGGCTGCCCATGGAGTGGCTCCAGGAAATGAACAAAGACTTCCTGAAACCGGACGTCATGATCTTCACGCTGCCGCCGTTCGAAGTGTCGTGGCCACGGGTCGCAAAGCGCACGGAGAAAGATCCGTTCGAGCAGAAGGATCTCCAGAAGAAAATCCACCAAGCGTACATCGATATGGCGGAACAGGATCCGAGTATCCATACCATCGATACGTCCGGCGACAAAGACGAGGTTGCAAAAAAAATCCGCAGCTTCGTGACTGTGCCTTAAGCTTTGGAGAGATCTTGCTGAAATACTCCCTGGACCCCATCGCGAGCCCGCTCAAGATCTTCTTCGATCCCCTCTCGCTTTCGCCGCTGGGCATCGTCTCCGCGATCCAGGAATTGCTGGATTTTCCGTCGCTCGGGAGCCGGTGAGTAGTCCAAGCGTCCTTCCATCGGTGGTGCACCTTGCCAGTGCCGCTTTGAAACAGCAAGAAAATCGCTTCGAACGGATCTACATGGCAGTTCCCTCTCCGATAGGGCGAGGGGTTTCCGAGGGAGAAAGAGCAAGCAATCACCAAAGACGAGTTCAAAAAATCTCAACATCCGCTACGATGCACTCATGACGGCTACCATCCTTTCCGGCAGAGAGGCAGCGGATTCTCTGCTGAACCGCCTGAAACCGCTCGTAAAAAAATGGGATCCGAAGCTCGTCATTGTCCAGGTGGGCAACGACCCGGCGAGCGGCAGCTACATTAAACAGAAATTGAAGAGCTGCACCGAGGTCGGCATGCGTCACGAGCACAAGCACCTGCCCGAAACGCTCACACTCAAGGATCTGATGAAAACGATCGATACGCTGAATACGGACCCGGATGTCACGGGCTTCATCGTGCAACTGCCGCTGCCGCCGCATTTGGAGAAATCCGTCCCGCAGGTCATCCGCGCCATCGATCCCAAGAAAGATGTCGATGGGTTCGGGGCCTACAACCTGGGGAAAATGTTCCTCTCGGTCGAGTTCGAACACCTCCCGCCGGCGACCCCCTCCGGTGTCATCGAGCTCCTCTCGTATTACAAGATTCCCATCGAGGGCAAGCACGCGGTGATCGTCGGCCGCAGCAACATCGTGGGAAAACCGCTCGCGATCATGCTCCTCAATCGCGGGGCCACCGTCACGATCTGTCACAGCAAGACAAGGGACCTCGCTAGTCTCACGAAGCAGGCGGACCTTCTCTTCGCCGCGGTCGGTAAAGCGCGGATGATTACAAAAGAGATGGTGAAGAAGGGTGCGGTCGTCGTGGATATTGGCGTGAGCCGAGATGAAGAGGGCCTCAAAGGAGACGTTGATTTCGAAGCGGTGCAAGAGATTGCATCCGCCATCACGCCCGTGCCGGGAGGAGTGGGACCGATGACCGTCGCGAGCCTGATTCGAAACACCGTGAAGGCGAAGGAACGACAAATGGAGAACGATTAATCGCAGCCATGGAAGGCTGCTCATCAATACAAAAAAGAACGCCCTTCCATGGGCGCGATTATTTGATAGGCGAATCCAAGGTCGGATTCGAGATTCAAGAATGCGACGCATCGGGAACCTTTTGCGCCAAGGTTCCTGGTCTTTCTATGGCCAAAGCTCACTGCATAGGTTCAGATACATATTGCACTCCCTTGGGTCTCACTGACCTATGGGTAGAGGACGCTTCAAACCTGCATTCAAGGGCTTCCACTTCGTCACCTGCTACAACAGGGCGGTACGGTGGGCGCATATGACCGACAAAGCGAAGCAGAAGTTTGAGATCCTCGTCTTCTGGGAGAAGCACGGCCTTCCGGCAACAATCGATGCATTCAAGGTGAAGAGGAGGACACTCTTCCTCTGGAAGAAGCAGCTGCGGGAAGGACACGGGAAACCGACCGCCCTGGAGGAATGTTCAAGGGTTCCCCGGCACCGCCGTATCCGAGCGTGGCCGCTCGAAGTCCTCGACGAGATCAAGCGGCTACGGATGGAGCACCCGAATCTGGGGAAAGCGAAGCTGCAGATCCTCCTCGCGCGCTTCTGCCGCAGGCAGTCCCTCCCCATGCCCTCCGCCTCCACCGTCGGCAGGCTCATCGCGGATCTCGGAGGACTCAGGATCTTCCCCCAGAAGGTTTCTCACTTCGGGAAGGTGAAGAAGGCCAACCGGCGGAAGGTGCTCCGGAAGCCCAAGGACTTCAAGGCCACCCATCCGGGGCACTGCGTCGCCCTCGATACCGTGGAACGCTTCGTCCACGGCTGCCGCCGGTATGTCATCACTTTCGAGAATCTCTACAGCCGCTTTGGGTTTGCGTGGAGCACGACTTCGCATGCATCCAAGGCCGCCGAGGAGTTCTTTGGATTCTGCCACATGGTCTTTCCCGTGCCCTTCGAACATGTTCTCACGGACAATGGCAGTGAGTTCAAGAAGCACTTCGCGCAGAAGCTCTCGGAACTGCACCTCACGCACTACCACACTTACCCGAAGACACCGAAGATGAACGCCCATTGTGAACGGTTCAACCGCACGATCCAGGAGGAGTTCGTGGACTACCATGCCCACGAGCTCCTGGAGCCGCAAAAATTCAACGTGATCCTCATGGAATACCTGCTCTGGTTCAACACCGAACGACCGCATTTCGCACTGAACCTGCAATCGCCCCTCCAATTTCTGCTACAGTGGTCCTCGACCCAGGAAGAGTGCAATTATGGGTGGACCCATACACTCACTTGCTTCCTGAAAATCCATCATTAGAATGTCTACGTGGATAGTCCGTTTTTCCAGTCTTTGGCTTTCCCCGTCTCCGGGCAGGCCACTTTGTACGTTTTTTCGTTTTTCGTTTTTCGTTTTTCGTTCGCAAGCGAGAATTCAAAGATTCTTAACCAAAAACGAAAAACAATCCAACGAAAAACATTTATTTATTCTCCCTTTCTTCCTCACGCATGTGTGGAATTTTAGCAGTGTCCGGCTACCGCGATGTCATCCAAGACCTCTACGACGGACTCATCGTGTTACAGCACCGGGGCCAGGATGCCGCAGGTATCGTGACGTTCAACAGTCAATTTCACTTGAAGAAGAGCAACGGGATGGTCCGCGATGTGTTCCATGCCAAGTCGCTCGCCCGTCTGAAAGGTCCGATGGGCATCGGGCACGTGCGCTACCCGACCGCAGGGTGCAGCAGCGAATTCGAAGCGCAGCCGTTCTTCATCTCCACGCCGTTTGGCATCGCCCTCGCGCACAATGGCAACCTGACGAACACTGCGGAGCTGCGCAAAGAGCTGATGGAGAAGTACTACCACCACCTGAATACCAACTCGGACTCGGAAGTGCTCCTGAATGTCTTCGCGGTCGCGCTGCACAACCTCCGGCCGAAGAAGCTGACGCCGGACCACGTCTTCCGCGCGGTCCGCACCGTCATGCGCAAGAGCAAGGGAGCCTACTCCGTCGTCGCGCTCATCGGCGGCCAGGGCATCATCGGCTTCCGCGACCCGTATGGCATCCGTCCGCTGCAACTGGGACGACGCAAGTACGGCATGAAGGAGGAGTACATGATCGCCTCGGAGAACACCGTCTTCAAAGCGCTCGACTACGAGTTCGTCCGCGACATCCAGCCGGGCGAGGCCGTCTTCATTGATCGGCACAACAAATTGCACACGCGGATGTGCAAGCAGGGATCTCTGCACCCGTGTCTCTTCGAGTGGGTGTACCTCGCCGCTCCAGACTCGACGATCGACGGCGTGAACGTCTACAAGGCGCGCGTGCGCATGGGCGAGGCGTTGGCAAAGCAGATCCGCGCCGCGGGCATCCACATCGACTCGGTGATTCCGATCCCCGATACCGGACGTCCGGCGGCCGCCGGCCTCGCGGATAAGCTGAAAGTGCGCTATCGCGAAGGCTTCGTGAAGAACCGCTACATCGGCCGCACGTTCATCATGCCGGGGCAAGACATGCGCAAACGGAGCCTGAACTTCAAGATGCATCCGATCGAGCTGGAGTTCAAAGGCAACAGCGTGCTGCTCGTCGATGACTCCATCGTCCGCGGCAACACCAGCAAAAAGATCGTGGAGATCGCACGCCAAGCCGGAGCCAAAAAGGTCTACTTCGCCTCGGCCTCGCCCCCGATCATCAGTCCGGACCCGTACGGCATCGACTTGCCGACGACGAATGAACTGATCGCGGCGAACCACAGCGTGGAGGACATCCGCAAGTATATCGGCGCGGACGGCCTCTTCTACACGACGATCGACGACATGCACAAAGCGGTGCGGGTCGGAAACTCGAAGATCCGACAATTCAGCGAAGGCTGCTTCACGAAGAAATATCCGACGCCCGAGGTGACGCCGAAGCTCCTCCACGAGCTCGGGTGCGGCCGTAACATGACACGCGACACGTTTGAGCACGAGGCCGCGGAAGAGGAAACGGAGAATGCCAGGATGATGTCTCTGGTGTAACTCATGAAAATTCTGCTCGTGACATCCTCGGCTCGGGGACATGCCATCGCCGATGCGCTTTCGAGATCCCCGCAAAAACCAGAGATCATCTCGATTTGCGCAAACAGGAATCCCGGTATCCAAAAACTTGCCGTAAAGATGTTCGTCCAGAACATTATGGATTTTCCGAAAATCTTGGACATCGCCAAAAAAGAAAAACCAGATTTCGCCTTCATCGGACCGGACGACCCCATCGGCGCCGGGCTCGCAGATGAACTGGAAAAGGTCGGCGTTCCAAGCGTCGCACCAAAGAAAGCCCTCGCGCAGATCGAGACGAGCAAAGGCTTCACCCGAAACCTCCTAAAGAAGTATGGCATCGAGGCATCGTCCAAATTCCAATTTTTCACCGTGCAGTCCAATTCAGGTTCAGCCCTGACAGAAGCTAAAAAGAATATACGCTCCTATATGGAAAAAGACCTCGGGGGAGAGTTCGTCGTGAAGTATGACGCGCTCAAGGGCGGTAAGGGCGTAAAGGTGATGGGCGAACATTTGGATTCGATCGAACAGGGTGTGCAGTACGCAGTGGAATGTCTGGAGGAATGTGGCCGTGTAGTGATCGAGGAAAAGCTCATTGGGGTGGAATTCAGTCTCCTCTCGTTCGTCTCAGACACGCAGGTCATCGATATGCCAGCGGTTCAGGATCATAAGCGAGCCTACGAAGGAGATGGCGGCCCGAACACCGGCGGCATGGGCACCTACACCGATGCCAATCATGCACTTCCCTTTCTGAAACCGAAGGACCTTGCACGTGCGAAGGAGATCAATCGCCTCACCGCAGCGGCTCTCCTGAAAGAATGTGGCGAGCCGTATCGCGGAATCCTCTACGGCGGCTTCATGGCGGTGAAAGATGGCATTCGTGTCATCGAATACAATGCGCGCTTCGGCGATCCGGAAGCACTCAATATCCTTCCGCTCCTCTCGTCTGATTTCGTCGCCATCTGCCAAGGAATCATCGACGGAAACCTGGCAGAGGATCTCGTTTCTTTCGAGAAGAAGGCAACGGTCTGCAAGTACATCACGCCGCAGGGATATCCGGAGACCAAAGATCAGAAAGGCAAAGAGGTGAGATTCCCGGATATGCCGAAGAATGCGCGTCTCTACTACGGAGACGTCTCGGAGGAGAACGGGAAGATCCTCCTCGGAGGCTCGCGCAGCGCAGGCATCGTCGGCATCGGGAAGACCATCGTAGAAGCGGAGAAGATCGCAGAGACACTCTGCGAGCAGGTGCAGGGACCCGTGCGGTTCCGCAGGGACATCGGTACGAAGGAACTGATCGAGCAGAGGATGGCAACGATGAAGAAGATCCGCTCTTAGGCCTGCTTCAGTCGCTCCTCAAGGTCTTTCGCCGTGAGCGCCTCGATGATATCGCCGAGGTCTCCTTCCATAATTGCAGGAAGATTGCTGAAGTTTTCGCCGATGCGGTGATCCGTCAGACGATCCTGCGGGAAGTTGTAGGTGCGGATCTTCTCCGAACGGTCTCCTGAGCCAATCTGCCCCGAGCGCATCTGCCCGCGCTCCTTCGCGAGGCGCTCCTGCTCGGCTGCGTACAGACGGCTCCGGAGGAGGCTCATCGCGAGCGTGCGGTTACGAAGCTGGGACCGCTCCGTCTGGCAGGCGACGACGACACCTGTGGGAATATGCGTGATGCGCACGGCGGTCTCCACTTTGTTCACGTTCTGCCCTCCGGCACCGCCGCTCCTGAACGTATCGATCCGCAAATCCTCCGGACGGATGGCGATATCGACCTCCTCGGCCTCCGGGAGGATCGCGACGGTCGCGGTGGAGGTGTGCACGCGTCCCTTCGCCTCCGTCTCCGGGATGCGCTGCACGCGGTGCACGCCGGACTCGTACTTGAGCTTGCCATAGACTCCGGGTCCTTCGATCTTGCACGACGCATCCTTGATGCCGCCTGCCTCGCCTTGCGCGGTGTTCACCATCTCCGCCTTCCAGCTCTGGCTCTCGGCGTAGCGCAGGTACATCCGCAGCAGTTCTCCCGCGAAGAGCGAGGCTTCGTCGCCGCCGGTCCCGGCGCGGACCTCCAGGATCACGCTCTTGTCGTCATCCGGATCTTTCGGAATCAAGAGCGCTTTCATTTTTTCCTCCAGAAGCGGCAGTTTTTTTCGAGCGGACTCGGCCTCTTCGAGCGCCATTTCCTTCATTTCAGGATCCTCATGCGACTGGCTTGCGAACGAAATTGCCTTCTGCAGTGCTTCATAGTCGGCGAGGACATCGACGGCCTCCTGGAGATCCGAAGCCCGCTTGCTCAGCTTCGCGAGCTCCTTCGGGCTGCCGTACACGATGGGATCCTGCAGTTTCTGCTGCAGCTGCTCATATTCCTTCGCCAAAGCTCTGATCTTCTCGATCATGGGTCCATGATACCCGATCCCCCCTTATCGCACTGGCGGCGCTTCCCGCACGGGGACGTCTTCGATGGGCACCGGGCGCATCCACTCGGGAAGTTCGCTATCCGGAACCTCGGGTCCCAGGCGCAGATCCTTAATGATGCCGGTGCACGTATCCGAATCAATGACAGCGGTCACAAGCAGGCGGTGCGAGCGCTGTACGTTTTCAATTTCACGTCCCAGCCCCTGCTCGACGAAGTACTGCGCGAGATCTGGGAACACCGCACGGTTGTATTCTTTTCGACCCTTCAAGCACAGCTGCCCCGGTTCCAACATCGGTTTCTCATCGGAAAACTTCACACGCTCATAGGTGTCGCCCTGCTTCGAAAGCACGACATACACAGGCTCCCCGTAGCCCGTGAAGTCCACGGGCGTCGGCAGGTCCTGTCCCACGGCATAATCCAAGACGACATATTCCCCGCGCAGGAGCGACCATGGGTCCACGGGCACCGTGCGCAGAAGCGCCTCTTCACCGGTTTGGAGTCGCACCGCGTACGGCACGAAGAGACCGAAGATCGCGATGAGCTCCAGGATGAGGCCGATGAAAAAGAGTGTGCGTTTCGTCATTTTTTCATTGCGGAAACGAGTTGCCTGCGTTTGCGCTCCAGGATGGCACTCAATCCCAAAATGAGCACGCCGCCGAGGATGAAGGCCATGGAACGATCCAACGCCTCAAAGGCCCAGGAGACATACTGAATGAAGATAGTGATGGCGAGTCCCAGCATGCCCATATTGATGACGATCGGCATCCGAAGCATCGTGCCGTACCAAACCACGACGAGCAGGAATACGAATGCGAGCAGAATGTGAAGTACGAAAAGTCCCTTCAGCATGGTGGTGTCTGGAACGTCTTGGTACCCGAACATGAAGGAACCGCCGCCAGCCAGAGGGTAGCCCATGACACGTGGAACGGAGGCGATGGCGTACAGATAGACCAAATATCCGCCGAGCGCGGCCAGGCCCCACTGACCCTGCTTCGTGACAAACTTGCCCCACACGACTCCCGCAACGAGCAAGAGAACAGCGATCGTAAAGAGAAGGAGCGCCACCCAGTCGCTCGGAACCTGAAAGAAATTATAAAATAGTTCTCGCTCCGCCGTCGTGAGGACAGTCGCAAAAATCACCAGGAAGATGCCCCAGTTGAAGCATGTATCGGACGCGAAGCGAAGATTCGCGTACTTGCGCTGCAACACTGCTTTGCCGATGAGCGCGGCACCGATGACCGGAAACAGCGTCACGAGGCTGTGCCGCGCATTGAAGAGGAAATCCAACTCCGCGGAGAAGCCGGAGACACCGTAGTTTCGAAACCAACCGAGAAACAGAAGAGAGAGCGGCACCGTCAGCCACGCATGCAAACGTGATTGAAGGATGTACGCAAAGAACGCCGTGACGAGAAGCCACAGCAGTGCCCCCCACCAGAACGTCAGTGGCAAGTGATAGATCTGCGCGACCAGAAAGATGCTCGCACCAAAGATGAGCACGTTCACGAATAGCAGTGCGAGTCCGGTCTTCTCATAGGTTTTTCGGACATAGGCGAGATCGTAGCCCGCATACCCTGTAAGGAGCATGCCGAGGATCAAAATGGCCGTCTTCACGGAGGATGTCAGCTCACTCCAGTTACTCGCAACGAACAAGATGACACCAAGGCCGATCAAGATGCCTCCGATCGCGGAGAAAATCCGAATGGCTTTGTTTGGAACATGATCATCCGCATCCTTCAAACTCTCTTGAAGTTCCCGGGCTTTCTCCTTCGAGAGCAAACCTTCTTCCTGCCAGTAGCGAAGCGCGTCTTGGATGTTCATCCCGGCTATTGTACTGAGACGTAGAGAGGGACAAATTGTTACAAGGTACACATTGTTACATGGTCACATTGCTACAGTGCCAGCATGCAAGAGGGCAAGTTTGCTGTCATTCGCTTCAGAATCGCTTTGCGAACAATGTGACAATATAGCAATGTAGCAATGTTATGAGGATTCTCGTAGCCCTATCGGGAGGAATCGACAGTTCCGTCGTCGCGCACCTGCTGAAAGAGCAGGGGCACGATCTTGTGGGGGTGCGCTTCACGCTTTGGACCGACCCGCTGGCTCCGGCGCTCGCGGAGATTCTCCCGAGCAAGTGCTGCAATGCGCAGACGGCCTCGCGGGCGCAAGCGGTCGCGAAGGCGCTTGCAATCCCCTACCACATCGTCGATCTCGAGCAAGAGTTCAAAGAGCAGGTGGTCGATCCGTTTCTGGAAGGATACCGAGCGGGTCGCACGCCGAACCCCTGCATCCGCTGCAACCGCACGATCAAGTTCGGAAAACTTCTGGAACTGACCGAAGAGCTCGGGTGCGACATGCTCGCGACCGGTCACTACGCTCGCGTCGCACGTGAACGGATGTCGGATGAATCGGAACGGATGGTCCTTCTGGAAGCGGTCGATACGCCGAAAGACCAGAGCTACTACCTCTACGGGCTCACGCAGGAACAACTGAAGCGCGTTCTGTTCCCGCTCGGCGCGATGCAGAAGTCGCAGGTCTACGGCCTCGCCGAGCACTTTGGCGTGCCGTACGAGAAGAGGACCTACCGCGAGAGTCAGGATCTCTGCTTCTTCCCGGAAAAATCTCCGCAGGAATTTTTGAAGCGACATCTCGCAGACGCCATCCATCCAGGAGAAATCGTGCGGCGCGATGGCACCGTGGTCGGCAACCACGAAGGGTTGCCTCTCTATACGTTGGGTCAGCGTCGCGGCCTCAAAATCGGCGGACTCAAAATCCCCCTCGAGGTCGTCTCCAAAGATGCAGAGAAGAATCGCTTGATCGTCGCCCCGAAGGGCGAGGAGCGTACACACGCGATCACGGTGAAAGAACTGCATTGGGTCTCATGGAAACCGGAGGGCGACGAGCCGACGCGATTCGACGTCCGCACGCGCTCATTGTCACATAAAAAATCCGGATCCATCACGTTCAGTGGATCCACCGGGCGCTTCATGTTTGACTCTCCGATGGAACCGCAGGCACCCGGGCAGTGCCTCGTGCTCTACCGCGGGCAGGAGGTCGTGGGAGGGGGCATCATTGAAGGAGCATCGTGAGGTGCCGGCGATAGCGATCAATCTCTGCGGGTGAGAGCCACTCACAATCAAGCAGAACTTCACGATCGGCGCTGACCATAAGTAAAGGAAAGCCGAGTCGCCTGCTGAAAGCCACGATCTGATGGGCATCCATCGGATAGTCCTCAGGAACCGGGATTTTCACCGTTTCTGGCTGCATACGGTCCTATGCTATCCTCAGTCCCCTCTCGGATGTAAGACAAGTTGTTTTTGTGCTATAATACCTGGAAAACATGACGCATCACGCTTACTACGACACCGAAGGAAACATCATCCTCCCCTCGGAGGCGATCGAGCGTCAGATCGTGCGGCAAGAAGCACCGAAACAGGCGAAGAAGATCGAAGCCGCCGTGGAGAAGAAAAGTGCATCCGCCACTCCTCTCTTCGACGAAAAAATGCTCCGGGAGATGCGCCGCCAGATGCGCGGCGTGATGTTCTCCGCAATCGCAGAGGGACTGCGTCAGTACCGCGCCAGCTTCCGCGACGGCCGCACCGTGTGGAGCGAGCTCAAGCGGGGCGGTCGCTCCGGCTGGACCTTCACGAAGGCCTTCCTCGCGCAGCCGGTGTGGATCCCGGGACGCAACCGCACGGTCAAGCAATATAACCGCGGCACGCTCTTCGCGCTGGATATCGTGCGGTTCGGCAGCACGTTTGCCTGCATCTTCCTGTTCCTCTTCCTCGCGCTCAACTATCAGAGCTTCTGGCAGATCATGCGCTCGAAGATTGATCCGCTGAAGTTCGACAGTGCCGGCGGATCGTCCGGCATCGACACGGCGCTCAGGGAAAAACTCAAGCGCGTCCCGGGACTCGCGGTGTCCGGCACCGATGGCGATCTTCTCAGCTTTTTGCCGGAGGTAGGCCCTCCCGATAACCGCATCATCATCCCAAAACTGAACCTCAACGTGCCGCTCGTGACGCCATCCTACGCATCGCTTCTGAAGGAAGATTGGACGCAAGTGGAGCAAGACATCCAAGCCGCCCTGCAAGGAGGTGTCGTGCACTACCCCGGAACGGCCCGCCCGGGGCAGGCGGGAAATTTCTTCGTCACCGGGCATAGCTCCTACTACCCCTGGGCTCCCGGCAACTACAAAACAGTCTTCGCGCGGCTCCATCAGCTCCAGGTCGGGGATGAGTATTGGGTCTACTTCAGCGGCGACAAGCACCGCTACACCGTGATCGAGAAGAAGGAAGTGAAGCCCAGTGACATCACGGTGCTCGACCAGCCGACAGCTCAGCGCATCGCAACCCTCATGACGTGCACGCCCGTCGGCACGACGCTGCGGCGCTTGATCCTCGTCTCGCAGGAAGTCGATCCCATCACCGGCGTTGCCCTCAAAATCGGCGAGAAAGGCGAGCGCATCGCGAGTCCGGTGCAGAGGGTGCCGTTAGAAGCACTGCCGATTTAGGGCTGGGGTTAGGGTTAGGGCTAGGAGTTGATGTTGCTCTATACTTTTTGCCGTTCGATCATTCCAAGCCCTAGCCCTGCTGTGCCGCTGTGGTGAAATGGTAGACACGGGGGACTTAAAATCCCCTGCCCCTTACCCGGGCATGCTGGTTCGATTCCAGCCGGCGGCACCACGTAACATTGCTCGCTATCGTTGGACTCTTCGGACTCCTCGGACTCTTTCCTCGAAGCCAATCGCATCTACCAGACCAGGCGGAATCATGATATAATACTCAGATTGTTTGATACCAACATCCGTCACTGGCCGCTCGTGAGTTTGCGCAAGCGCAGCCTCGAATCTCAGAGTATCGGGTGGATCGCGCTCGTCGTGATGATCCTCGCGAGTTCGACGTATAACTCCTTCGGCAAGCAACTGAGCGGAGCGCTCTCGCCGCTCTCGATACTCGTCCTGAGCGAGTTCCTGACGGCGTTCTTCGTGCTGCTGTCGTTCGGCGTCTTCCCGACCGTGCGTCGCCTGTTTGCGATGAAGCGCAAGTACGTGCTGCCACTCATTGCTCTTGGACTCTGCAACGGACTGCTCGCACCGCTCCTCTTCTTCTCCGGTCTGCAGTACACGACAGCCATCAATGCAGAGCTCTTCGGCCGTATGGAAATGGTGTTCCTCATGGTCCTCGCGATTGCGATCCTGCGGCAAGAACACTGGACGCGTGCGCACATCATCGCGAGCAGCGTCATCATCTTCGGCATCGCGTTCGTCGCGCTCCGGGGATTTTCCGAAGACTTCTCCACGAGACCCGGCGACCCGCTGATTCTCCTCTCCACGTTCGCCTACGCGTGCGGCGGCATCATCTTCAAGAAGTACCTCCACAAGCTGGACTCGGAGCTCGTCATCGTCTCGCGCGCATCGGTCGCGGTCGGCGCGTTCTTCCTCGTGTCTCCCTTCATCGAGCATCCGCTACGCGAGGAATTGCTCGTCTTCCCCGCGGCGCTCGTCCCCGCCCTCCTCGGGTTTGGCTTCGTCTCCCGGTTCCTGAACCTCTTCAGCTTCTACGAAGCGATTGAGCGCATCCCGGTCTCTGCCGTCTCGCTCTTCTCGACCATCAACATCGTCTGCGGCATTGCGTTCGCGCACTTCTATCTGGGGGAACCGATCCTCTGGTACCACCTCGTGGGCGGCGGGCTGATCCTGCTCGGCGTGCTGCTGCTGGAGATCCTCGGCGTGCACCAGAATGAGAGCGAACTGGAGCAGCACATGAAGCAGCATCATCGGCACCATTTATGAGCTTGTAGTTGGCAGCTGGTAGTTTGTAGAACGAAAACTACCAACTACTTTCTACAAACTAAAGAAAACCCCTCACTCTCGAGGGGTCTTCTTCGTCGGATGTCTGTGAATTATCGGCCCAGACGCTTAGCCCTGCGAGCATCCATGCGCGCCTTCATGTCCTTGAGCTTCTGGAGGCGAGCGGCCCTGCGCTCTGCAACGCTGAGCTTTTTCTTCGCAATCCTCCTCGTCACCGGGACGCGCCTTTGCGGCTTGGCTTGATTCCTCGTCGGCTTCGCGAGCACGGCTGCCCCCGCCTTGCCTCCGCCTCCGCCGCCGCCTCCGCGACTACGGCTGCTGCCACCACCGCTATTCGTGTTGCTGCTGGACGTTCCTGCCACAACCGTGACAGCGGCTGTATCCGAAATCACCTTGGCGTCTTGTGCGTCCGTGAACGTGAACGTCGCCGTGCGGTCGCTCGTTGTCTGCAAGGTGCCATCGTTGTTCGTCGCAGTGTCGTTCGTGACGCTGATGGATCCTCGGAAGATGCCGGTGGCATTACCCGTTTCCGTCAGGGTGACGTCCTCCGTGTCTCCCCCGGTGAGCGTGACATCGATGGCAAGCGTGTCTGCGGCGGCTCCGTTGATGTTCTCATCCGTGTCTGTCACGGTGAAGTACATGGTTTCGCCCGTCTTCACTTCGTGATCTTCCGTGTAATCGCTATTCGTGATGAAGATGTTGGAACCCGTGTGGACGAGCTTGCCTGTGTTCTCACGGATCGTGCCGTTATTCGTGATCGTTCCACCCGTGAGGTAGAGGGTATTCGCCGCGAATGCGAGAATTCTGCTCGAGTTGATCGTGAGCGTGGAGGTCACGAGGGCAAGCCCGGTGAGGTACGCACCGCTGTTGGAATCAATCTCGAGCGTGTGCATGGACGAGCCGTCACCCGCGACATCCAGGTTCTGACTGATGCCATTGAGCTTGAGCGTCCCCCCGCTCATCGTGAAGCGGGCGGACGCGCCGGTCGAAATGGACCCGGAGAGCGTGATGTTCTGGTCTGTCTCGAGTGTCGCATCCGCATCGTTCGCCAGCGTCAAGGTGCCGCTCAAAGCCAGCGGGACATCTTCCGAACGCAGATCGAAGTTTCCATTCGTGATCGTGAGTGTGCGTGCGCGGAGATAGGAACCAGAGATGATGAGATCGTCCGATGTGGTCCCCGCGATGTTATTGAGGATGATGCCGGAGAAGGAATGCTTGCCCACCGTCATGTTGTCCGGCCGCGTAGCGGTGTGAGAGCCGGAGAAGGCGAGCCGCTGGTCGGCAACGCCGCCGTTGAAGATGAGCGTCCCCGAATAGCGGAAGCGCGCGCGTCCCATGACGATCAAGCTTCCGGAAATACTCATTTTGTGTCCTGCAAGCGTGTTGAAGAAGACGCCTCCCGTCATGGTCCAGCTTCCGGAGTTCGCGAGCACCGTGCCGGTGCCGACGATGACGTATCCGCTTCCGATGCGGGCACCCGTTCCCCCAAGGATCAAGCTGGAAGTACCGATGCGAAGGGCCCCGGTAAAGGTCGTGGAGAGAATGAGTCCTCCCGCCGCCCCATCCTTGCCGAGACGGATGGTATTGCCGCTATTGGTCGTATGAAGAATGGCTACATCGCTGATGGTGGGTACGCTGGCGCCACCCGCCTTTCCTGAGCCCGCAAGCGAGGACCAGTTGCGCGTATCGTGCCATTCGCCGCCGCTGTAGCCGCCGACCCAGAATCGTCGCGCTGCAAACGCCGCGTGAGGGGTGAGGAGCGAGGCGATCGCAAGTGCGCCGACGAGCGCGCGCATATTGAGAGTCACGACCCGACTCATGCGCGAAGAGAAACGAGTTTCCATATTGAGAGAGAGAATAAAGATGAAAGTGGAGGGAGGCGTCGAGCGAGACCCACGTCTCGCGACGATTTCATCGATTTTTGCAGCCGATACGCCGCTCTCACAACCATCTTCTCTTTCCTTGAAAGCGAATTGGTATGGAATAACAGATGAGTAAGTCTGCTCGACACGCCTGGACATCTTGTCCGATTCACACTCTTGCTCTGCTCACGGAGTTACCCTAGTCTCCCCCGGACATGCGGGCGAAGCGAGACACAGGCTCCCCGAGCGTCCCGCACACGCGGGACGCGGGGAAGAATTTTTCCACGCACGGACACCGCGGGGACGCGCGCACGATCCTCCTCCTCGGGTCGGGCGCACTCAAAATCGGCGAAGCCGGCGAATTTGATTATTCCGGCAGCCAAGCCATCAAGGCCTTTAAAGAGGAGGGCAAGAAGGTCATCCTCGTGAACCCGAACATCGCGACGAACCAGACGAGCTTCGGGCTCGCCGACGCCGTATACTTCGTGCCCGTCAGCCCGGCCTTTGTCGAGGAGGTGATCCGCAAAGAGCAACCCGACGCCATCGCGCTGAGTTTCGGCGGCCAGACCGCCTTGAATTGCGGCGTGCGCTTGGATGAGCTGGGCATCCTCACGAAGTACGGCATCAGCGTGCTCGGCACCCCGGTGGAGAGCATCCGCAAGACCGAAGACCGCGCCCTCTTCAATGCGGAGCTGCGCAGCATCGAAGTCGCGGTCCCGACCTCCCGGGCCTGCGAGTCCGTGCCAGCCGCTCTGGAAGCGGCGAAGGAGGTGGGATACCCCGTCATCATCCGCGCGGCCTTCGCGCTCGGAGGCAAAGGCAGCGGCCGGGCCCAGAACGAAGCGGAGTTGAAGGACCTCCTGAAGGTGGCATTCGTGGAGTCCCACCAGGTGCTCGTCGAGGAAGATCTGACCGGTTGGAAGGAGATCGAGTACGAAGTGGTGCGCGACAGCGCGGACAACTGCATCACGGTCTGCAACATGGAGAACGTCGATCCGCTCGGCATCCACACCGGCGAGTCGATCGTCATCGCGCCGAGCCAGACTCTCGATAACACCGAGTACCAGATGCTTCGGTCGATCGCCCTCAAGGTGATCCGCCATCTCGGGATCGTCGGCGAGTGCAACATCCAGTACGCACTGGACCCCCGTTCGCGCGCCTACCGCGTCATCGAGGTGAACGCGCGCCTCAGCCGCAGCTCCGCGCTGGCCTCGAAAGCGACGGGCTACCCGCTCGCGTTCATCGCGGCAAAGCTCGCGCTCGGCGCTGTCCTCCCGGAACTCAAAAACGCGATCACGCACGTGACCTGCGCCGACTTCGAACCGGCCCTCGATTACGTCGCCGTCAAAGTGCCGCGGTGGGACCTGCAGAAATTTCGGCACGTCAGCGACCAGGTGACGAGCGAGATGAAGTCCGTCGGCGAAGTGATGGCGCTCGGACGCACGTTCGAAGAGGCGCTCCAGAAGGCGCTGCGGATGCTCAACATCGGCGCCGAAGGCCTCTACCCCGGACCGTTCCAATTCAAAGAACCCGTGAAGGAGGTGAAGCGTCCCACGCCCCGCCGGCTCTTCGCCATCGCGGAGGCATTGCGCGGCGACATGAGCGTCGATGAGGTGGCCATCGCCACGGGCATCGATCGGTGGTTCCTGGAACGGATCCGCTCCTGCGCGCAGATCGCACACACGCTCTTCCAGACGAAAGCAGCCTCCTTGGACACCACCCTCCTGCGCACAGCGAAGCGCGCGGGTTTTTCGGACAAAGCGATCGCCGTCATTCGCGATGCGAATGCCGAAGACATCCGGCGCGCGCGTCTCACCGCCGGGATCACCCCGGTGATCAAGCAAGTCGATACGCTCGCGGGGGAATTCCCCGCGCAGACGAACTACCTGTATATGACGTATCACGGGACGGAGCACGATGTGAGTTTTCCTCCATCCCCGACCCTTCCTCCGGAGGAGGAAGGGGGTAGCCAATCTGGAAAACAGTCCCCCTCCTCCCGTGGAGGAGGGGCCAGGGGTGGAGGCCGCGTGATTGTCCTCGGCGGCGGGCCCTACTCCATCGGATCTTCCGTGGAGTTCGACTGGTGCTGCGTCCAAGCCGCGCACGAGCTCCAGCGGCAGGGCTACTCCGTGGTCATGATCAACAGCAATCCGGAGACCGTGAGCACCGACTACGACGAGTGCGACTCGCTCTTCTTCGAGGAGCTGACGGAAGAGCGAGTACGCGACATCGTCGATCTCACGCATCCGAAGGGGCTCGTCGTCTCGATGGGGGGGCAGATCCCCAACTCACTGTCACCGAAGCTCGCCGCGCAGGGCATCCCGATTCTCGGCACGGACCCGAAGGATATCGATCGCGCCGAAGATCGACACAAGTTCAGCCAGCTGCTCGACACGCTGACAGTCGATCAGCCGGAGTGGAAGGAGTTTGCCGACCTCACCTCGGCCCAGACATTCGCCGAGAGCGTCGGCTACCCGGTCATCGTCCGCCCGAGCTACGTGCTCTCCGGCGCCGCGATGGCGGTCGTGCACTCCGGGACGGACCTCGAAGCATACCTGGAGCAAGCCGCTCTGGTCTCGAAGGAAGCGCCCGTCATCATCTCGAAGTTTGAGACCGGCGCGAAGGAGATCGAGTTCGACGGCGTCGCGCAGGCAGGCACGCTCCTGCTCTATGCCATCTCGGAGCACATCGAGAACGCCGGCGTGCACAGTGGCGACGCGACCATTGTGCTCCCGCCGCAGCGCGTGAACCTGGCGACGCTGCGGCAGCTCAAGAACATCGCGAAGAAGATCGCCGGCGGGCTCAACATCTCCGGACCATTCAACATCCAGGTCCTCGCGAAAAATAACCGATTGAAGGTGATCGAGTGCAACCTCCGCGCGAGCCGCAGTTTCCCGTTTGCCAGCAAGGTCACGGGCGAAAATTTCGCCGCGCTCGCGACGCAAGCCCTCCTCGGCAAAGCATCGGCAACCAAGCGGTACCAGACGATCGACTTGGACCATGTCGCGGTGAAGGCCGCGCAGTTCAGCTTCAGTCGTCTGAAGGGAGCGGACCCGCGACTGGGAGTCGAGATGGCGAGCACGGGCGAAGTCGCGTGCTTCGGCAACAACGCTTCACAAGCGTTGCTCATCGCGATGCTCGCGGTCGGATTCAAAATCCCGAAGAAGAACGTCCTCATCACGATCGGAAACCTGGAGGACAAAGTCGATCTCTTCCCCGCGATCCAGAGCCTCCACAAGCAAGGCTTCTCCTTCTTCGCCACTAAGCGCACGCACGAGTTCCTGCAGTCGCGCGACATCCCCTCGGGGCTTCTCTACAAAGTGTCGGAGCCGAGGAGCCCGAACATCCGCGAGTACCTGGAGCAGAAGCGTATCGACCTCGTCATCAATATCCCCACCCACACGACGGCCGAAGAGATGACCGACGGCTACTTCATTCGCCGCATCGCGACCGACAGCGGCGTGCCGCTCATCACGAACGTGCAACTCGCCAAGCGCATCATCGAGGCGCTCGCGCAGGAGAAGATCGAGGAGCTGCCGAGCATCCGCTGGCCGGATGTGCTGAGAGTGTAGGGCTAGGGCTAGGGATTGGGCTAGATAGGTATGAGACCTTTTTAAAGGATTCCTAGCCCTAGCCCGAACCCCAGCCCTATTGCCGTTTCTCGAGTAATGGCTTACACTGCGTTCACATTTCCTCTCTTTCCAATGCCAGACGATTTTCCCATGGACGAGGACATCACGATGGGTGACGCGGGAACCGGGACCTCCGCCGCTGCGCTCGGAGATGATGATCTGACCCTCATCACGAAAGAAGGGCTCCGTAAGCTGAAGGAGGAACTCGAGTACCTGAAGACGGTCCGCCGCCAGGAGGTCGCGCAGCGTCTGAAGGAAGCGATCTCGTATGGAGACCTCTCCGAGAACTCCGAGTACGAGGAAGCGAAGAACGAGCAAGCCTTCGTCGAGGGCCGCATCATCGAGCTCGAACAGAAGATCAAGAACGCGAAGATCATCGCGGAGAAGAAGACCGACATCCGCCACGGAAAGGAGATCGACATCGGCTCCACGGTGACGGTCGTCAATATGACGGACAACGACGACCCGGAGACCTACACCATCGTCGGTTCCACCGAGGCCGATCCGCTGGAGCACAAGATCAGCAACGAGTCCCCCATCGGCAAGGCGCTCCTCAGCAAGAAGAAAGGAGACACGGTCGAGATCGCCTCGCCCTCCGGACGGATCCGGTACGAGGTGATGAACGTCGCATGACGAAATTGTTACATTGTTTAATTGTTACATTGCCCGCACGCAAGACTCTGGCTTTGTGGAGAGAAAGACGTAACAATGTAGCCATGTAGCACTATAACAATGCTCCTTCAATGACTTCCGCAATTTCCGGAGACACAACAGGCGCCACGATCCCGCCCGAGACGCAGGCAAAATTTGGGGCGCTTGTTGCGCTTATCCTTGGATCGGAGAGCATGAACACCGAGGAGCGGCAGTATTGGATCAATATCCTGCCCATCATGACAGCCGAGCAGACCGCGGAGCTCCAGGGAATCTTGGAAAACGAGAAGGCGCAGCTCGCCGCTATCGATCAGAAATATGCCAAGGAGACCGCGCAGATGGGACAGGCGGAACAGATCGCAAAAACCGATGCCGAACGCACTCGCAAGCGCAGCGCGCGCAAGGAGACAGAGGGGGCTCACCGGGAAGCGGAGGAGCAGAGCGCGGAGGATCTTTTGAAAAAGATAGAAGAATGAGGTTTATTAGGTCATTTGGGTGAGTTAGGTTTATTGGGAACTTAATAAACCTCATCGTCCTAAGAAACGTAATAAACCTACTTACGCACGAGCGACCCGCACCGGAGAATGAACCGATCGATAAGAGCAACAAGCTCCTCGGGCGCCTCCGCCGTCGCGCGGTACCCGCCGGTCTTGAGCTCGATGTCATCCGACACGACCTGAGAAACGAATGACCGAAGCGCCACGGGGTCGATGACGCTCGCGAGCGGCATCAACGTGCGAACACTGGGGAACGGCACACCCAGCTGACTCGCGATCTTGCCGGGGTTGCGTTCGTTCGCTGCGGCCGCCGCCGCGACGAGGGTCAGGTTTTCGAGCATCCAGAGGAGGATGGCCCACAGCGACTGCGCGGTGGTGCCGCGCTCCTGGAGGCTGCGCGCGTAGGCGAGCGCTTCGCGTTTCTTCCCCGCGGAGAGGAGATTGGTCAGCGTCCACACTTCTTGCTCGCCCGAGGGCATCGCGAGCATATCGATATCTTCCGAGGTGATCGCTCGGCCCGTCGCCGCCAGTGTCAGCTTCGTAAGCTCGCTTGCGAGCATTTCTTGGTCTTCGCCTACGATCGCGACCAAGTGGGCGCGCGCGGGTGGCGCGATGCTCGTCCCGAGCGACTTCGCATGCTGGTCGATCCATGCGTCGAGAGCTTTGCGATCGAGGAGGGGAAATTCCTTCAGCGTGGAAAACTTCTGCAGTTCCTTCACCGCACTCAGGCGCTTGTCGGGCTTGCCATCGGCGATGAGCAGCACGGCATCGGGGTGGAGGTGCTCCGGGATCGAGAGCGTTTCCTCTTTCAAAAATTTCGGCGTGCCTTGGAGGACGATGAGTCTCTTCTCCGCGATGAACGGCGCGGATGCCGCTTCATCGAGAAAAGCGCCAAACGACAACCCCGCGGCGTCCAGCCGGATCAGGTTTTCGGGGCCGTGTTTGTCGCGAAATTGGTCCATCCACCGCTTCTTCTCGAGGCCGAGCGCGTAGGCGTTTTCGCCGGTGAAGAAGAAGATCTGCGACACCGACAAACTATAACGGCTTCCGGAGGTGACTTACATCGCAAAAGTCGGCATTGTTACACTGTTACATTGTTCCAAGATGTGGACTTTATGGCTTACAGGAAAGGAAAACTTACAATTTAACAATGTCACAATGTAGCAATTCTTCAAGTATGGACGATGGAGAAAAATGGATTTTTGACGTATAATAAGGAGAAATGAACACACACATCCATTCCCTCTTCACCTCCCGTCTTGCGCGCCTTGCGGGCTTCGCGCTCGTCTGCGTGATGGGGTCGTTTGTCGTCGGCGTGCAAACCGCCGGGGACATCCACCCATTCGCCGCCATCCAAGCGGACGAAATCACGGAAAGCGGCCTCGCGCTGAGCGAGATCGCGCAGTCGGGAGACATCGATGGAAGCGGAGAGCTCGATCTGCAGGATGCCATTGCCATCCTGGAGATCGTGCAGGGTTACGACATGCCGACCCTGCTCCAGCTGAAGGCCGACCCCAACGGGGACAACCGGCTGACGGTGGAAGACGCGCTCCGCATCCTTCGCACGTTGGCCGTCCGCTAATCCTCCTATGACGCTCACGAGTGTCACATGCAGGCCCCACCGTACCTTCGCGGCTGCAGCAGCCCTGACGGTGTTTTGGGCGAATATCGGCCTGACGGGTGCGCAGGAACCCCAGCCCCAGCCGCAGCTACCTCCGCAGGAAACGGTCCGCGTGAAGATCCGCCCGCACTGCGAGAAACTGAACCCGAGCGAGTGCGCCCAGTACGCCGTGAAAGATCCGGTGACGGTGGAAACGCCTGTGCTCGTTCCGGGGAGCATCCTCGACATGGATATCCTCATCGAGAACCAGAAGTTCCTCCCCATCCGCCGGGCACGCGCGTGGCTCTCCTATGACCCGAGCATCCTGGAAGGAAAGAAGGTGGAGATCGGGCGCCGCTTCCCGGTCGTGACGCCAGGAGAAGCCGACTTCAATACGACCCAGGGATTCGTGCAGGTCGGTGTCAGCACGGAAGGCGCGACCGACGTGAAAGATCCGTTCATCCCGGTGGCGCGCATCCAGTTCCTCGTGAAGGCCGTGCCGGAGGGAGGCAAGACCGTCATCTCCTATTACGACGTGCTTCCGGGACTCCAGGGACACACGCTCGTGACCCGCACGGACCCAAGCGGCCAGGGCGAGCAGAACGTGCTCCACCCGGGCGTCGGCTCGCTCGTCATTCGCATCGAAGCGCCGACGGCACAAGCAAGCAGCGCTGCCGCTTCGACTGCAGCCATAAGTTCCGCCGCAGCCTCGCAGCTCGCGGTTCTTCCGGGAACGACTTCCACAGAAGCTGCATCTTCCGTCGTTTCCGCTGCAACACCGAGCAGCGTGACGAGTGCGGCCGCATCGAGCGCAGCCAGTACGGCGATCGATCTTGAGCGTTCTTCCTTCGTTCTGCTCCAAGTGCAAAATCTGCGGATCACGACGGAGGGCAGCACCGTCTACCTCGCGTGGGAACCGCTGCCGTCCTCGGAACTCCAGGGATACAACGTGTACTACGGAGCCGAGTCCGGCCGCTACGTGCAGCGCCGCAGCCTTCCGAAGGAATCGAACACCCTCGCGATCCGCGCGTTGCCGCTGGACACGACGTATTACGTCGCGGTCCGCGCGGTGAACGCGCAGAGCGAAGAGAGCGCATTCAGCCAGGAAGTCGCCGTGAAAGTCGGCAATCCCGCGACATCCACGTCGCCGCTGGCCCAGATCATCGATGACGGCGGTCCGCAGGGACGCAACCCGGTCGATGGCCAGAGGCCGCCTACGGGCACGCCGGGCGCGACGGGACTCTCGTCTACGCTCCTCCTCTTGATCCTCGCCTCCGCCATCATCGGAACGCTCTTCGCGTTTCGCAGGCAGCTCGCCGTTTCCGCCTTCCACAAATGAGAGAGGACCTCTCCCCCGACTGGCTCTCGACCGGTGACGAGCAGCGCGCTTCGTCTCCCGCGCACGAGCAGCACGCACCGGCCAAAACGGCTGTGAAGATCCGCGTGGGCAGTCAGCGCGTCTCGCGCATGCCCGCCGCAATCATCGGCATCGTCCTGACGGTCGCCGTGGGAGTCTCCGCCCTCGGCGCGACCGATAGCCTCATGGGGCAAATCCCGGGCATCCCCGCGAAGGCAATCGAGACCGCGATCGAGATCCGCATCACGGAGGACGGCATCGTGCCGCGCACCCTGGATGCAGCGCCGGGACAGACGATCGTCTGGATCAACGAGCAGGAGATCCCGCATATCTTAGAGTCTGAAACGCTCCTCGGCGAGAACGGATCGTTTCTCTACACCCCCGCGATTTTCCCGGGCAGCGAGGAGGAATTTACGATCTCCGACGTGCAGGAACCAGGCCGCCACAGCTACCTCTCGACGACGTCCGTCGATGTCTACGGAGAGATCAATGTGATCGCCGAGGGCCGGCGCGGCAGCGCACCGCTCGCACTGGATGATAAGCCGGAATCCTTCGAGGAATTTGAAAATGAGGAATTTGCAGACGAGGAATTCATCCAAGAGGAATCCGAGGCCGAGGAAGTCCTGCTGGCCCCGGACGACCAGGAAGAGACCATCGACTCAAGCGACCCGCTCGCGCCGATCGGAGCTCTTTCGGATGCGGAGGACGAAACGGCGGTCGATCAGGAAGGAATCCTCCCCTACAACCCCTATAAAGTCGGCAGTGACACGGAGCACCCCTTCAACGAAGCCGGCGAACCGCTCCATGGCGGCGCACCGCTCATCTCTCGGCCTGGCTTCAAGCCATACAGGACGACGGACGCGGGACCCGCACTTTGGATCGTCTCGATTCTCAGCATCGGTATGCTCGCGTGGGTGACACGAAGGTCATTCCAAAGGATAAAGTAAGGAAAGTAACGAGGTACGGAATGTAAGGAAGGTGACCTTTTGAAGTGCCCACCTTCCTTACATTCATTACGTTCTGTACCTTCGTGCCTTACGGATTATCATCCATCTCCATGCCCTCTTCCCCGCTGCCTCGGGCATTGCAGGCCTTGGCATCGGTCTTGAACTGCTTCCAGGCAGCCTTTCGATCATTTCGGAACTTCGCGCGCGTCTCCTTGCGGCTCGCGCGATACGTAGACCACGCATTTTTCAATGCTGTCTTGCGCGCACTTGCATCCGTGAGACCCCACGCAGTCTTGAGTGCTTCTTTGCGCACCTCGAGTGAGCGGATCCATGACGTGTTCTGGGCAGTCACAGCTGCGATCACGGCCGTGTCTCGCTTGTCGATGGCGGTCTGCATGCACGGTCCATTCGCAGCGCGGTTCTCTCTGTGGGATTTGATTTCGAGTTTGAGTGCTTCTTTTCGCGCTTTGATCTCCGCCTTGATCTGCTGCTTCGTCGAGAGCGATGACGTGCTCGATGCGGAGGAAGAAGATACAGACGACGCCGACGAAGAGCTCTCATCCGCGAGCGCAGGGAGCGCGGACGACCCGAGTGCGAGCACTGCGACGCCTGCGGCTATCAGTCTTTTCATAAAAAATGTGGGGTAAGAAATAGGGGGATTGCCCTGTGTGACGGGGAGCTCCCCGCGATATTACAGTGGAGTTCCTCCGGCATGGGCTCCAATAGGACTTCAGACCTGCCGGAAGCCATTTCTGTTTCTTTGACAGGCACAATCTTCGCAGTACAGTGATAGAGCAGGCGTTCTGCAAAACTGTTACCGCTGACCTTTGTTTTCACCGGAGGAAAAAAAATATGATCCAACCTAAGCGGGATCACTATTCGATCGAGCTGCGTGATGGCATTGCTATCGTCGAGATCGAAGAAAGAAGGATTCTCGACGAAGGCATCATACAGGAAATGGGTGCCATACTGTTCGAGCTGACGGAGAGACAGGGCGTACGTGCCGTACTGCTTGATTGGAGCAAGGTCACGTTCGTGTCTTCAGCCTTCTTTGGAAAGTTGATTACCTTCGATAAGAAGATGAAGGCAACAAGGCGCAAGCACGTCTTCACGGCCGTCTGTACAGAGATATACGAGTCGTTCCTTCTCACACACCTCTACAGGATGTTTGAATTCAAAGAAACCAAGGAGGAGGGACTGGAGTTCCTGCGGCAACCACAGCTCACTTAGCAGTTGTAAACGTTTAGTTGTTCACCCGTCAGCTTCAATGGAGGAACTAATGGAACCCAGCGAATTATTCAGAACGGAAGAGAGGGACGGCTTCCTCGTCGTCACTCCTACTCCTAAAGAAGGGAAAATCCTAGCGGAGGATACCATTCAAGGCATGCGCGCATGGCTCTTGGACCTGATCCATGAGCCAAATTGCCGCGGGGTCTTGATCACATTTAAGGAAGTAGGGTTCATGTCTACCGCAATGCTCGGGCCGCTTGTGACACTTGAGCGAGGAATGAGGCTCAGCAATCGCAAGTTGGTTCTTTCGAACGTCGAGGAGGGCATGAGGAAGGTCATGGAAATCACACGCCTCGAAAGGGTGATCCCTATCCGCGACAACGAAGAACAGGGATTGGAGGAACTGAAACGTGCCTCCTAAGGCAGCAACGCCGGCAGCCGGTCACCCCGCACTCGCGGGGTGGCTGGCCCTACATTAGGACTTGAAACGCATAATGTTGTGTAATGTACTTCTGGAAAATCTCATTCGGAGTCCGGTACTTCAGGGTTCGACGAGGACGATTGTTGAGGAGATCGACGGCGAATGCAACTTGCTCGTGCGTGATGGTTTGAAAATCCGTCTTCTTCGGAAAAAACTGCCGAAGCAACCCATTCGTATTTTCATTCAACCCGCGTTCGCAGGAGCGGTAGGGATGCGCACAGTACACGATGAGCGAGAGATCCTTCGTGATTGTTTCATGATCTGCGATCTCTCGCCCGTTGTCATGTGTCATCGTGCGCCGCCATGCTGATGGAATATCGCTGAATGCTTTCCGTGCGCCCTTCGTCATTTCCAAAGCTGTCTGATCGGGCAGGAGGGCGGCACGGAGCAATTTGGATTTCCGCTCGACGAACGTCGCGATGGCTCCGTTGCCAACGACAAGGTCGCTCTCCCAATCGCCGTAGCGCTTCTTCGCGTCCACGATCTTCGGACGCTCGTCGATGGAACGGCGGTTCGGAATGGTGATTTGTCTGCGGCCATCTGCCATACCGTACCATTTCCGCTTCCTTCCCCGATTACGAAGGTGCTTGTAGAGCTCACCTCCGCTCCACCGATCGTTCCAGAGGTACGCGTAGATGGAAAAGTGACTGACGCGCATTGCTCCGTTGCGAGGGAAGTCCCGCTTGATGCGTCCGGCAATCTGCTGCGGGCTCCACTTCAGTTCCAATTTCGCACGCACGTAGGCGAACAACATGGCATGATCGAACCACCGTACACCGTCGGCTTTCGCTGTGACTCGCCGCTCTCGGGCAATCTCATCGGCGCGATCGGGCAGGTATCGGAGTCGAGGCCCGGCTTTGTTGCGCACGAGTTCACGGCTGACCGTGGACTGAGAGCAACCGAGAGCATCTGCAATCTCTTCTTGGGTTCTGCGCTTCCAATGAAGCGTGTACAGCAGCTCCCGCTGCGTGAGGGTAAGGTGGGCCATACGGTATGGGGGAAGTAATGAGCTCCCGTACCGTACTTCGATGAGATTCCCGGGGAAGGGCACTCCGCTACGCTCCGTGCCCTTCCCCGTTATGCGTTTCAGATCTGAATTTTCGGGTACCGACTATTTACTATTAAGAAAATTATTGTATTATAATTTTATGAATGAATGGGAATCAACCAGCATCGAACCCTGTGAATTTGAAATTCCCGAGGGCTATCTCGATCATCGCGATGTCCTTCAGGTCTATGGCAAGCTCGCGAGCCTCTATAACATATGGAGGCCACAGGGTATAACCATTGGTCTACGAGACATGCGAAGGGATCACATGACGGAAATTGTCGCACCACTGAAACTCTCCACGACTCTAAATGGAGCTTGCATCGCTCGTCTTTGCCTCACAGGCTTGCGGGCGAAAGTCATCGAGGAAAATCGTGACGAAATTATCCGTTCAATCGCACAGATTCTTGAGCTTGAGGCGAAGTCTCCATCTTTATAATTGGTGGGCCGGGCTGGACTCGAACCAGCGAAGCCGTAAGGCAGCAGATTTACAGTCTGCCCCGTTTGACCACTTCGGTACCGACCCACGAATGCTGACAGAGAACTTGATAAACCTATGAATATTGTATTGTAATTTGGCGTCTTCCTCAATGCTGCCCCAAGAACCGGAAGGCGTATTCGGCTGGTCATGTTACTCTACCGCGCGATGATGGACGGTCGCACTCTCTTTCGCAGATTGACGTGGCTTCTCGGCTACGTCGCGTTCTTCGGCATCCTTTTCGCGCCGTTGCTTTTTTTGGATTTCATCTTCGCGAATAAAGACATTCGAACGCTGGTGTATCCGCTCGTCTCGCTCCTCGACCAGCGCCTCTGGACAGGCGACGCTCTCTGGAACAATCTGAATGGATTTGGATTTCCCAGCTTTCTCACGGACGGCTACGTGTGGAATCCCGTCCTCACATTCTTCCTCACCTTCCTCTCGGCGTTTGATGCAACGCACTGGACGGTCGCTGTGAGCCTCATCCTCGGAGGATGGTTCTGCATGATTTTGTTTCGGCAATGGGGATTTTCCCGGGAAGCGAGTTTTTTGACGGGGCTCGTCTTTGCGCTCTCGCTCTGGCCGTGGATCCTGAATCCCAGCGTCGCACTCATCGCGCTCGCGATCCCGCCGCTGGTTCTTCTCCTCATTCGAGAGAAGATCAAGCCGTTCATTCGGTATCCGGCGGGAGTGCTGCTCATGAGCATGTTGCTCCTCAGCGGATTTCCGCACTACACCGTCATCGCGCTCCTTGCCGTGGGTATCACCGTCGTCGCGTGCGGGAGCACCATCGATCGACGCTTATGGAGGGTGCCAGTCGTGAAGCGTTTTTCCATTATCGTGCTCGTCAGCGGGTGCATCGGGCTCCTTCGTTTCATTCCGATTCTCGCGTACAGCGCTCTCTCGATGCGCACGGACGACTCGATGCTGACGACGCTCGGCACGATCGGGTGGAACCTCCCGTTTCATCTCCTATTCACGGAACCGCGCACGCCGCACATTGGCGGCAGCGTGGAAGTGATGGCGTTCATCGGTCTCTTGCCGCTCATCTGCGTGCTTGTCGCGATCGCCGCGCATCGAAAACGCCCTCTCGTGAAATTCTGCCTCGGTGTCATCGGCGTGAGCCTGCTTCTTGCGGCGGCGCCGATGTTGCTGCGCCCGCTTCTCTTGCATCTCCCTCTCTATACCGCATTGGGCGCGCCATCTAGGTGGATCTTCCTCGGCAAACTGGCGACCTTGCCGCTCATCGCTCTCGGATTCGACAGCCTGATCAAAGGGATACCGAAGACGTATCAGCGCATCATCGCGCTCCTCTGCTTGACGCCTCTGGGCTTGCTCGCTGCTTCCTGGAAGATCGCACCGATGAAAACAAAAACGTTCATGATTGCGTGGAATCTCGATTTCGCCTCGAACATCATGACTCTTTTTGTCGCAGTCCTTGTCGGCTTGATCCTTTTGCCATCCCTCTGGAAGCATTTGCACAAGTTACAACCGCGCATCCTCGTCATCACCGGGGCGATGACCCTGTTCCTCGCCTATGCGCCTCTCATGCAAAATTGGCTCACTCCGCGTTCTTCTTTGAGGCTCCCGAATCTGGCCCCCGATCCCTCGAACTATACGCAGATCTTAAGTCCATTCATGAGCCTCAAATACAGCAAACAATTTTTTGAAACCGGCGAGACGCTGTCATCGATTATCGGGCTCTTGACCTCCGTATCATCCGCCCTTTTGGAGCCCAACCAGAATATTTTTCTGGAGCTCCCGACGGCGGATATCTACGAACCGCTCCACACGCGGCGCGTCGGGTATCTCTTGGCTGCCGTCGGGTCGGAAAAGCTGCGCATCCCGGCCGAGGACGCGCTCGCTGCAAATGACGCGCTCCGCGACGAAGAGAAAGTCGCGCTCTTTCAGAAGAGACACTTCGTGCTCGATGCCCTCGGGATCACGCATCTCCTCATCAATTTTGAGCTCGATCCAAAGCAATTTGAGGAACTGGCCACGTCGAGCGTCACCGGGATTATCTATAGTAAAAGGACAGGGATTCCCCTCCAGGAAGTCATTATTCCTCGGATAGCGTACTACAACCCGACCGCTCATCCCCTGACGTACCTCGCCGAGCAGATCGCATTCCGCAAACCGAATGCGGATAGGGTCTACCGAGACATGCTTGCCGAACCGTGGCCGTCGAATCGTACATTCGTGGAATGCGAAGGATGCGAGGGCACGTTCATCCCTTCGAAGCAAGGAACCCTCAAGCTGCTCCAGTACGCACCGACGGCATTCGTTCTTCAGACGCATGCTGCGGGAGAACAATGGCTCATCCTTCTGAAGAATTACCTTCCAGGCTGGAAAGTATTGGTCGACCAGAAGGAAGTGGAACCCGCCCTGGCACAGAGTCTGTTCTTCGCCATTCCGCTCTCTCCCGGCGATCACCGTGTGACACTGCGCTTCTCCTACGCCATACTCCTGCGTGATTCCATCGCACTCCTCCTCGCCCCGGAAAAGTCCATCTGGTTGCGGTAGCATTTTTCAGTATGTGCTTTCCACCGCATCACCTTGCGGACGCTCGGTGCCGTTGGTATCCTCATACTAATGCCGTTTCAAACCGCTACCATCTCGTTCCGATAGCTTCCTCCTCTTGTACCGCGAAGCGTTCCCCTTATTGGCTCAAAAAACATGCATGACGTTCGGTCGAATCGATATCTCTTTGAACGCGAAGTGGTATCAGCTTTGCCATTTTCGTTCGTCGCCTCTTCCGAGACCCACTCTCACGTCTCACTCGTGACGGTGGGAAAATCCGCAGACGCCAGACCGTCCGGGGAAAGATGTTTTTGCTGATCTTGCGTCGGAGGCGGTATGGCTGTCATGCCGCGAAAGAGCTTGGACCGCTGCAGATCGTGAATTTCATCTTTCCTGTCATTGAGATTTAGAACGAATTGTCTCGGCGGCCGGCCTTCGCCATTGTCGAGTTCTACGAGACGCCATTGTTCTTGGGGCATACAAGAAGGGGGAAAACACAGCCACCGTACCGTCTGCAACGCCGTGGTTCAAGGAGGTTCCCTGGGCCCTCTTTTTTCTCTTCTACATCATGTTTTTCTTGAGCTCGTCGCGATCCAGGAATGGGAACAGGTCATGGATCGGCTTCGCGACAAGCGTGCCATCTTCCTTTTTTTCAGAGGTCAAAAGCGGCAAAAACGCCTGGTCGTACTGGCAGATGATTTCCGTCAATACGGGGCCGGAGGCCGCGAGCGCTTTGGCGATGCTCTCGCGCAAGTGGCTGCGCTCCTCACAACGAATGTACGGAATATCGTAGGCGTGGGCGATGCGCTCGAAGGACGGGAACGACACCCCGCTTTCCGCTTCGGTGCCGACGTGGTGCCCGCCGAAGTAGGTATCCTGCGTATTGCGGATGCATGAGTAACCGCTGTTATTCAACACAAAGAGTTTGATGTTGAAGTTCCCATGAAGGATGGTCTGCAGCTCGGGTACGTTCATGTGGAATGATCCGTCACCCGTAAGACCGATGATCATCTTCCGGGGTTCCGCGCATGCGGCGCCGATGCAGGCGGGCACGGTGTAGCCCATGGTGGCCAGCCCCCCCGAGGCGATATAGCGCTGATCACCTTTGCATCGGAATGCTTGGCCGAAAATATAGAAAGCCGAACCCGCATCGGCGATGATCGCTTCGTCTCCTTTCAGCAGCTCACTTAAGATGTGCTGGAACTCGTAGTAATTGACAGGGCCATCGCTGAAATCATGCGGTTCCTTCAAGATGCTGTAGCGCTCTTTCCAGTCTTGGCAGCGGTTGCGCCATGGCGCAAAACGCGTGCCCTGCCATGTCGGGGGCATCGCACAGCGCAGCGCGGTCAGGAATCCGGTGACACTGCTGCGCACTTTTTGCTGCACGCCGACGTTCTCGCGTTGCAATACCGCATCATCAAGATCCACCTGGATCTTGAAGGCCTTGGGTGCAAATAAGTTTGTTTCATATCCGGTGGTCTGCGCGTGCAGGCTGCACCCGAGCGTCAGAATGACATCGGCGTTTTGAATCGCGAACCCGCCGGGTCGGTCGCCTTTCACCCCCGGATGGCCGACGAAAAGCGGGTGTTCGTACGCGAGAAGGTCGTTCGCGAGTTGGGTGGTTACGACGGGGATGTGCAGCGCATCGATGACGGAGCAAAACAGCGCCGCAGCCCCCGCGACGCGCACGCCATGTCCGGCAAGGATCAGCGGGCGCTCCGCTTTCTCCAGGCGCTCGACAATACTCCGCATCACATCCGCACCCGGCGAAGCGGGGAGACGAGTGTCATCTTCGGCCGGGTCGTAGCCTTCGAGCGTTGCGGGATCAATCTTCGCACCCTGCACGTTCAGCGGTACGTCGAGAAGCACGGGTCCCGGGCGTCCGGAGAGCGCAAGGTGAATCGCCCTCTCCAGGTGGTACCGCGCTTTCAGGGGGTCATCGAGAAACACGGCATACTTCGTCACGCTCTGCATAATGGGGACCGCATCCACTTCAAACGTGCCGAATTGGCGCAGCCCCTTTATGCCCGATCCACGGATGCTTTGCCGCACGTTACTTTGGCCCGTGATATACAGCACCGGCGCCGAATCAATCCATGCGCCGACCAGCCCCGTGAGGATGTTGGTGGCGCCGGGGCCGCTTGTTGCGTAACAGACGCCGAGTTGGTGCGTGAGGCGTGCGTACGCCTCGGCAGCCATGGCGCATGCCTGTTCGTGGTGATTGCAGTGATACGTGATTCCCTCTGTGCGGCTGACGGCGTCAATGAGATGCATCATGCCGCCGCCGGAGAGCAGAAAGACGTCGCGTACGCCGATACGTGAGAGATGCCCGGCGATGTAGTCGGCGACACGCATGAGTTTTGGGGCTACAGGCAGCGCATTGTGCTGTGCAGAATGTGCGTGCGGCAACGGACTATCACCCTTTTTGTGCGCAAGAACGCTCATGCGGACGTGAGGACGGAACGCATCCTAGCACACCCCTCGCGGATGGCATCTGCGGTTCGCGCGAAGCAGAGACGGACGTACCCCTCTCCCGCGGGGCCGAAATTGGTACCGGGCAGGAGCGATACTCCGCCTTGCTCCAACATGCGGTCTGCAAACTCCTGCGAGGTGAATCCGGTGCCGGTGATGTTTGGGAACGCATACATGGCGCCTTCGGGGTGCGGGCAGGTGACGCCCGGCAACGCGTTGAGTTCCTCTACAATCAGGTCGCGCGCTCCTTTCACGACGTCCCGGTACCCCTCGAAAACTTCCTTGTGCTCCAGGAGGGCGCTGACACCCGCCATCTGGATGAACGGCGGGATGCAGGAGTACATCGTTTCAAACAGCAGGGCCATTTTCTTAATGACCTCCACGGGGCCGATGGCGTAGCCCAGCCGCCAGCCCGACATGCAGCACCCCTTCGAGAAGCCGTTGAGAATGATGGTCCGTTCCCGGCACCGGTCGTAGATGCCCGGGGACGCATGCGGCTTGTCGTAGACCAGGCGCGAATAAATTTCGTCACTCAGCAGATAGACATCCTTCTCTTCCGCAACGCGGTACACGCCTTCCACATCCTCTTTGTCCATTGCCATGCCGGTGGGGTTATTGGGCGAGTTATGCACGATGAGGCGGGTGTCGGGCGTGACGGACGATCGCAATTCGTCGATGTTGATACGGAAGCGGTCGCTTGTTTCTCGCTGTTTCACGCGGATGCTTCGCATGCCGGTGTAGTGAAAAACCGCTTGGTAGGTCACAAACCCGGGGTCCGGGTAGACGACCGCCTCGCCAGGATTCATCACGCAGCGCGCGACGCTGTCGATGATGGCATTTGCGGGCATGACCATGACTTGCTCCGGATCGGGCCGGAACCCGAGAGACTGCTCCGTGTAGGTGCAGACCGCCTCGCGCAATTCCAGCATCCCCTGCGAATTGACATACCGAATGTGATCGTTATCTAAAGCGCGCTTCGTGGCTTCAATGACGTGCTCCGGCGTCATGAGCGTGGAATCGCCGATCTCAAACCGCACGATATCCTTTCCCGCCCGCTGCAACGCTTGCACGCGCGCGAGCAGTTGAAACATGGACTGTCCCACAAGAGCCTGCGCCGCTTGCGAGAGGTGTTTCATGCCGGTGGAGAGGAAGTGTCAAAATTGATGCGCTCGCGTTCCACAACGAGCGGACGCCTGAGCACTTGCGTGTGAATGGCTGCAATATATTCGCCGAGCATGCCGATAAAGAAGAGCTGGAGCGAGAGAAACGTAAATCCGCCAATGACGAGGGGCGCGATGCCGGTGGGGAAGTTGTTCCAAAAGACGAGCTTGCCGATGAGGTACCCAAGGGCAATCAGCAGCCCGAGCGCAGAGAATATCATCCCGAGGATCGTCGCAATCCGCAGCGGTATTTTGGAATAGCTGGTAATACCCTGCAACGCGAAATCGAAGAGCGTGAAGAAATTGTTCTTCGTAAGCCCCCGCTTGCGCTGCGGCTGGTGATAGGGAATCTCGGCCCGCTCAAAGCCAATCTCGGCGATCTGTCCGCGAAAGTACGGATAGGGATCTTTCATCTCCCGCAACACATTCATGAATGCTCGGTCGTAAAGCCCGAACCCCGCATTGTTTTTGGTGAGTTCCGTCCCCGAAATCATGTAGAGCAATGCGTAGTAGAACCGCCGCACGCGGAAGAGCAGCCACGATTCCTGGCTGCCGATCTTCACGCCCAACACGACTTTGAACCCCTGTTCCCATTTTCCGATGAAGTCGGCGATCATTGCCGGAGGATCTTGCAAGTCGGCGAGGAGGAGCGCGACGGCATCCCCCGAGGCCTGCAACAACCCGTGCATGGGCGAGCGTATTTGCCCGAAGTTACGGCTGTTCACGATGATTTTCACGTTGGGGTCCTGCGCGGCGATCTCCTTCAAGATCGTCACCGTCGCATCCTTCGATGCGTTGTCGATGAAAATATGCTCGTAGCGGTAGGCAGGCAGGCCCTCGAACACCTTCTTGGTTTGCTCATAGAGATCGCGGACATTCTCTTCTTCGTTGTACGTCGGCGTGACAATGCTGATGAGTTTCATGGGCAAAAAGAACGAAAGGACGCAACGTTTCGGGGTTTTTCCAGTGACTCGATAAGAGCACGATGCTTTGCCGCGTGCAGGAAGAAAAAATTTGTTTCGACGGTGCGTTCATCCATTGATTCAAACGATGCGAGGCCATGCTCGTATGCGGTAAAGCAGCGATAGCCAATCTGCGAGAGCATCCGGATGACATCGTTCGGTTCATACTGAAACCGTGCAGACCATTTCCGCAGGAGTTCCATAAATAACACGGGCAACTGCGCTGTAATGATTTCAAGCCCCCCCGCGATCACCAGGCGTTCCGCGCCTTCCACGTCACACTTGATGAAATCCACCGTGAGCGAATGTTCCCGCACCACCCTGTCCATCGTTCGCACCCGGCATCGTACTGTTGCGGAGGGGAACATGCGGATGCCGCTGTCTTTTCCCCATTCAAGATTGTGCAACGAAGCGTTTCCGGGCTCGCTGGGGGTATGGTAAAAATCCACGATCCCGTCGCGGTCCGAGAGCCCGATGTTTTTTGCGTGGATGTTCGGGAGCCCGTTCAATGCGATATTGTCGGTTAATGTCCGGAACGTTTCGGGAATGGGCTCGAAGGCAACCACCGTCATGCGTGGAAACAGCTTTGCCACGTGAAGCGCATACCACCCATGGTTCGCGCCAACATCAAAAAAGACAGCGTCTTCTTTGCCGAGTGCGGCAAGCATCCGGAGGATCATCTGCATCTCGGTCTCTTCATAGGCGCCGAAGTTTAAAATTTCCAACGCCGCGGTGCGAAGCGCGTGCTCCGGACACACCATGGTAATGCCATGGTCGCGGGTGGTCATCATCACCTTGCCGTCCTTCAGCTCCACGGAAACAACGCCCGATTCGCGCACGAACGCGGCGTATGCAAAGAGCGCGGCATGGGCTTCGTGCATCTGTGCGATGTACTGGGGCTTGGTGATCTGCCCGGATGCAAATGCATGCTGAATATCCGCAATGTCGGTCATGGGAAGCTGAGGATAGTCCTTCTGAATCCTTCTTCAACAGAAGTCGTCGGTTTCCATCCGAGCGAGCGGATTTTCGTCGTATCGAGGCAGGTGCGGGGAAAGGGACTTGGCATGTACGGATCGGCATCCGTCCGTTCCTGCTCTATCACGCGAATGCCTTTCTCCGGAAAGAGACTCGCGAGAATCTCCGCCAATTGGAGAATGCTGCGCTCGCATGCTTCATTGCTCACGTTGTACGCTTCCCCGGGCTTCCCCTGTAAGAGAACCGTGAAGAACGCTTCGACGGCATCGGCAAGGTAGCAGAATGTCCGACGCGCGCTGCCGTCGCTCTTCATCACAATGTCGCGGCCAGCAGAGACATCGGCGACGAAGTCGGCGAACACACGCCCGTCATCCAGCCGCATGCCGGGCCCGTAGGTGTGCGACGGCCGCACGATGGTCACGGGAATGCCGTGCTGATGGTGCCAGGACACGCACATGTTCTCTCCCATCCGTTTGCTTTCGCCGTAGCACGAGCGCACATCGAGAGGATCGAGCGGACCGTACTCCGTCTCTTTCGTCGGAATCTGCGCGGAGGAAACGTGTCCGTACACATCGCCGCTGCTGAAAAAGAGAAAGCGCTCCGCATGGTATGCGTTCGCCAACGAGAGGAGATGATGGGTCCCCAATACATTTGGCCCCAGTGTGCCCACTGGATCTCTGCGGTAGTGCAGCGGGCTCGCGTGGCTGGCGGCGTGGATGATGAAGTGGATCTGTTCATCACTTTGGAAAGGCTGACAGACGTCGTGTTCTTTGAGGACAAGGTCCGGACGTCCATCGTAATGCGCGAAACGTTTCTGCGCCCCTTCTTGATTGCGCACGAGGCCGATGATCTTCACAGGACCCTTCTGAAGGTGCGTTTCATTCAGAAATAACAGAGTCTCTACCATGTACGCGGGCAAAAAGCCCGCCGCGCCCGACACAAGAACGGTCTTGCCGGCAAACGCCGACCACGGGAGTGGCGCCCCAGCTATCCGCCGAAGATCATCCTCCACGACGGGATGCCGCATGCGCATGTGTGGAAACAAAATCGTGAGTCGTTTCAATCATGAATGCCGCCATCTCTGGCATAATGCCAGGATACACTCCAATCCAGAAGACCCGCTCCATGACAAAATCGGTGTTCTTTAAGTCGCCGGCGACACGAAAGGGCACGCCCTCGTACGCCGGTTGCCGCGTGAGGTTTCCGCCGAAGAGCATCCGCGTCCCGATCATTTTGCTTTCCAGATGCCGCACCAAATCGTTGCGGCTGAAGGGGGCGGCGCTCCGGACTGCGATCGGGAAGCCGAACCAACTCGGGTCACTGCCCTTTGTCGCCTCGGGCAAGATCAAGAACTCTTCCAAGTCCTTCAGTCCTGCGCTCAGGATCTCAAAATTCTTTTTCCGCGCCGCGATGAACTGCGGCAAATGTTGCAGCTGCGCGCAACCGACGGCCGCCTGCATGTCCGTCAATTGCAGGTTATAGCCGATATTCGAATAGATGTACTTGTGGTCGTATCCATAAGGGAGCGTGCCGAGCTGCCATGCAAAGCGCTTGCAGCAGGTGTTGCTCGCACCCGGCTTGCACCAGCAATCGCGGCCCCAGTTTTTGAACGATTCCGCGGACTTGTGCACGTCGTCGCGGTTCATCAGCACGCAGCCGCCTTCGCCCATGGTGATGTGGTGCGCAGGGTAGAAGCTGACCGTCGCCACATCCCCGAATGTGCCGACCATCCGTCCCCGGTATGTGGACCCGACGGCATCGCAGCAATCTTCGATGAGCCACAGGTCATGCGCTTTCGCGAACGCCGTGACGGCTGCAAGATCGAAGGGATTGCCGAGCGTGTGCGCGATCATGATGGCTTTCGTGCGCGGGCTGAGGGCTCGCTCCAATTGCGAGACATCGATGTTGTAGGTCGGGAGCGTGACATCCACAAACACGGGCACAAGGCCGTGCTGGATCAGCGGATTGACGGTCGTCGGGAACCCCGCTGCGACGGCAATGACTTCATCGCCGGGCTGCAGTCTCTTTTCTCCGAAGGTTTTCGCGGTCAGCGCGGCGACGGCCAAAAGGTTGGCCGACGACCCGGAATTCACGAGGAGTGCGTGTTTCAGGCCGAAGAATGCCGAAAAATCTTTCTTGAACCGGGCGGCAAACCGCCCGGCCGTCAGCCAAAAATCCAAGCCGGAATCGACGACGTGCTGCAGGTCGGTCTCGTCAAACACCCTGCCGGAGACCGGCACGGGTGTTTTTCCGGCAATGAACGGCGTTACGGGAAACGCGGCCGCATGGTACTGCGAGACGAGTGAGCGGATTTGTTCCCGGAGTTCTTTGCGGGTCGGCGTCATGCGCGCAGATGTGTGCGGTACCACTCTATTGTTCGTTTCAGTCCTTCTTCCAGCGTGAAGAGCGGCTTCCAGCCCAGCATCGTCCGCGCTTTCTCGGCACTGAGGTACTGATGGCGGATTTCATTATGCGCTTCGTTCTTGATGACGGGAACCACGTTGCAATCCATCAGCGAGAGGATCTTCTGGACGAGGTCCAGCACCGGCATCTGCAGTTCATTGCTGAAGTTAAAAGATTCACCGGCAAGTTCCGGCCGCATCGCAAGCAGTTCGGCCAGCAGCAGATAGGCGTGCGCGCCGTCCTCAGCGTAGAAGTAATCGCGGACGCTCTTGCCGTCGGACCGGATGACGGGTGCTTCGCCCTGCAGCGCCGCGCGAATGGTCCCGGGGACAATGCGGTTCCAGTTCAGGTCGCCGCCGCCGTAGAAATTGCCGCAGCGCGTGACGACCACGGGCAGCCCGAACGTGTGCGCGTACGATTGCGCGAGCAGATCGGCGCAGGACTTGCTGACGTCGTAGGGATGACGTCCTTGCAGCGGCGCGTCCTCGGCGTAGGGGAGCGTATCCTGGTCGCCGTATGCTTTATCCGACGACGCAACCACAATCTGTTTCACCATCGGACTCCTGCGGCACGCCTCCAGCAGCGTCCACGTCCCGCGGATGTTGGACTCGAATGTCGAGACGGGGTTGCGGTTGGCAATGCCGACGATGGTCTGCGCCGCCAGGTGCAGAACGGTATCTATTTCGTACTCCCCCAGCGCGCGTTCCATCAGCACTTCATCGGTCAGATCTCCGCGGACCAATGTCACCTTGCTCTGGAGATCGGTCCCAAGCAGCACGGACTGCGGCACCCAGTCGCGGACCAGGCACACCACGTGCGCGCCGTGCTCCAGCAAGCGACGCACCACCCAGCCGCCCACCAGACCCGATCCTCCGGTGACGAACGTGGGACGGTCCCGCCAGAAACCGGCTGCCTTAGAGGACATGCGCAACGGCGGAACGCTTCGCCCACACCGCCCACTGCGCTTCGCCGCGATCCCATAATGCGTTCAGATGCAGGTACTCGCGGTACGTATCCATCGCATAGAAGAAGCCCTCGTGCCGGTAGGCCGCGATCTGTTTGTCTTGCACCAAACGCTTCAGCGGTTCATCTTCCAGCGCGCAAAGGTCGCCGTCATCCACATAATCCAGCACACCGCGTTCGAACACGAAGAAGCCTGCGTTCGCCCAGGTGTCCATGGTCGGCTTTTCGGCGAAGGTCAAGATACGTCCTTCGGCATCGACGTCGAGCAGCCCGAAACGGGACGTGGGTCGAACGGTGGTCATCGTTGCAAGCTTGCCATGCGCGCGGTGGAACGCGAGCAGCTGTGGAATGTTCACGTCACTTACCCCGTCGCCGTAGGTGACCATGAACGTGTCGCCGCCGATGTACTTTGCGGCCTTCTTCACGCGCGAACCCGTCAAAGCGTCGGCGCCCGTATCAGCCAGCACCACTTGGAAATCTTGCTCTTCATGCGCATCGTGATACTCGATGCTCTGCTGGCTGCCCAAGCGGATGGTGCAGTCGTTATTCAGGACGTCGTAGTTGAGAAAGTACTCTTTGATCAGGTTGCCCTTGTAGCCCAGCGCCAAGACAAAATCGCGGAAGCCGTGGTGAGCGTAGAGCTTCATGATGTGCCACAGCACCGGCCGTCCTCCCACTTCCACCAGGGGCTTGGGTTTGAATTCGCTTTCCTCGCGCATGCGCGAGCCTTTTCCCCCGCAAAGAATGAGAACGTTCATCGAAATGGAATGAGGAAGAGAAGCCGATTGTATAGCATGGGAGAATTACAACAAGCGTTCACATGGCCTCTTCAAGGCTTGTTCTGCCAATCCTCAATTGATACGCTGGAGGTCTCCGCCGCAGGTGCATCTCCCTGAGCCGATTTTTCTCTTTTTTCCTTAATCTGATCTTCATCTTTCGTGTATATTCTGCCTCCAGATTTATCATTTCCCTCTTTTTTCGTGCGTCAGCGCATTGCTCTATTCCTTCCTCTTTTTCTCCTCCTTCCGCTGCTTCGTGCCGTGCGGCCCGGGTCACAAGGAGATGACGGGACAGCTGATCATCAGCTAATTCGTTTTAGGCTCTCTCTTACGCGATGCAGACTTTTGCGTTTCTTTAATTGTATTGCATAAATATATTTTCGACGATACGATCTATGCGTGTCTTCACTCTCGCATCTGACGGAAACGCATGAGAAGGCTATTGATGAAGCCCTCCGGCTTCTCGAAGCGCCTGATTTGAAACCAAGCCAACGAACGTTGCTGATCGGCACAGTGCGCAGTCATGTTGCAGCATTACTGCAGGAAACTGTCGCCTGTGAACGCCTCTACACAGACGTCATTGCAAAAGAACATGCATTACAATGTTTATGCCAGCATTTCGAATTGTCGCATGAACAAGCAGAAAACTTGTTGCATAGACTTTCTCAGACGATGAGAGTCGGCATGGACCATGCGACTCATCTCGTCAGTCACTCATTCAAGGCATATCAGGAGCTCTCCGCTGACGATGCAAAAATTGATCCGGCTGATCAACGAGTAAAAGAGCTCTTCCCTGTTTTTAAGACACTTGTAAGTCTCACTGATAAGCGCATGAAAAAAAAGCACACTTCAGTTGAGAAAAAAGCCCGCATTCGCACGCCCGAAGAAGTGAAAAACATCTATCTCGCAAAAGCGATTATCATGGATCGATTGGAGTTGTCGGAAGATATCGCATATAAAACATTGCAGAAACTTGCGGGTCGAAACAACCTCAAAATGGAGAACTTTGCAGAGCGCGCGATCTCCAATTTTGACGAATGGAAAGATCGACTCATTCAGACGTCCTCTCAGATAAAAATGCGTACCTTCGTGAAGCAAGCTGACATCGAGAGCGATAAAGAGCCGGATAAAGGCGAAGAATAAAAGACTTTGGCTTACAGCAGGAATAAACCTAAAATGGCATAAATATATAAAATATGCTATAATTACCTGTTGTGACCAAAACAAACAAACGCTCAAAAACATGGCTCCAGGCGCATCGAAAAGATGTCCTCCCGATCCTCGTCGGGTCGGCTCTGGGGATCACTCTGGGAAGCATCCTCGCCCTGTCTCAGGCACCGTACACCGCGGACATCGGACCCCGACAGCTTACCCTCATTGAACGCGTCGAACGAAGACGCGAGATTCGGATGCTTCGAAACGCCTTTGCATTTCCGAGTCTTCCGAAGATCGTCACGCACCTCTCCCCGCTGCTCACGGTCATTCCCGATCGATTCATCTCGGGATCGGTCGGGGTGAGGCATGGCGCGCCATTCCCCGCCTTCGGTCAGGCAACCTATCCTGTTCCGAACGCTCCGAACTGGGGCGCGATGCGCACGCCGCAGGAGTGGAACAGAACCTTCCGGGAAATGAGCCAAGAAGATTTCGTGTCGTTCCCCGCCTACGACCTCGACGTGCTCACGACGCCACTCACGCTGCTCCTGAAACATCGCAACGCGCACATCGACGAGATCACGACGAAGCTCTTCTACTCCACCCGGCACTTCTCCGCGTATGACCTCGATGCAGGTGAATACACCGGCAGGCATCCGGGAGTGGATTTGAAGCTCGCGCGCGAGACGCCCATCGCGAGCATCGGTGGCGGCCGCGTGAACGCAGTGCAACGTACAGAGAATCTCGGCACGTATGTCGTGATCGAACACCGCATCGGCGATGACACCTACTATGCGGTCTACGCGCATCTCGATGCCGCATCCGTGCAGACAGGTGAGGACGTCAGAGCCGGCCAGACGATCGGCACGGTCGGCCTCACGGGCAACACGAGCGGTCCGCACCTCCATTTGCAGATCGACCGCGGACAGCCGGGCGAACGTGAGCACATCCCTTACGCACCATCTTCCATCCCCGCGGAAGAGGAAGCTGAGCGACACACGGTGCATCCGATAGAGTTTATTGAAGAGCATCGAGGGTAAGGAGTCATTAAAAGGCCGATCCTTTTCGAGGACCGGGCCTTTTTTACGTATCAGAATCTCTTACAAGCTTCCGTTCTAGCACGCGGCCTTGTCCGGGTGGCACATCGAAGGCGTAGTCGCTGCAGGTCAGCGGCCGGCCGCGATCGTCACGATCCGGATTGGCGCGGATGTCCGCGACCGTCACGAGGCGTGGATTGCGAACGCAGAGGTTCCAGAGATCATTCGTCTTGGACCACGGCAACCCATCGGATGCGACCCAGATCGGTTTTGCAGGTCGCTCCGGCAGCTTCGGCACGGCGTCAAACCCGTAGAGTGACGGCCGGTAGGCCGTGTAGTCGCTGCAGAGATCGATATCGAGGAGCGCCTCGCGGATCATGGCAGGCTCGCGACTGAGAAGATTGCCGATGTGGCCGCTGAGCCAGTCGAGGATGATCCCATCCGCGAATCGAGGCAGGGCGCGCTGCATGCTGCAGAGCAGATCTTTCTCGCCCGCCGTCAGAGGAATGTCGTCTCCGCCTCCGAACGCTCCGGGAGCGACGTCACCGTTTGCGAACCGTCTCGAGAAGAGTTCGTTTGCCGCGGCGTTCAAGACGTGCGTCTCGTGCCCGCGGGTCTTGCCTTCGCCGGGATTTCTGTCCGGCACGCTGAGTCCCGAGACCTCGGTGCTGCCGGCGCTGCTTGTTCCTCCACCGCTCGCAGCGCTGCTCGCGCTGCCCTCAGACGCTCCTCCGTCGGACGATGCTCCTTCGGAAGATCCTGCGGAGCTGACGGAAGAACTGCTCGTCTCGAAGCGGCAGGTCGCAGAGCAGCCGTCACCCGGGGCGACATTGCCGTCCTCGCACTGTTCCGGTCCCGTGAGCACGCCGTCATTGCAGATCGTCGAACAGGAGCTCGGGCCCGGAAGTGCCGCAGGCGGCAGAGCCGTCTCCGAGCATGTCCAACCGGACTCCTCCGCGCACGTGTTGGAGCATCCGTCGCCGTTTGCCGTGTTGCCGTCGTCGCACTGTTCGACACTCGTCACTTTGCCGTCCCCGCACTGCGTCGCGCAGACGCTTGGCGCGCCGGCGTTCGGCTCTTGGCAGATGTAGCCCTCCTCTTCTTCGCAGAGCGCGGAGCAGCCGTCACCATCGTCGTCATTATCGTCATCACATTCCTCGGCTCCGACGCGCAGCCCGTCGCCGCACTCGGACTCGCAGACGCTCGGGCCGCCATCATCGTCGTCGCAGTCAAAGCCGTCTTCCTCTTCGCAGGAAGACGAACATCCGTCGGCATTGCCGATGTTGCCGTCGTCGCAATCTTCGCCGTCACGGACCTGGCCGTCGCCGCAGTACGGAAGCAGACACTGGTTCAAGCAGCTGTCTTCGTTGTTCTGATTGCCATCGTCGCACTCTTCGCCTCCCTCCGTGACGCCGTTGCCGCAGGAGGAGACCGTGCAGGTGTTCGTGCAGCCGTCGCCATTGTCCTGGTTGCCGTCATCGCAGACCTCGCCGTTGTCCTGGACGCCGTCTCCACAGACAGCGTTCTGACAGTCCGAACGACAAGCATTGGGGAGCGTGTCGGAATTGCCGGCGCCGTTGTCGCACTGCTCGGAGCCGTTGTCGTTCGTCACGGCATCCCCGCAGAATTCATCGAGACAGGCCGCGGTGCAGCCGTCGCCGGAAGCCGCGTTGCCGTCGTCACACTGCTCGGTGCCGCTGTCGTTGATCGATCCGTCGCCGCAGAACTCCACATGGCACACTGCATCGCAGCCGTCACCGGGGGTCACATTGCCATCATCGCACTCTTCGCCCGTGCTATCGACGCCGTCTCCACAGACGCTCTGCTCGTTCACGAACGTGCAGGTGACGCTCTCGCCGTTGTCGAGGTCGATCAAGACCGAGGCGTTGCCCTCGTCGATCACGCTCTCGGCATCCGAACATGTGATATCGACGAGCGACCAGCCCGCAGGAAGGGCGCTCTCTTGCACGCCGTAGCTGCCTGCCGGTTTGTTGAATACGATGCTTGCGGGCAGCGTCCCGTCCGCGTCATCATCCAGGGAGAACGCACCGAGTCCGCCGGTGAAGTTGAAGTCCTGCGCCCCGTCCGGGATCGCATCCTTGATGATCGTGATGATGCCGGCTCCCGTTGCTTCGCAGCGGATGCTCAGGAGTCCGTTCGCTCCGAGATCGCAGAGATCGTTGCCGTTGCCACCGTCGATGGTATCCGCGTGGTTGTCCCCGAAGAGCCGGTCGTCGCCGTCGCCTCCTTCGATCGTGTCCTCGTTGTTGCCGCCGTGGATCTCGTCGTCACCGTCCCCTCCGTCGATATTGTCGTCATTGTTCTCCCCGTAGATGACGTCGTTGCCATCACCTCCTTCAATATGATCATTGCCGCTGCCCCCGAAAACCGTGTCGTGGCCGTCTCCCACGTCGATATTGTCATTCTGATTGCCTCCATCGACCCAGTCGTTTCCGGACCCCGTGACGACGACATCGTTGCCATCCCCCGCGCAGACCGTATCGTTCCCTCCATTGCCGTGAATCGTATCGATTCCCCCGAGCGCGACGATCACATCGTTGCCCGTCGTTCCTTCCATGAGATCGACGCCGCTCGTTCCGACCTGGGTCGCGGGAAGGCCGTTACAGGTCTCGCCGACGGCGAGAACGCTCTGGCCACCGAGGAAGAGCATGGAGAAGAGAAGACCGGCACCCGAAAGAATACTCATCGCCTTGCGGCTCTCGCGGGCATGGACAACACGCAAAATCATAGTACGGAGGGGAATATTCCCCTATCCTAGGAGCGGCTCGTCTGAACACAAGAGCAAGTTTCTGGCATCAGGAATACAAAAAATGCACAAGATAGCTGTAATATTTTTCGAGGGAGGCCATGAATGAGCAAGGATGACGGGCTGGGAATCGATGTTCTAAAATTACAGGAGAGATCTTGCTATCAAGATCACAGTGGTGTGCAATGGATTCTTGGAAAGAAAAGAGTACAAAGAGGAACAGGCGCGACAGATAGGCAAAACTTTCACGTCCAATGATTTTATCTGGACTTTTTTTTGACATGAAAAAATCGACAAGTACCGTTCCGACGCTTTGTTTCTTTCATCATTTTTTTCTATGTTCAAAGGTTCAGCACGCATGATGGCCTACGCCACGCTGCTCGCGTCGATGATGGGGTTCCTCCCCGCCGTGAGCGCCGATGAGAGCGCGACGGACTTCGCCGATCAGGCGGTCGTCGCTTCCGAAGCCGTCCCGGGCCAGTACATCGTGATCTTCAAAGAGAACATCGGAGAACTCGGCGACATCGAGGAGTTCATCCGCCAGCACAAACTCAGTCAGAAGAAAGAACTCTACGAGCGGATCAAGGGCATGGCGCTCACGCTCGATGCTGCCCAAGTGGAAGCGCTGAAACTGGACTCCCGCGTCGAAGTGATCGAACCGGACTTCGTTGTCTACGCATTCAGGCACAAATCCTCTCCGGTTGTTTCGGTGCAGTCTCTTCCCACCGGCATCAACCGCATCGAAGCCGATGCGAGCCCGACGGCGAACATCAACGGATCGGACAACCGCGTCGATGTAGACGTCGCGGTGCTGGACACGGGCGTGCAGAAGAGCCATCCGGACTTAAACGTCGTGCAGCAGGTGAAGTACTCGACGGATGCGTCGAAAGACGATTTGAACGGCCACGGCACCCACGTCGCCGGCATCATCGGCGCAAAGGACAACTCTGCGGGCGTCGTCGGGGTCGCTCCGGGCGCGCGCATCTGGTCGGTGAAGGTGCTCAATCGCAACGGTTCCGGGAAAATGTCCGACATCATCAAGGGCATCGACTACGTCACAGCCCACGCAAACGAGATCGAAGTGGCCAACATGAGCCTCGGCTGTCAGTGCCAGAGTTCGGCGCTGAACGCCGCTCTCGATCGCTCGATCGACGCGGGTGTCGTCTACGCGGTCGCCGCGGGCAACTCGAGCGCGGACGCGCAGAGCTTCAGCCCGGCGAATCATCCGAAAGTGATCACCGTCTCCGCCATCGCCGACTTCAACGGCCAGCCGGGCGGAGGCGCGAGCCCGACCTGCCGCAGCGACACCGATGACAGTTTCGCGAACTTCAGCAACTACGGCTACGTCGTCGATATCGCGGCGCCGGGCGTGTGCATCACGTCTACCTGGAAAGGCGGCAAGTACGCGACGATCAGCGGCACAAGCATGGCGAGCCCGCATGTCGCCGGCGCAGCGGCCTTGTACATCGCATCGCACGGCAACCCGAGCAACGCATCCGACGTGGCCGCGGTGCGTGACGCGCTCGTGAATGACGGCTTCGAGCAGGACGGCGCAAACGGATTCACGGAGGACCCGGACTCCTACAGCGAATCGCTCCTGAACGTCGGTTCGTACTAATCAGCATTCTCTCACCGCAGCCCCGCCTTGCGGGGCCGCGGTTTTTTCGAAAAAAGAGGTCAGAGCGGGGTGTAAGAGGAACCGTGCCCTGACCTCAAAAGTTAAGCACCTCCTTTCAAGCGGACCAACCAAATCCCGAAACGCCTAACTCGCCTTGCATTCTTGAGAATCTCCCGAAGAAGTCAAAGAAATTCTGCTCGGACTCCGATTCTTCACTGCAGGCCTTCCTGTAACACGCACCTCCCCGCCTCGCACACCGGATACATGTTCCTGCTCATGACGTTTTTTTGGGGGGGCGATCACTCAAACCGCAACGCCTCCATCGGGCTCAAGTTCGACGCCCGCTTCGCCGGATACATGCCGAACACGAGGCCCGTACCGACCGCCATGCCGACTGCGAGGAGAACCGCGGAGGCGGAGAGGACGAAGTCCAATTGCCCGAGGAAGCCGGAGGCCGCCTGGGCGATCAGCCAGCCGAGCAGTCCCCCGCCAAGGATGCCGACGAGGCCGCCGCTGAGCGTGAGGAACACGGCTTCGAGCAGGAATTGCAGAAGAATGTCTCGCTTGCGTGCGCCGACGGCTTTGCGAAGCCCGATCTCGCGGGTGCGCTCGGTAACGGAGACAAGCATGATGTTCATGATCCCGATGCCACCGACGAGGAGCGAGATGCCCGCGACGAGTGAGAGGAAGACCGTGAGCCCGAGCGTCACAGTGCCGATGATGCCGGTGATTTGATCTGACCCGCGCGCGATGAAGTCGTCTTTGTCGGGGTCATCTTCGGGATTGTCGATGCGGTGTTGCTGGCGCAGGGCCGCGGTCACATCCTGCTTTGCGAGCAGAGGATCGCCGACTGTTTTCAGGATGATGTAGCTGATGTGCTTCTGCCCCGTGAGCGCGCGTGCCGTGCTGAAAGGAAGGACGACGGCTTCGTTGAGCTGCTGCAGGAGCGCGGATTCAAAAGGCTCCAGGAGACCGACGACCGTGAAGGTCTCCGGCCCGATCGCGATGCGCTGCCCCAGAGGATCGCCGTCGCCGAAGAGATCCTCCGCCGTTGCGGAGCCGATGACCGTCACATTCTTCGCTCCCCTCTCGTCATTCTCGTCGAGCAGGCGCCCGCGATCGAGCTTCATCCCGTAATTGCCGAAGAACACGTCGTACGCGCCGAACGTGAACGGCGTGAGGTCTTCGTTTCCGTAGTGCACGCCCTGGCTCACGATGATCACCGGCGTCACGCGCTCCGTCGTCGTGAGCCGATCGACTGCCTCGAAGTCCTCGTACGTGAGCGAGCCGAGGTCGCCGCCGAACTGTTCGAAGCCCTTCGGGTAGATCTCGAGCGAGTTGCCCCCGCCGACGCTCTCGATCTGCATGAGGATGTAGGTCTGGAACGTATTGCCGAGTGAGACCATCAGCACGACGGAGCCCACGCCGATGATGATGCCGAGCATCGTCAGGATGCTGCGCAGTTTATTGGCGGCGATGCCACCGAGAGCCGAGTGGAGGAGGTCTTGATAGAACATGAGAGAGGGCGCTGGGATTATTCGTAACGGAGTGCTTCCATGGGGGGGAGTTTGGCGGCGCGGCGTGCGGGAGAAATGCCGAAGATCAGACCCGTACCGCCGGCCATCGCGAGCGCCGCGAGGATGGAGGGAAGAGAGATCGCAAAAACGTACGTCGAGAGGATGTTTGTCACGAAGGATGCGATGATCCACGCAAGGAAGAGGCCGATCAGGAGCCCGATGATGCCGCCGATGGTCGTGAGGAGCACCGCTTCCGTGAGGAATTGAAAGAGGATGTCCCGCCCACGCGCACCGACGGCTTTGCGAAGCCCGATCTCGCGGGTGCGCTCCTTCACGGAGACGAGCATGATGTTCATGATACCGATGCCGCCGACGATGAGCGAGATCGCGGCGATGGTCGTGATGAAGAGCGTGAGGCCAAGTGACACCGAACCGAGAATGGTGGTGGCTTCCTCCGACGAATGGACGATGAAGTCGTCTTTTTCGTGTTGATCCTGCACGGGATGATCGCTGGGAACGGAGATCCCATGGCGCTGTCGCAAGAGGTAGCGGACATCCGCAAATGCGAGGTCGAAGCTATCCGTCGCAAGCATCGTGATCTGATTTATGTACTTCTGTCCGGTGATGTCCTGCGACGTTTTGAACGGCACGTAGATGCGATTGTCGGCGCTCTGGAAGAACTGGGCGCCCAGGGGTTTCGCTACGCCGATGACCGTGAAGGTGTGGTCGCCCACCTGGACCCGCTTGCCGAGAGGGTTGATCTCGCCGAAGAGTTCCTCCGCCGTTTCGGAGCCAAGCAGCGCGACGGAACGTCCCCCTTCATCGTCGGCACTATCGATCAGGCGCCCGATCTGCGCCTCCACGTTCTGATTGCGGAAGAATTCCTCCGTGACGCCGATCACTTGGGGCGTCGCTTCTTCGCGATTGTACGATGCCTTGCCGCTCATGAAGATTGCGGGCGCGAGATTGGAAATCGATGGAAGTTTCTCGAGTGCCTCGAGATCGTCGAAGGTGAGACTGTCGAACCCCGTCATCACGGCTTGCGCGCCGCCCTCTTCCTGTCCGGGGAAGATCACCATGCTCTTCGCGCCGAGGCTGCTCACCTGGCCGAGAATCACGCCCTTCATGGAGGCTCCCACGGCGCTCATGAGGATGACGGAGCCAACGCCGATGATGATGCCGAGCATCGTGAGGAAGGACCGTGTGAGGTTCGTGGTCACTCCGCGAATAGCCGTGTCGAAGAGATCATCGATACGCATTGTTACATGGTTACATTGTTAGCAAAGCATCGTAGATATGATTGATACAGAAAGCACTCGGCGAATCGCCTGCGAACAATGTAACAATGAGTCCATGTAGCCATGGTTACTTAAGGGAAGCATTCTTCGTGGCGATCACGCGCTTGAATTCTTTCGTATCGGACTCGATGCGCCCGTCTTTGATGCGGATGATCCGCTCCGCGTGCTCCGCGGTCGTCTTCTCGTGCGTCACGAGGATGATCGTATGACCGTGATCGTGGAGGGTCTGGAGGGCTTCCATCACTTGAATGCCGGAGGCTGAATCCAGGTTCCCGGTCGGCTCGTCGGCGAAAATCACGTCCGGCTCCGTCACGAGCGCACGCGCGATCGCGACGCGCTGCTTCTGGCCGCCGGAGAGCTGGCTGCTGTAAAAATCTTTGCGATCCATGAGGCCGACGGTCTCGATCGCCTTGAGCGCTCGATCATGGCGTTCGCTCGGCGGAATCGTCGGGTGGTACAGGAGCGGGAGCATGACATTTCCGAGGACGGTCGTCCGCGGCAGCAAATTGAATGCTTGAAAGACGAAGCTCACGCGCGTCGCGCGGATCTTTGCCAGGGCATCGTCCGTCATGCGCTGCGTCGGCTCACCCTGGAAGAGGTACTCCCCCTTCGTATGATGATCGAGGAAGCCGAGGATGTGCATGAGGGTGGATTTGCCGGAACCGGAGGGCCCCATGATCGCGACGAATTCTCCTTTCTCGATGACGAGGTTCACGTCGAAGAGGACGGGTGTCTCGAGTCCGTCGTTGAAATAAGACTTGTGGAGGCCGCGGGTTTGCATGAGTGGAATCTGAGGCATGGATGAATGCAGAATGTTGAATGTGGAATGTTGAATATTGGAATTTCCTACATTCAATATTCAACATTCATTCATTCTTTAATGAGGAGGATGACGGTTTCGCCTTCGGCAATGCCGCTCAACATTTCCACGTTGCCCGTCTCCCCTTCCATCCCGATGCGGACCGGCTTCTCGACGACGGCCCCATCGTCTTGCAATACGCGCACGTAATCGCCAGTCTCGCCGCGCAGCACGCCGCGGCGGGGCACGCTGATGACATTGATGCGCTCTCCCGTGATGATCTCCGCGTCGCCGGTCATGCCGACTTTGAATTCATCGTGCGGGTAGACGAAGTCGAGCTTCACGCGATACTTGGGCACGCCGTCTCGATCGGTCGCCGCGGGATCGATCTCGCTGACGCGCAGCTTGTAGTGCACATCCGGGAACGCATCGAGCTCGACCGAGCCCGACTGCGTGAGGCGTACTTTCGGAATGTCGATCTCGGACGTGAAGAGCTCGATGCGGTACGGCGTGTCGCCGAGCATCGTAAGGAAGGGGCCCGAGGGCGTGAACTCGCCGATCTTTGCAGCGACATCCGTCACCGTCCCGTCGATGGGAGCCGTCAGCACCATGTCGCGGTACGAGGCGGATGCTCTCGCGACCGCCGCGCGCTGTTCGCGCACGCGGGCTTCCGCCGCCGCGATGTCGCTGGGACGGGAACCTGCACGCGTGAGGTCGAGCTGTGCTTGCTCCGTTCGGAGGGCCGCTTCGAAGGTGCGGATGTCCGCGAGCGCTTTGTCGCGCGCTCCTTCGGCATTGCGCAGAGCCGACTCTTCGGACGTGATGCGTGTGTCGTAGGACGCTGAAGCGTCCCGCAAGCTCTTCACGGCCCCTTCCACGCCACGAATCGCATTCTCCGTACTTGCGCGCGCGTTAGCGAGCGACGTCTTATGCTGCTCTTTCTTGGCGTCGGTGAAGTAGGCGGTGATCGGGAGAGCGCTCACCGTGTCGAAGGCAAGACGCACGACGTCGGAGGTCGCAGCGAGCGCTCGGCGCGCTTCCTGCGCCGCACTGGTTGGATCATTCCACGTCGTTGCGGCATCGCGCGCATGTTGAAGCAGCGTGCGAGCCCCGCCGATCTGCTGGCGCACGCGGTCATATTGCGCGGGTTCGGACTTGATCACGGCGTCTTGCACATTGGGATCGTCCCACACGGTCTCGACGGACGAGAGCGCGGACTCCCCCGCCGCGATCTCCGAAGCAATGGAACTCATCGCGACGGCGCGCTCACCGGAAGCGTTGATGTCCGCTTCGGATTCCAAGGCTTCCATTTGTTCCTGGGAAGAACGAAGGCTCTCTTCCGCCGTTTCCAGAGATTCACGAGCGGAGGCGAGCTGCGCGCGGCTGTTTTCCAGCTGCGCCTCGGCGATGGCGATGTCCTCGGGACGATTCCCCTCCCGGAGCGCACGCAAGTCGGCCTCGGCCGATGCGAGCCGAGCGGCCGCCGAGGCGACGTCGGCAGCTTCGCTGCCCGCACGCAGCCGCGCGAGGGTTTGCCCCGCCTTCACGATGTCTCCTTCTTTTACAAGCACGACATCGACGACACCTGAACGAGGAAATTGCAGCGCGAGATCGCGCTCCGAGATCACCGTGCCGATCCCCTCCACGGTCTGACGCAGATCACCGCGCTCGACGAATGCCGTCACGTATTCGGGCGGGTTCGGACTCGCGACTGCCGCGACGATGCCGCCTATAATGAGCAGCGCCACGATGATGATCGCAGTCAGCCACTTGTGAGCTCGGATCCAAGAAAAGATGCGCACGTGTACTGAGGGAACGAAGTATGGCGGAGATAAAATACGAGGAAGCATTATCCGCGCCAAGAAGCCAAAAATCAAGTCTTTGACAACCTTAAAAAGCCATTGAAAGAAGGCTTCTCGCAAAATTTCACAGAAAGTTGCAGTTTCTATAAAAAGGTTCATAATACACTCCATCATGGAACAGAGAACTGAGCAAGTGGCAGACTTCGACACGCAGTTTTCTATGTTGCTCGAGACCTTCCATGCAACAAAACCACCATTCAATCCAAAACTGACGGATGGAGTCCTTCAGCTCGGAAAGAAAGTCCAAGCAATGAATTCCGCGGAGTTCGATCGACGGCTCACAGGTAAAGGTCCCGCCCTCGAAATCCTCTGGAGAGCAATCGCGCAATCTTCCGGTGCCGAGGGAATGGGACAGAGAATCCGTGAACAGGAAGAAGCGCTTGGGAAAGCATCCGTCAGAAATACATCCCTCTTCCACGCAAATCAGAAACTTCTTGTAGAGAACGTGCGACTAGGAGCAGGGAACCTGGAGCTTGAGACGAAAAATGTAGAGCTCGACTCGAAAATGCGCAGCTGGCGTTTGGCCTTCGCCGTTCTCCTCGCAGCTGTTGCGGGCTATAGAACCTATGAGCACCACCTTGAAGAAGCGAAAGCTCCTCGCAAACCTCCGGCGATCCGCGTGCAGGGTAATGAGCGGAAGCCCGTTACCCTGCACGAGACCCCCGGTGTTCCGTCTGAAGATCATTCAGAGACTCCTCGCTCTTCGAAGCAGAGCGTGAGTCCTCTTCCCGATCAGAGCGATCCCGGATTGATCATTCCCTCGGAAGATGACGTCAGACACATGGAAGACCAAGATCGACTCGAGCGACCGTGGCGCTATAAGAAATAATCTCTAAAGCGTGGCACGGGCATCTTGCCCGTGGCCCCGTTCTTGCCTCCATCTCCACTTCCAGCCTATCAAACCCGCTTTCTCTGGATTATACCAAACATATTCGATTGCGTGCGCCAAATCATTCTCACCGCGAACGAGATGATCGTAATATTCCGGCTGCCAGAACTGTCCTGCCCGCCCCAGAATTTTATTCGCTTCTTTGGATGTAAAAGACTTCCAAGACTGAACAATATCTTGAAGCTCAAAACCAGAAAATGGAGAAACAATGACATGAACATGATGAGGCATGATACATGTACAGATAAGCCGATACCTGGTTCCGTCAAAGTGACGGAATGCATTGAGTGCCAACTTGGCGATTTCCGGATTTTTTAGCCAGCATTCACCATGACCTGCATGCAAATATTTCTCAATTTTTTCTGAATGCAGTTCGTGCAATCTCTTTCTCTCATGTTTTGTTAATTCTCTCTTCATACGCTCGGCTATTTTCACTATCTCACTGCGTTCCTCAATGAAGCCTTCCAGAACAGGTTTCGGGAGAGAATCAAATAAACGAAAGGTTACAGCGTACGTGGCCTGATCTCTCATCCAGTGAGGTAAATATGCTCCTCTCCTTTTTTGGATAGTTATTGCCTCATGATTTCCCTCGGATACATTCACGGGCGGGACGCCCGTGCCACGACTAGTTTCATTTTTTTTCATAATTATTGATTGTAGCGAGCGCCTCCTCCACAGCTTCTTTCACGGGCTTCATTTTAACAGGCAAAGATTCGATCTTCTTCGTGGAGAGGATGCAATTGCTGCGCCCCGCTTTTGCGACTGACGAAAGATCTTCGAGCCTGAGTCTCTTGAACGTGTGCGCGGGATCGACCATCTCCGTATATTTCTCCATGATTTCGTAGGGCGAGATGGACCCGGGATTCACGACGTTGTAGGTACCCGTCGCGCGGTCGGCGATCAGCTTCTTCGCAACCTTCAGAAAATCCGGCAGGTACGTGATGGAATTTTGGACATCCAAGACCGTCGGATACTTGATGAGTTTCGTGATCAAATTGCGCTCGTTTTTGGAGCCGTCGAACGGCATGCGCAGACGGAGATTCAGAACGGGAAAATCTTTCAGGATCTGATCGATCCACGCCTTCGTGCGCGAGTAGAAACTCCCGGCATAATTCGGCGGATCCTCCTCGGAAAATCCTCTGCCGCCATTGCCTGTGGTGCCCGTCTCGGCGCGGCCGAGCCGCGACGGAAGCGAAGCCGAACCATCGCCCTGGTAGATGCAACCGGAGCCGAGGTGCACCCAGTAGATCCCGCGATTCGCGCACTCTTCCAGCAGCACGAGCGGACCCGTGATGTTCGCCTCGATCGTCTCGTGCTTGTGGTCCTCGCACCAATCGATGTTCGGTCGCCCGGTTTTCCCCGCGGCGTTGATGACGACGTCCGGACGGACTTCATCGAGAACGCGGCTGACAAAAGCCCTGTCCGCGATATTTCCGCTCGGGGTCGCGGCGTCCGGGTAGACACCCAGAAATTGCTGGCCGAGGTAGCCTTTGGAACCGAAAATCAGAGTCTTCACGTCCAGAGTGTAAAGGAAGCGGCGTTTCTTCACCAATGAAAGATCCATGAGTACGAGTCTCACACAGCACCAAAGCAGGTTGATCAGCGAGATCCATATTGAGATGCAGGAAGCGGAACTTCGCGGTAACCAGACAATCGACAGAAAACGGTTGGAGAGAATCATACGAAGAACGCTCATTCCAAACGATCTCGTCGAACCGACACTGCAAGAAATGTGCAATCAAGAAATTCTCGACGCGACGATGCCGAGAAGCAGGGTACTTTCTTCGATCGTCAGCACACATAGAATGGCTCGAGACCGGAAAGATATTCATCGCTTCGATGCAGCAGTAGCGAGAGCCACAGGAGTTATCCTTCAAACGCTGGAGCGACTGCGTGTCCTCCCAACTAAGGAACGATTGATGCAGAAAGAAAATCTTGCAGGAGAAAGACTTAGACTGCGGCTTAAAATTTTAGAGGATATTCGAGATTGGGCTCGCACAAGAGCAAAACAGACGCTGCACATTGGTACAAATTCCAGCTACAATCCTGGCCAATGCCTCGACACCGACGAAAAACAACGCGAAGACGAGCCAAGAAATCCGAGCCCCTCCTGGAGCTCAAGTCCTCCACCCGCACCATCATCAACGGAACCATCCAGATCTGCCTTGCCGTCCTCTTCTTCCTCGTCATCAAAGGACGCGCCGGCATCGTCGGAAACTCCATTAACCAATTCCTGACGTTCTTCTTCGGTTCGTGGAAGCTCATTTTCCCGATCGTGCTCGCCTCCGGCGGCATTTTGAATTTCTTCGCGCCGGAGCAGAAATTGGAATTCAAGCGCACCCTCGGGCTCGCGCTCTGCCTCGTCTCCTTCCTCGGGCTCATGCACCTCGGTGCGCCGCTCCAGGATATCGGCACGCGCAGAGATGAGCTTGCGGGAGCGATCGGCTTCATGATGAGCTTGCCGTTCTTGCTGTTCCTCAGCCGCGCCGTCGGCTACACGGTCCTCGGTGCCATGTTCCTCGTGGGACTTTTGATCTCCTTCGAACCGGATACGGAGAAGCTCAAGAACCTGATTTTCCGCAGACGCCCGCAATTCGTGAAGCCGCCGCGCACGCGCAGGATGCAGGTCGTGGAGAACGATGAAGAGGATGAGGAGACGAACGAAGATGACGAGGATTTGGTGGAACAAGATACCGAGCCGCCGGAGCTCAATATCGTCCGCCCCGCGTTCGCGCAGGCGAAGGTGAAGGCGGAGAAAGCAGCGCGCGAAAAGGCCATGAAGAAACTGAGAGACGTGATGGAGATGAAAGATACGCGCTTCGAGGAGTGGACGTTCCCGAGCCTCGACCTCCTTGATACCGCGCACAGCGAACTCACGGTGAATGACGAGGAACTCAAGCGCCAGGCAAAGCTGATCGAGGAGAAGCTGGAAGAATTTGAGATCAAAGTCGCCGTCCGCGACGCGCGTCCCGGCCCGACCGTCACGCAGTTCACGCTGGAGCCCGCCGAGGGCGTGCGCCTCAGCAAAATCGGCAGCCTGAAGAATGACCTCGCGCTCGCGCTCGCGGCCCCGAGCCTGCGCATCGAAGCGCCGATCCCGGGGAAGTCCCTCGTCGGCATCGAGATGCCGAATACCAAGCGCACCATCGTGCACTTGAAGGAAATTCTCGAGTCCCCCTCCTTCGTGCAGAGCAAATCCTCGCTCACCCTCCCGATGGGACGCGACGTCTCCGGCGAGGCCATCGTCGATAGCCTCGACCACATGCCGCACTTATTGATCGCCGGTGCCACGGGCTCCGGAAAATCCGTCTGTATGAACGTCTTCCTCACGGCGCTCCTCTACCAGAACGCGCCGCATGAGCTGAAGTTCATCTTGATCGACCCGAAGCGCGTCGAGCTCATGCCGTACGACGGCATTCCCCACCTTTTGACTCCCGTGATCTCGGAGGCCGAGCGCGCACTCCAAGCGCTTCGCTGGGCCGTCGCGGAAATGGGACGGCGGCTCCACCGCTTCTCGGAAGCAGGGGTCCGCAACATCGATGAGTACAACGAAAAGCAAATGGAGGAATCAAGCGTCATCCCCCGCGTCGTCATCGTCATCGACGAGCTCGCGGACCTCATGATGCGCCAGTACAGGAGGGACACGGAAATGATGATCTCGCGCATCGCCCAGATGGCGCGCGCCGCGGGCATGCACCTCGTCATCGCCACGCAACGCCCGAGCGTCGATGTCATCACCGGTCTCATCAAGGCAAACATTCCCACCCGCATCGCCTTCCGCGTCGTCTCCTCGGTCGATAGCCGCACCATCCTCGACGGCATCGGAGCGGAAGACCTCCTCGGCAAAGGCGACATGCTCTACATGACCGCGGCGACGCAGAACCCGGTGCGCATCCAAGGCATCTTCGTCAGCACGAAGGAAACCGAGCGCGTCATCAACGCGGTAAAGATCGCCGGTGGCGGGAAGATCACGGAGCAGATCGGGCTTGCGGACCAAGCAGAGGGCGAAGGTGGTGAAGAAAGTGACGACGAAGGGCTCGATCGCCCCTACGCGCAGATCGACCTGGAGGCGGACGACAACGGCGGCGATGACCTCTTCTTCGAGGCTGTCCGGGTCGTGCAAGCCTCCGGCAAAGCGTCCGCCAGCCTCCTCCAGCGGCAGCTGAAAGTCGGCTATGCACGTGCGGCACGCCTCCTCGATATCATGGAAGAAAAAGGCCTTATCGGGCCCGCGGATGGGGCGAAGGCCAGGAAGATCTATATGGAGAAGACGTCCGTATAATGCACAATTCCTTCATGAGACCCCCGAGAATTCATCTGGGACAAGATGGAACCGCATTCTTTGTGACAACTGTTACAAAAGATCGAACCCCGTTTTTTTCGGACAAGGAAAACGCAAAAATTGCTGAAGGAATTATAAGGAATTATCAAAAGAGAGGAGATTTTTGGCTAATAGAATATGTCATCATGCCGGATCATGTACATCTTGCCATCTGTCCCCATGGCAAATCCCTGAGTCAATGCATGCAATATCTCAAAAGAACTATTTCACAAAAAATTCATGAATCCGTAGGGCCGAAATATTTCGGCCCTACGATTTCTGGTGATTCTCTTTGGCAACATGGCTTCCATGACATGATTATTCATTCCATCCAACAACTTCATACAATGACCCATTATATTTACCAAAATCCCGTGAAAGCCGGCCTCTGCGAAAAACCGGAAGATTATGTGTTTTCATCGATCAATAAACCAAGCGACCGGCATCGATTTACCACCGGCCTGTGCTTTCCAGATCAACATCCCCCACTTGTTGTTGGAACAACCAATCGAGGAAAGATTCTCGAAATACAAGAGTGTTTAAGAGATCTTCCCATTGAAATTATCAATCCTTTAGACCTGCATTACATCGAAGATACTCCTCATGAAACCGGCGACACCTTTGAAGCCAACGCCATCCAAAAAGCTCGATTTTATTTTGATCGAACAGGACTCCCCACGCTCGCTGATGACAGCGGCATCATCGTCGAAGCGTTGAAAAAAGAACTGGGCATCCACACGCGTCGCTGGGGAGCAGGACCGCAGGCTTCCGATAAGGAATGGATCGACTACTTCTTGAAACGGATGAAGAAAGAGAAAGACAAGCGCGCGCGATTTGTCTGCGTGCTCTGTTACATCGATAAACACGGGAAGGAACATCTCTTTGAAGGAACATGCGATGGCGTGATCACCGAGACGCTCGAGGCCGATTATGTACCGGGGCTTCCGATCTCCGCATGTTTCAAGACCGATGGGCAAAATGCTGTATTCTCAGCGCTATCCATTGAACAAAAAAATAGTACGAGTCATCGTGGTCGAGCGCTCACACACTTTCGAGATGCTCTGAACGAGACTTTAGAGCATAGCTGACAGAGCCGCACCCAGCTGATGCCCGGCTTCCACGGAAATCTTGAGAATTTTTTGCAGAACGGAATGCTTATGTTCTTTCGTCTCCGGTGTGAGCACCGCGGACACGGCATCACTGACATTGATGCCCATTTCCGAAATTTGATGACGCTCGAAGGCTCCAGTGCGGCGGAGCACAAAATCCCCTATGCGTTTGCGGATATGTGCGATGCGCTCGAGCACATCCTCTCTCTCAGAATTTAGTTCATAACGGAGGAGAGCCGGAAAACCCCACATGACTGCTTGAGCGGCCACTGCCCTCCCAGGATCGATGCCATTTTGGATTTCGAAGTGGCCCAGTGCGAAAGACCCAACGGCTGATACGGCGATCGATCCTCTTCCAACCCATTTTTCCAGCCATTCCACTCCCTGCTGTTTTTCGCAATCGCGCTGAGCTTCCTTCAATGTGCCGAAGTCCGAAATAGGTTCGGTTCCGATCAACATGCGGGCAGCCTAGAGAGGCGTGAAATCGAGCGCAAGAACCTTGGCCCACACGGCCTCAATAATGCCTTCTAGATCTCGTTTCTGCTGATTTGCGATCTGAAAGCCTCGAATGACGGGCGCTTCATTCCCCTCCCCGATGAAATCGAGAAGGAATGCCTCCGGTTCCAGGAACGGCATGGCGTGCTCGAGAAGCAACGCGTAGAACGTAAGCTGCCTAAAGTAACTCCCGTCGCGGATTTCATTCTCGGTCTTCGGCCGTCCTGTTTTGTAGTCGATGACCGTCGCGCGCTTGCTGTCCGGCGCCGCGATGTCCAGGCGATCGATCTTTCCTTTGAGAGGAATGTCATTCACCCGCACGGTGATCGGGTACTCCACGCTGTGAATGAACGGATTGCCGGTGCTGAGACGTTCTCGGTAGTACCGCGGCAAACATTCCTCTCCAAGTTTTTTCAGTCGCGCGTACTCTCCTTTCGTCAGCGTCTCGCGGTGGAATAAGTACTCCTCGAACGCCGTTATAAACTCCGGCTCCTTCAGGACAATTCCTTCCTGTCTCTTGAGCGCCCATTTTTTCAACGCATCGTGGACGGCATTGCCGTACGCGAACTCTGATTTCTTGGCTTGTGGAAGCTGCAGGAGATCGAGCTCCAGAAACTTCTGCGGGTCATCCAGAAAGTGCTCCAGCGCGGTCGCAGAAAGCGAGAAATTTTTGAGTCGATGGAGAAGAAACGCTCGAAACTCCGCATCAATCTCGCGCGGAGGTTTCAAGAGCAGCGTCGAGGCTTTCTCGGGATCCTTCATCTCCGCATGTTCCTCCGGAAGCCTGCCCCCCGAAGCTTCAGCGTAGGGGGGTGTGCCTGCTTCCGCGAAGAATGCAGACGGCGAGACAGATTTCAGTTTGTCGCCGGACGTGAGCTCCTTCGGGCACGTCATGATGAGTTCCTTCTTCGCGCGCGTCATCGCGACGTACGCCACTCTTCGTTCGTCTTGGGACTTCTCGAATGCTTTCTGATCCTTCTCCCAACCAAAGAGTAAATCCTCCGGAAGCGCGACGCCGCCGGGTGTGAATTTCTTATCCCAGTGGCGATCGCGGAAGTTTGCGAGAATGACCGTGTGGAACTCCAGTCCTTTGCTACGATGCGCCGTGAGGAGTTGCACGCCTTTTTCGCTCAGGTGAGGCACGTCGTACGTCATGCGAAGATCGCTATAGTCGGGATTGCGATGGCACTCCAGGTCATTCATGAAGACCTCGAAACTAAAGCTGGATTGTTCATATGCACGGTACTTCACGCGGTCGAAGAATTCCTGAAGGGCGGCAATGTCTAAAGGATCCATTGTTGTTCGCTTCTCCACAGGGACCCCTATCCCTAACCCTTCCCCCGTCGGGGGAAGGGAATGTTTTGTTTGTTTTTTTGTTTCTGCACTCCCCTTCCCCCACCTGCCCCTCGTAGCCTCGGCAAAGTGGGGTCGGGGGAAGGGGTTGGGGGATGGGGGTGGGCTAACAAAAACATCTCCAATCAAACCACTATCCTTCATGACTCGTTCAAGTGTCTCCACAATCGTCCGTGACGGGAGCTTCTGATGCAAATCGATGAGAACATCGCGTGCATGTAAGAATGCCTTTCGATCATGCAGTTCCACCGGATCTTTCCTTCCGGGCACATCAAACTCGAGGAGCAAGCGATAAAGAGAAACGCTATTCTGTCTTTTCAGTTTGGCATCCTCCCCTTCCTCCCCCGGAGGAAGGGGCTGGGGAATGGAGGCGTCCCGCTTCAGCTGGAAGACTCTGCCGAGATCTGCCGGGTGACAGCCGAAGCATGCGCATGCCACCGCCGCTGCGATCGCACTGTCAGTAAGCGTATTAACTGCTTCCAAAATCGAAATGGCTTGGCACACTAAAGGGTGCTGCAATAAATCCACCTTGCCCGTCATCTGAACGGGGATCTTGCGCGCGCGCAGCACTTCGTAGAGCGGAGGAAGCTCTTTATTCTTCTGCGTGAAAACGGCGATTTCCTCGGGCGGGACGCCGGCTGCGATCCTTTCCTCGACTATATCCGCGATGATCCACGGCTCCGCTTTATCGCTAGGACAATGGAGAAGTAACGGCATAG